>CAZTAK010000005.1:16295-34649 GCA_964611585.1 uncultured Alphaproteobacteria bacterium
GATGGCCGGGGCGCCCGCCCTACGGCATGAGCAAGGCGGCGATCTCGCAGTTCACCAAATCGGTTGCCGTCCGATGTGCCCGCGAAAAGCTCGGCATCCGCTGTAACTCGGTGCTGCCGGGGCCGATTGCAACGCCGATGCTGGTGCCGCAATCGGGCGCGGCAAAGCTGGGCGGCGATGGCCGCGCCGGCACCGCCCATGTCCCGCTCGACCGTTATGGCGAGCCGGTCGAGGTCAGCAACGCGATCCTGTTTCTGGCTTCCGGCGAAGCGAGTTACATCACCGGGACCGAACTCGTGGTCGACGGCGGTATTACCGCCGGTTAGCGCGCCTGCGGCATAACGGCGCGGAGGGCGAGCGGTGGCTTCAACTGGGTGCGGCCAAAGCGCGGCGCTATGGTTTGAAGGCCGTGCCTCGGGCGGCGTTCCTTGCAACGCCAAACGACGACACCCAAGTAAGGACCGCAACGGGTTGCGCCTTGCGGGAGAACCTCTGTGATTACAGTCAGCGACCCGCACTACACCTATCCGGGGAACGACGCAGAAACGTTGAGCGGCGTGTCTTTCGCGGTCGTGCCGGGCGAGATCTTTGGTCTGCTTGGGCCGTCGGGGGCGGGCAAGACCACTCTGCAAGGCGTTCTGACGCGACGCAATCGGCGATACCGTGGCGACGTTGGCATCTTCGGACGGGCGTTGCCCGACTGGAACTGGAAATACTACCAGCGCATCGGCGTCGGTTTTGAATTTCCGTTTCATTACCTGAAACTGACGGCGCGCGAAAATCTGCGCTTCTTCGGCTCGCTCTATCAGGGACCGGTGGCCGACCCGGAATCGCTTCTCGCCATGGTTGGTCTCACCGGCGATGCCGACAAGCGCGTCGGACATTTTTCAAAAGGGATGATGACGCGCCTTAACTTCGTGCGCGCGCTCGCGCACGATCCCGAACTTCTGTTTCTCGACGAGCCGACCGCGGGCCTCGATCCGGTCAACTCCGCGCAAATCAAGAAACTCATTCGCGAACGGCAGCAGCGCGGCAATACGGTCATTCTGACGACACACAACATGCACGACGTCGACGAGCTGTGTGACCGGGTCGCGTTTATTGTCGGTGGCCGGCTTGTCACTATCGATGAGCCCGAGGCCCTCAAGCACCAGCACGGCAAGCGGAGCGTTCGCGTCGAGTACAGCCTGAACGGCAGCGACAAAGCCGAATCCTTTGCGATCGATACCCTCGCTGAAGACGAGGGCTTCCATGCGCTGCTGCGGGATACACGTGTCCAGACCATTCACAGCCAGGAGGCGACTCTCGACAAGGTCTTCGCCGAAGTCACGGGCGTCACCCTGACGGCGCCGGAGTAGGGCGATGGCACGGGTCTGGGGCCTCGTTCTCTGGGAAGTGCGGATACAGGCCCGCTATTACATCTATCTGGGTGTGGCGGTGGTGGTGGCGCTGCTGTCCGGCATGATCGCCATCATTCCGTTGGAACTGCCGGCGTCGCAGGTGGCGTTTCTTCTGTTTACCGAATCCGGTGTTCTTGCCTTCTTTTTCGTCGGCATTCTGGTGCTGATGGAAAAGACCGAGGGAACGCTGAACGCGCTCGGCGTTACGCCGACGCCGGCATGGTTATTCGTCCTCGCTCGGTCCGTGTCGCTCACCGTTCTTTCTTTGATCGGCGGCTACGTAATGGTCGCGGTTGATTTCGGAGACCGCGCGGACATCGGCGTGGTGCTGTTGGCTCTGGCATTGACCAGCGCCATGGCGGTTCTATGGAGTTTCGTCGTCGTTGCCGGTGTGCCGTCCGTCAACGCCTATCTGGCGCGGGCGATACTGCTGATGGTCGTACTGATGCTGCCAATTCTCGGTCTGCTCGGTTTTGTTGACCCATGGTTCATGGCGATCCTTCCCTCTCACGCCAGCTTGCTGCTGCTCAACGGCGCGGTTGAGCCCGCCTCGCTCGGTCGCCTCGAATGGGTCTACGCCGTTTCCTACCTTTCCCTGTGGATCGCCATTGGCTGGTTTTGGGCGCTTCGGGCCTTCGATCGTAAGATCGTCGGCGACGGGAACTAAGCCGGTGACCGTGTTCCTGACATTGATGCTTGCGGACATTCGCAGTGTTGTCCGCGAGGGAATCCTGGTGTTCATTGTCGCAGCGATGCTGATCACGCTCATCGTCGTGCGCCTCATGGGTGTTTACCAGCTGGAGTGGGGAACAGGACCGTTCCTCGCCTTTGCCCTCATCGCCCTGCTCCTGTTTTTTGCGGTCGGGATCGGCATGGTCGTCGGCCTCATTTTGGTGGAAGAGGCCGAAACGGGCGTTCGCGACGTGCTTAGCGTGACGCCGGTGCCGACGGCGGCGCTGTTGTTGTATCGCAGTGTATTGGCGTTTGCCGCAGCGCTGATCGCCGGGGTCGTCGGGGTTGTTTTGACGCAGGTGGTTGCGCTGCCGCCGCTTGAGTGGGCGGCGCTGCTTTTTGTCACCGCCCTTCTGGCGCCAACGGTTGCTTTGGCCGTCCCCGCCATTGCCCGCAACAAAATCGAGGCGCTTGTCCTGTTTCGCGTTCTGGGTGTGGTTGTCGTCGGCCCGATCGTTACCTTCATGCTGGGGGACGAGTGGTATCGCTATGTTTTCCTGGTCTCGCCGGCCGGGTTTATCATCGAGGCGTACCGCGCCTTTCTCGCCGGAATCGGCCCCGCCTATCTGTGGCTGGCCGGCGGCGTCGTCTATGCCGTGGTGCTGCTCGCCCTGGCAACGGTTCGCTTTCAGCGCGTGGTCTATCGCCTGAATCGATAGCTGGTGCCAGGCGTCCCCCTTACTTCGGCAAATCCACCTTGTGCGCTCGCGGCGGGCGCAGGCGTATTCCGTCCAGCCATTTCGCGGGTCGCAAAAAAAACCTCGCGCCATTCCCAACCGGCATCGCCCGGTTCGAGGCCGCAATCGCGGATCGGGATGCGAAGATCGAGCTGCCCCCGCCGCGTCCCGGGCGATGCGCGCCCGGGTCTCTTATTCCTCCGCCATACACATGGCCTCGATCTTGTGGCCGTCGGGATCGAGCGCAAAGGAACCGTAGTAGAGGGGCCCGTACTGGGGCCTGGGGCCCGGCGCACCAGCGTCGGTGGCCCCGGCGGCGAGCGCCGCCTGATGAAAGGCATCGACCTCGGCGCGGCTTTTTGCCGTGAACGCCACATGGGTGCCGTTCCCGGGCGCAGCCGGTTTCGAGTCATCGAGCGGCGGGCCAACCCATAACTCGGGAAATTGATCGCCCCAGGCGGCGGCCTGCTCGAATCTCATGACCTGTTTGTAGCCAAGGGCAGACAGCACCGCGTCGTAGAAGACGACGGCGCGGTCGAAATCGTTGGTACCAAGCGAAATATGCGACAACATGGTCAAGTTCCCTTCTTGTCACCCCCCCCTATTTCGGCAAAGTTACCTTGTGTGCCAGCGACGGGCGCTGCCGTATTTCATCCAGCCATTTCGCCAGTCGCGGAGAATCGTCGCGCCATTCCCAATTGGCATCGCCCGGTTCGAGGTCGCAATCGCGGATCGGGTTGCGAAGATCGAGATAACTGAGGCCCCCCGCCGTGGTGACATGGCCGATGTGGAACACCTCGGGCGTCCAGCTTTCGGCGTCGTGCTCGAGATGCCGCAGTGCGCCCATGATCTTGCGCCGTTCGCGCAGCATGTAGTCGCGGTGCCATTCTTCCTTGGGGCGCCAGCTTTCGACCCGGATCAGGGTTGTTGCGTCGAACACGCCGTCGCCCGTAATCATCTGGCGCAGCGCCTGCCAGCGCGTCTCGTCCCTGGGGAATAGCGGCGCGGTGGTGTTGAACGAATCGAGGTATTCGCAGATCACCAGCCCGCCGTAGAGCGGCGAGCCGTCGTCCATCTCGAACGCCGGCACTTTACCGAGCGGGTTGTAGCGCCAGATTTCCGTATCCTCGTCAAAGGGAACCTGGCGTTCCATTTCGATCCGGTCGAGGACGCCGGCTTCGTGCGCCACCACCAGCACCTTGTGAACGTATTCGGGATTGGGGGTAAATATCAGTTTCACGTCGTCTTCCTCCTCGTTTCTTGGTTTGGTCTATTTCTTGTTGTCGGGCGAGAACGGGGCCGGTACCAGAATCCGCACATCCTGATCGGTGATCATATCGCGTGCCTTTGTGACGTAGGCGAGAAATTCGGGGTCGGCCGCCAATTCGGCGCGCCGGCGCTCGCGTTCGGCGACGTTGTCGTAGCCCCACATGTGAATCACCTGATTGACCGGGCCGGTCTCGTGCCGGTACATGCCCATGAAATTGCCGAGGACGCGTTGCTGCGGCGCCATTCCCTCCTTTTCGAACAGGTCGAAAAAAGCCGGAATGGTGCCGACCCGGAACGTATAGGCGCGGTAATCGATGATCATGGGTTCCTCCCTCGAATGGCGGTGGTTTGGCGGGGTGCGGCCGGTGCTATTGCCGGGCCGCCGTGGTAGATTGGCGCAACAGCTTCGGGCTTTTGCCGACGCACTTCAAGGGAGGTTCCGATGGCAAAAAAAGAGATTCTGGTGGCCTATGGCGTCGATGTCGATGCCGTGGCCGGCTGGCTCGGTTCCTACGGCGGCGAGGATTCGCCCGACGATATCTCGCGCGGCATGTTTTCCGGCGAGGTCGGTTCGCCCCGTCTTTTGACCCTGTTCGACCGCTGGGGCATCAAAACGACCTGGTTCATTCCCGGCCATTCGATCGAGACGTTTCCGAAGGAAATGAAAGAGGTCCACAAACGCGGCCACGAAATCGGCATCCACGGCTACAGTCACGAAAACCCGATCGCCATGACGCGCGAACAGGAAACGGCGATTCTCGACAAGTGCATCGCGCTGATCAAAAAGCTCACCGGCAAGAAACCGCGCGGCTATGTCGCGCCGTGGTGGGAATTTTCGCCCGTCACCAACGAGTTGCTGCTCGAACGCGGCATCCTTTACGACCACTCGCTGATGAATCACGATTTCCAGTGCCACTACGTGCGCGTCGGCGATTCCTGGACGCCGATCGATTACTCCAAGCACCCGCGCACCTGGATGAAGCCGCTTAAGCGCGGCGTCGAAACCAGCCTGATCGAGATTCCGGCCAACTGGTACACCGACGACCTGCCGCCGATGATGTTCATCAAGAAGGCGCCGAATTCTCATGGATTCGTCAACCCGCGCGACATCGAACAGATGTGGCGCGACCAGTTCGACTGGGTTTACCGCGAGTACGACCACGCCGCCTTCACCATGACCATCCACCCCGACGTGTCGGGCCGCCCGCAGGTGCTGCTGATGCACGAACGCCTGCACGAACACATTGCGCGCCACCCGGGCGTGCGCTTCGTGACGTTCGAGGAGATCGCGCTCGACTTCAGGAAACGCAACCCGCGCAAGAAGACGGCCAAAAAAGCCACGCGCAGGACGGCGGCAAAGCGGGTCACCAGGAAAACGGTGAAGAAGTCAGCGGCGCGCAAGCCGGCAAAGAAGAAGGCGGCGCGCCGAAAGAAACAGACTCGCGCGGCGGCGGGCGCCAGATTCATCGCGCCCGCTCCTGTTGAGACCGGGCCGTATTCAGTGCCTACCCCCGCCTTGCGCGTGCGTGCTATGACGGGGCCTCCAACTGAAGGAGTCGAGCGGTGTGCGGGTTGTGCGGAGTTTTGGGCGGCGGCGATCACTGGACCGAATCGGGGCGTGCCACCGGGGGCCTGAAGGAGCGCAGCGTCGCCCAAACCCGGCGGCGCGAACGCGCCTATCAGGTGCGGCTTGCCAACGGCGTGCTCGGGCGCTACGGGCTCTGCCTCGCGGACTGGCAGGGGGCCTCGTTCGTGCTTTCGAACCACAAAGGCGCGTCCGCGGTGATCGATCATTTCGGCGCGCTCTGGGCCGCGGCCGAGGCGATGACAGGAAGCGCCTGCGATCCCCTCGATCCCGGCCTGATCGGTGCACTCGCCTCCGGTGAGCCCCCTTCCGGTGCACCTGCCTCCAGCGCGTCTTCGTCTCGCAGCCGCGCCAAACGGCGCGCGGTTGCCGCATGACGCGCGATCTCGTTACCGTCAACGTCATCACCGGCTTTCTCGGCAGCGGCAAGACGACGTTATTGCAGCACCTGTTGCGCGATTCCGGCATGGCCGACACCGCGGTGCTGATCAACGAAATCGGCGAAGTCGGGCTCGACCATCATTTGCTCGAACGCGTCGATGAATCGACCGTGCTGCTTCAGTCCGGGTGCCTCTGTTGTACGATTCGCGGCGATCTGGCGGTGTCGATGAAGGACCTGTTTTCGCGCCGCGAGCGCGGGCAGATCCCGCGTTTCCGGCGGCTGGTGATCGAAACAACAGGTTTGGCGGACCCGGCGCCGGTGATCTACACCCTGATGGCGGAAGACGTGATCCGCCACCACTTCCGGCTCGGCAACGTCGTCACCACCGTCGATGCCGTCAACGGTGCGCGCCAACACCGGCGCCACGATGAATCGCGCAAGCAGATCGCCGTCGCCGACCGGATCGTCATCACCAAGACCGATCTTGCCGACGGGCGAAACCTTGCCGCGCTCGAAGATCAGCTCCGCCGCCTCAATCCCTCGGCGCCCCGGTTCGACAGCCAGACCGATTGCCTGACGGCGGCCAAACTGCTCACCAACGACGTTTACGATCCGCGCACAAAATCCAACGAGGTGGCGCGTTGGATCGACGCCGAGGCGTTCTCCGAACACGACCATGCACGCGACTCCACCCGCGGCCTTGGCCGCGCCCTTGGCCGCGACCACACCGGCAAACGCTCCAACGTCCACGCCGACGACATCAACCGGCACGACATCAACCGCCATGACGGCGGCATCCACGCCTTTTGCCTCACCTTCGATACGCCGATGGACTGGACCGCGTTCGGCCTCTGGCTTTCGATGCTGTTGCAGCGCCACGGCGAGGACGTGCTGCGCGTCAAGGGTCTGTTGCACGTCGCCGGTATGAAGACGCCGGTGGCCGTGCATGGCGTCCAGCACATCGTCCATCCGCCCATTCACCTGCCGCGCTGGCCGGATCGGGAGCGGCGCTCGCGCATCGTCTTCATCGTCCGCAACCTTTCGCGCGAGGACATCGAGGGCTCGCTCTCGGCCTTCAACGCGCTCGGGGCGCGGGCGGCGGCATGAGCGGCGCGGGCGAATTCGCCGGGCTCAGCGTGCACGAGCTCGGCCGGCGGTTGCGGGCGGGCGAAACCGATCCGGTGGCGCTGACCGAGTATTACCTCGATCGCATTGCCGCCGCCGCCGATGGGGCGGTTTATATTTCGGTGTGCGCCGATCGTGCCCGCGCCGAAGCAAAAGAAAGTGCCGCGCGTTACCGCGACGGAACCCCGCGCGGGCCCTTGGACGGCGTGCCCATCGCCTGGAAGGATCTGATCGACGTTGCCGGCGCCGTCACCACCTGCGGCTCCGAAATCTATCGCCACCGCGCCGCCGCCGAAACCGATGCCCCCATCGTCGCCAACGCGGCCGAAGCCGGCATGATCTCGCTCGGCAAGACCAACCTGACCGAGTTCGCGTTTTCGGGCCTCGGGCTCAACCCGCATTACGGCACGCCGCGCAATCCGCACGATGCGGCGACAGCGCGCGCCCCCGGGGGGTCCTCTTCGGGATCGGCGGTCGCGGTTGCTGCCGATCTTGCGCCCGTTGCAATCGGCACGGATACCGGCGGATCGGTGCGCATTCCCGCCGCCTTCAACGGGCTGGTCGGCTACAAATGCTCCGAGGGCCACATCGACAAGCAGGGCGTCCAGGCGCTCGCGCTCTCGCTCGATACCATCGGGCCGATCGGGCGTTCGGTCGCCGACTGCGTACTGCTGGAACGCGCGCTGTGCGGGCGCATGGTGGCGACGCCGCGCCCGGCCGACCTCGAGGGCTGCCGCGTGCTGGTGCCCGGGAACCTGGTCTTCGACGGCGCCGAGGACGCTGTGGTGGCGAATTTCGAAGATGCGCTCGCGAAACTTTCCGAGGCGGGCGTTGCCATCGAGCGCCGCCGGTTCGAACCCTTCGACCAGATGCTCGACCTCGCCAAGCGTCACGGCACCCTTGCGACCGCCGAGGCCTACTACTCGTTTCGCGATTTCATCGAAGGCGCCGAAGTCGAATCGATGGACCAGCGCGTTGTCAGCCGGATGCGCATCGGCAAGGACCAGAGCGCCTACGACCTGATCGCGATTCGCGAGACCCGGGCGCGGCTGATCGCCGAACTTGCCGAGGCCATGGACGGACCCGCGTTCATGGCGATGCCGGCGGTGGCGATCACGGCGCCCGAAATTGCACCGCTTGAGGCCGACGACGAGCTGTACCACGCCACCAATTTGCGCGCGCTGCGCAACACCATGATCGGGAATTTCTTTAATTTATGCGGCTTCACGATTCCCTCCGGCAGCGACCGGCGCGGCCTGCCGACCGGAATTCTGATCAACGCGGCCGGCGGCGAGGACGAACGCCTGATCTGCTACTCTCTCAGTCTCGAAAAGGCGCTGCGCGGGGGGACGGCGCCGGAGGAGCGACCATGACACTCGACAGCGAAAGGCAAGAACCGGGGGCGGAAGGGGGGCTGTTCGAGGCCGCCTTTGGCGTCTCGGATGCCATCGGCGCGATCCGCTATTGGCAGCGCTTCGGCTATCGCGCCGGGCCGACGGGCCGGCTCGATGCGGCGGAGGCCAAGCGGCTCTACGGCGTCGACTCAGACCTCACCTCGGTCCGGCTCCATCATCAGGACGCCGATCACGGCCTCGTCCGTCTGATGGTGTGGGACAAACCCACCGGCGAGGGCCTGGCGATGACGCCGTTCAGGGCGCTGGGCTCGCTCTGGACCGGCACGCGCACCGCCGACATCTACACCCTCGGCGAGCACGCTGAGGCGCTGCGCGCCCAGGGCGCCGCGATCAAATGCGTGCCGCCCTTCTTCGAGAGTTATGCCCCGCCGGGCACGGCCGAGCCGTTCTTCGAAGCGCTGCCGGGCGTTCGCGAAATGGCGATGGTCAGGCCGCTGTGGCGCCAGGTGTTCATCCAACTGGTGGGGTTCGACCTGCCGCTCTACGGTCACATCGACCCGGCCTGTTTGTTCCGCACCAGCCAGTTCACCCATTGCTGTCTCGTGATCCAGGACGACAGCCGCGCCCAGCTCGCCTTCTACGACCAGGTACTGGGCCTCGCGCGTCAGAGCGAGGTCGAATCGGCGTTCGAGGAATCGACCGGCGGCCGGTTGATATTCAATCTCGAAGAGGGCGAAAACTTTCACGTCATCGACTTCGACGATCCGCGCTCGACTAACGCACCGGAGGGACGGCGCTCGGGGCGGCTCAAGATCATCCGCTTCAACGAGCGAAGTTCTGTCGCCGATCACCGTGACGATGCCGGGCCGGGCCGCCTCGGCCTTGGCTTCTATACCTTGCGCGTGCGCGCGCTCGAGGCGATGCGCGAAAGGGTGCTGGCGGCGAAGGCAACGGAGGTGAGCGCGGTAGTGCCCGACGAATTCGGCCGCCCGGCGTGTTCGATTCGCGCCCCCGACGGCTGTTCCTGGACCCTGATCAGGGCCTGAAGCGCTACTCGTCGAGGCCGCGGGAATCTTTTCCAGAATTCCCGCACCCGCCGTGCCGCGGGTGGTGTTGCACTTTTTCCGGGCAAGCGCCCGACGCACTACCCGTCGAGGCGGCGGAAATTATTTCCGGAATTCCCGCATCGTCCGTGCGGTGGGCGGCGCTGCGTTTGATTTCGTCGAGCGGCGGCTAAGCGGCGTCAATCATCCAAGCCGCGGAACTTTCTGTTGAGTTCGAATTCGGACGAGGTCACGTGCGCCTCCATGGTGCGCAGGCGCTCCTCGTTCTCACGAAACTTGTGGCGCAGATCGCGGGTGGTGCCGCGCGGTTCGGTCCGCACGTTGCGCCAGAATTTTTTTTCCGCCTCGTTCTCGAACATATCGTCCGGTGCATCTTCGAGGACCCAGCCGGCAATGAAATAGGCGACCAGCGTCGGCACCGTGAAAAAGAACAGTCCCGCCCCCGCGAGGATTCGGAGCGGCAGGGGGTCGATGCCGAAATAATCGGCAAGGCCCGCGCACACGCCCATCACCCGCCCCTTGCGGCGATTGCGGTAGAGCCTCGAGGGGCTCGGGCGGCCGTTACAGTAGCGGCTCCGGCGACGGCTACGGCTCCGGCTCCGGCTACGGCGGAAGGGTTTCATGAAACGTCACGGTGTTGGCCGCGCCAGCCGGGCGCCTCGGCATCGAGAATCCGTTCCAGAGAAATGATCCGCGCCTCCATCTTCGAGGCGCTGTCCCACAATGTCTGCAGCATCTTCTCGTCTTCGCCGGTCAACGTCTTGGTCGAGCGCCAGCGGGTGACGTAGTGGAATGTGAGCCAGATCGGAGCCACTACCGTCAGCGACAGGATCATCGTGATCAAGAAGAAGTCCTCACCCATCGTCGTTCCGCCTCTGTTTATGGTTCTTGTTGTGCCGCCGCGCCGCTATGCGATACGCGGCCTACTCCTTTGCGCCGACGCGGGCCTTGAGGTCTGACAATTCCCGATCGATTTCACCTTCGGCCCCCAGTTCGTCGATTTCGTCGGCCAGCGTCTTGCGCTGTCCAAGATCGTAGGCTTCCAACTCGCCCTCAGCCGAGTCGAGGCGCTGTTCCATGTGCTCGAAACGGGCGAACGCCTCTTCGATGCGCGAATCGTGCAGCTGGCGCCGGACCTTGATCCGCACGCCGACGCTCTCGTGCCGGGCCCGGATGGTCTTCTGCTTGGCGCGCGCTTCGTCGAGCTTGCTCTGGAGCCGCGCCACGTCATTGTCGTTGCGGGCCAGCGCCTCGTCGAGATATTCGAGTTCGCCGCGGAAGCTCGCGGCGGCGCTTTCCAGCTTCTTCCGTTCCAGCAGCGCGCCGCGCGCGAGATCCTCGCGTCCCTTCGAAAGCGCAAGTTCCGCCTTGGCGGTCCAGTCTTCCAGGGCCGCGGACAGAGAATCAAGTTTGCGGTTGAGGCCCTTCTTGTCGGCAATGGTTCGCGCCGCGGTCGAGCGCACCTCGACCAGGGTGTCTTCCATCTCCTGAATCATCAGGCGCACCATCTTTTCCGGATCCTCGGCCTGATCGAGCAGCGCGTTGAGGTTGGAATTGATGATGTCGGTCAGTCGCGAAAATATACCCATGGCGGTTCTCCTCTATGTAGGGCGTTTTGGCGTGGGGCCAATATGCTTGGCGGCGATTCGAGAGGCGCGGGTGCCTGTCAGCCCAGGATCGAGCCGACCACGGCGCCGGCGAGAAACATGATCCAATGGTCCAGCCTTCGGCTCTGGACGTATCTGGCCAGCCGGTGGCCGATCCGCCGCCACGGGCCGGTGGGGCCCTCGTAGCGGTCGTCAAAATCGTAGGTCTCGCTTTTCATGGCTGTTCCTCTGGGTATCGGGGATCAAGGGGGTCAGTCGGCGCGAATGCGCCACATGCCGAGATCGGCCAGATCGCGCGACCCGAAGCGGTGCAACTCGCGTTCGCTGCGGGCGTGGCGCAACCACACTGCAACGGCGTCCAACGTCACCATGTAAAATCCGGGAAGCCACATCCGGGCCCGTGTCCGGGATCCGGGGGCGTGGGGGGCAAATGGCTTGTTCATTGGGTTCGGGCTCCGTGCGGGGTTTTCCTACCCTCTATCGCACAAGCCATGCCAGCCCGGAGATATCCCGTTAACGCGTTGATATAACGAGAAAAAATGGGTCAGGAGCCGGTCAAACCCGTTGTTTAGATATCGCGGAAATAGCTTGAAAATAGCGATTTACGCCACTAAATAGCATAATTGAAATGCCAAACGATGCTGCCAACCTGCCGGCTCTAGTCGGCCAGTCACCCGCCTTTCTCGATGTGCTCGACCGGGTCTCGGCGCTGGCGTCGCTCGACCGGCCGGTGCTGGTGGTGGGCGAGCGCGGCACCGGCAAGGAGCTGATCGCCGCCCGGCTGCATTACCTGTCGGCGCGCTGGGAGCGGGCGTACCTCAAACTCAACTGCGGGGCGCTGGCGGAAACGCTGCTCGAAACCGAACTGTTCGGCCACGAGGCGGGCGCCTTTACCGGCGCCGTGCGGCGCCGCCGCGGCCGGTTCGAACTCGCCGACCGGGGCACGTTGTTCCTCGACGAGATCGCCCAGGCTTCGCCCGCCGTGCAGGAAAAGGTCCTGCGCGCGATCGAATACGGCGAGTTCGAGCGCGTCGGTTCGTCGGCGACGCTTGCGGTCGATGTCCGGGTAGTGGCGGCGGCCAATGTCGATTTGCCGGCATTGGCGGAACAGGGCGGTTTCCGGCAGGACCTGCTCGACCGTCTCGGTTTCGACGTGGTGACGCTGCCGCCGCTGCGCGCGCGCCGCGACGACATTCCGCTGCTGGCGGAAACCTTTGCCCGCGCCATGGCGGCCGAACTCGGGCGCGAGTCGTTTTCAGGGTTCAGGGCGGCGGTGAGGGACGACCTGATCGCCTATCCCTGGCCCGGCAACGTGCGTGAACTCAAGAACGTGGTCGAACGCGCGGTTCACGCCGCGCCAACCCCGGGCGGAAAGATTGCGGCGATCGTGTTCGATCCGTTCGAATCGCCCTACCGGCCGCGGGTGCCGGGCGGGTCCGGGGCCGCGCGCGGCCCGGCGACCGGGGAGGAGTCGACCGGGGAGGCGGCGGCCGGGGCGGCGGCCAAGGGGGCATCGGCACGCCCGTCTTCCGGTGTGCCGGGTTCGCCTTCGCTAAGCGTTCCCGACGGGACGCAGCCGCTCGATCTGCGCACGGAACTCGCAGGCCTCGAACGCCGCCTGATCGAGGCCGCGCTCGACACCAACCGCCATCACCAGCGCCGCACCGCCGGCCACCTCGGGCTCAGCTATCACCAGCTGCGCAACCTGTTGAAAAAGCACGGGCTGACTGGACCGGGCGCGGCGGCGTAACCCACGCTCTTCGATTGTTGCATCGCGCGTCGAGTGCGGCCACCTCGGCCGCATTGGGAGCATCGAGGCCATTTGCGCCAATCTCTTCGCGCCGTGACCTTTAGCTACACCAAGACCGTCGCGTTCCTGCTGGTCGCACAGATCGTCGTCCGGCTCGCAATCGATTGGGACCTTACCAACGCGGTCGGGCTGTCTCTCATCTTGACACCTGTGCTGCTGCCGCTCGCCGTTCTGGCGGACCGGGTGTCGTGGGTACGCTTTCAGAAGCGGTTACGTCGGGCATCCGGTGAAGGCGATCCCCAGTCACCCGACCCCCGGCGGGGGTAGTCAGCTAGAGCTTTTCCCGTGCGCGACCCGGCCAAAGATTCCGATTTATCCCGTGCCGCCGCGGCCCCATTGCCACTTCGGAATATTATCCTATATAGGATAGACCGCCCGGACCGGGCAGCGCCCGGTGGCGGCGCCCCGCGCCAGCGGCGGAAAGGAAACGCCAGTGTCGGGCTTGGGATCACAGTGTCTGACCAGGGATTCATGCCGCCCCGGCTCATAAAGGGCTTCGAGTTGGCGTTGGTTTGGGTTCGTTGCCGCGGCAAGCGGCTTCTTAGCGGCTTCGTTTCGAGTTCGTAACGGGTAGGTAATGGCTTCGTATCGGGTTCGGATTGGCTTCGTTATCGTGGCAAATGGCTTTGAATTGGCTTCGATTTGGGTTCGTTTTTGCGCGCTATCCGGCCCGGGGACCGGGTGCAAACCCGCGCCTGCGGCCACGGACGCTGTGCCACCGGCACCCGCGGATTGGGTTCGTTTGGCAAAAACAGAGATGCGGCGGGATTACTTCGGCGCTTCGGCCCGGAACCCGAGGTGTTGCATCGGCAGGGCGGTGCGATAGACGACCTGTTTGAGGGAAAAGCTCGACTTGATGCTGGCGATGCCTTCGATCCGCGTCAGCCGGTCCATCAGAAATCGTTCGTAGGCCGGCAGGTCGGGCACGACGACGCGCAGCAGATAATCGGCATCGCCGGTCATGAGGTAGCACTCCATCACCTCGGGCCATTGCCGGATCGCCGTTTCGAATTCCTCCAGCGCCGGTTCGATCTGGCGTTCGAGGGTGACGTTGACGAATACGCTGACGCCGAGGCCGAGCGCCGCCGGATCGACGAGGGCGACGTAGCCGCGAAGCGTTCCCGCCGCCTCGAGGTCGCGCACCCGCCGCAGCGTCGCCGACGGCGAGAGGCCGACCGCCGCGGCGAGGTCGGCATTGGACTGCCGCGCCTCGCCCTGGAGCCGGCCGAGAATTCTGAGGTCGATCGTGTCGAGATCGTTTGGCCGCATAATATTGCGTAAACTATGACTTGTTCGGCATATGATTGCAAATATTAGCGGCCAGACCGCTCAATTCGCAACATCCGGTCCGGCAGCCCCTGCTAGGTTTGGCCCATGAACGATCCCGCCGCCCTCGCCGCCCCGGCCTCGCCCGTTCCCGGCGTCAGCACTGAGACCTTCGCCTGCCTGAAGGTGCTGGAACGGAAGATTCTGTGGCTCTCCACCTGGATGATCCACCACGCCAACCACATCCGGCCCAACCGCGACGGTCTCAAAGTCGGCGGCCATCAGGCGTCGTCGGCCTCGCTGGTAACGTTGATGACGGCGCTCTATTTCCACGAGCTGCGTGCCAACGACCGCATCGCCGTGAAGCCGCACGCGAGCCCCGTCTACCACGCGATTCAATATTTACTCGGGCGCCAGACCCTCGATCAGCTCGAAAATTTTCGCGCGCTCGGCGGCGCGCAATCCTATCCGTCGCGCACCAAAGACAACGACGAAGTCGATTTCTCGACCGGCTCGGTCGGTCTCGGCGTCGCCGGAACCCTGTTTGCCTCGCTGATCCAGGACTATCTCGACGCGCGCCAAATGCTGCCCGCGGATCTTTCGCCCGGGCGCATGGTGGCGCTCCTAGGTGACGCCGAACTCGACGAAGGCAACGTGTTCGAAGCGATGCTCGAGGGCTGGAAACACGACGCCCGCAATCTGTGGTGGATCGTCGATTACAACCGGCAAAGCCTCGATTCGACCGTTTCCGACCGCCTGTTCGGGCGCTTCGACGACATTTTCCAAACCACCGGCTGGAACGTGGTCATACTCAAGTACGGCAAGCGGCTGCACGATGCCTTTGCGAAGACGGGCGGCGATGCGCTGCTGCGCTGGATCGACGACTGCCCCAACTCGCTCTACTCGGCGCTGACCTACAAGGGCGGCCCGGGCTGGCGCGAGCATTTGCAGACCGACCTCGGCCGCACCGCCGGCATCAAGGCGCTGCTGGACGAGCACGACGACGTCTCGCTGCACACGCTGATGACCGACCTTGCCGGTCACGATCTCACATCGGTGCTGGAAGGGTTTGCGGCCGCCCAGGCGGAACAGCCGACGTGCTTCATTGCCTACACGGTCAAGGGCCGGGGGCTGCCGTTCGCGGGCCATAAAGACAATCACGCCGGCCTCATGACCGAGGTCCAGATGGAAGAATTCCGTGCCGCCTTCGCGATCGGCGAGGGTAGGGAATGGGACAGGTTCGAAGGCCTCGACATCGCCGAAAACCGCCTTCAGGCGTTCATCGATGCGGCGCCGTTCACCAAGGGAGGCCCGCGCCACCGCACCGCGCACGCCATTTCGGTGCCCTCGCTGGCCGCGCCCCAGGCGGCGAAAATGGCAACCCAGGAAGCCTTCGGCCGCATCATGAACGAACTCGGCCGCGGCGACTCGGACCTCGCCGCGCGCGTCGTCACCGCCTCGCCCGATGTCACCGTCTCGACCAACCTCGGGGCCTGGGTCAATCAGCGCGGAATCTTCGACCGCATCACCCGCAACGACGTGTTCGCCGAAGAAAACGTCCTTTCGCCGCTCAAATGGTCGATGTCTGATGCGGGCCAGCATTTCGAATTCGGCATCGCCGAACACAATCTGTTCCTGTTTCTGGGCGCCGCCGGCCTCTCGGCGCCGCTGTTCGGGGAACGCCTGTTTCCGGTCGGGACGCTCTACGATCCCTTCATCATGCGCGGCCTCGATGCGCTCAATTATGCCTGTTATCAGGATGCGCGCTTCATGGTGGTGGCGACGCCCTCAGGGCTGACGCTGGCGCCCGAAGGGGGCGCGCATCAGTCGATTGCGACACCGCTGATCGGCATGGGGATCGACAAGCTCGAGAGTTTCGAACCGGCCTACGTCGACGAACTCGCCGCGATCATGGAATGGGGCTTCGGGCACATGCAGGCGGACGGTGGCGGTTCGGTATATCTGCGGCTTTCGACCCGAACCATCGATCAGCCGGAACGGGATTATCCGGCCATTGCCGACGACGTGCTGGCGGGCGCCTACTGGCAGGTGGCGCCGGGTTCGGGCGCGCCGCTCGCCATCGCCTATGCGGGTACGGTGGCGCCCGAAGCGGTGGCGGCGCATGGACAAATCCTCGAAGACATTCCCGGCGCCGGACTGCTGGCGGTGCCCTCGGCAGATCGTCTGCACCGTAACTGGCGTACGCCGGGGCCTGCACCCGCGCACGCGGTGCGGCTGTTGTCGCGACTGGCACCGGGGGCGTCGCTGGTGACGGTGATCGACGGTTCGCCGTCGGCGCTTTCGTGGCTGGGATCGGTCGCAGGCCACAGGGTCTATTCGCTCGGCGTCGACCACTTCGGGCAGTCGGGCGCCGTTCCGGATCTCTATCGCGAGTACGGTCTCGATACGGACGCCATCGTCGATGCCTGCGCGCGGGCCTGCTTCGCGGCGCGCGGACTTGCCGCCGTTGCCTAGAGCAATATACGCAGGGATTGAACCGGCGCGGTTCAAGCCCTTCTGGTAAAATTGCTCTACTTTTCAAGAAGGTAGAGCAGCTTTATGCGTTCAGCAATCGCCCAAGGCGATGCCACCTGAACGGATGCTGCTCTAGCGCGAGGCGAAAAAAAAGGCCGTGCGGATACGAAATCCGCACGGCCGGAAAAACGGTGGCGTCTGGTCGACGACGTCCATCTCGTTGTAGTTGAGCTTGAGGTTCACGTTCTTGAAGTTGCGCACCCGTTTGCCCACGCCCATCGTGTCCTGCCACTCGACGAGAGCCAGGATCGGCGAGTTCGCGAAGTGGACCCGCTGGAGTTCCTGCACGATGAGCTTGCGCTTCGCAGGATCGAACTCGGCGTTGGCTTTGGCCAGAAGCTCGGCCTCTTCTTGGTCGCAATAGTAGATCGAGACCTCGGGCTTCTTGTTGCAGGAGACGAAATTGAACGTCGAGGTCCCGTCCATTTCGGGTGCGAGGAAGTAACCGAACCCAAACGCGTCGCCCGGCCACGTTCCCTGTTGCCAGTCCTGCAGCCACACGGCAAAGGTGATCGGAATCAACTCGGCGCGAATCGGCGTGTTCTTGTTGAGCTCGTTCACCGCCTGCTCATAAAGAAGCTTGAGCGAGGGGTCGCTGACGGTCGCCGTCACCTTGAGATCGAAGCCGTCCGGGTAGCCCGCCTCGGTGAGAAGCCGCCGCGCCTCGGCCGGATCGAACGGATACGGCTTGAGGTCGGGGTTGTAGCCGAAGGTATTCCGGTTGGCCGCCGACATGCCGGGAAAGCCGACGCCGCCAAGGAGGTTGTCGATGATCGTCTGGCGGTCGACCGCAAGGTTGACGGCCCGCCGCACCCGCACGTCGGCAAACGGCGTGGTCAGCCCGCGACCGTCTTTCTGGCCCGCCGAGATCAGCGTGATGCCCATAACGCGCGGCGCCGGCGCGACGTCGATGGTGCCGCCCGCGGCCCGCACGCTTTCAAAGGCGTCGGCCTGCACGGCAATGTCGATGTCGATCTGATCGGAAATCAGCGCCGACACGCGTGCCGGCCCTTCCGGAATCTCCTCCATGACGAGGCGATCGATAGTGGGGGTTCCCTTCCAGTAGGGGTCGTGCCGGACGAGTTCGACGCCGTTCGGCGTCCACTGGTCGAGCTTGTAGGGGCCCGAACCAACCGGTTCCACGGTAAATCCTTCGACCCCCAGAGACGAGAACTGGTCGGGATCGAAGATCGGCAGGATCGCCATTTGAGTTGGAACGATCGGGTTGGGCCGGCTGGTTTTGATTTCGACGGTGAGGTCGTCGATCAGTCTGGCGCCGATAATGCCGGCGTTGCGGATGTTACGGCTAACCGACAATTTGCCGCCATTGTCGATCAGAAACGCGACGGCCTCGGTGATGGCGCGCGCGGTGACCGGTTTTCCGTTATGGAACTGGACGTTCGGCCGCATGAAGAACACCCAAGTCGTTGGGTCGATATTGACCCAACGCGCGGCCCCCATCGGTTGAACGGCTCCGGTTTCGTCGATGTCGGTCACGGTGTCGTACAGGGCGTTCCAGAGAAATACGCCGGGCGGACCGTTGCCGC
>CAZTAK010000005.1:34749-68709 GCA_964611585.1 uncultured Alphaproteobacteria bacterium
TGCCGCGTTCGCGGACACCGTAGCCGAGGAACTCGGAATAGGCGGTGATCGATCCGTCGAGGTCGGGCACCGTTATCGTGGCGGCGGCAAGCGCGCCGAGGGGCGCCGAAGCCGCGTCCGTCATCGCGTTCAGCCTTCGACCAATTCGATCAATTCGCCGGCAACGCCTTTGCCGACGGCGACCCGCGCGCCGTTGTAAGGGCCCTCGGCGACGGTCAGGGGCGGGGCAAGGAAGGGGATCGTCACGTCGTCCAGCGAATCAACCGCGAACGCGACCATGGCAACTCCGGGGGGCAGGCTGTCCGGGGCTGTGGCGCGTGGTTTTGCCTCCTTGGGGTAGTCGTCAATCTCGATCAGGCATTTGCCGCGCATCTTGACCGTCGCCAATCGGTGAGTGGTGTCGGGGTCAAGTCCATAGGCGCGGTTCAGCACGCTGATCTTTGCATCGGCGGTGACACCCGGTTCGACGTCGAAGTGCGCCGTGTAGAACGCCATGGCGTCGTCGAGACTGGGACTGCCGAGAACGACGATGAAAATCCGGTCGATGAAGGATCGGGCCGCCGGCAGATGTTCCTTGCCCAGATGCGGGTTGGTCTGGGTGAGATACAACACCTCCGGTGCCAGTCCCTGAACCTGCATCGCCCGAATGGTCTTGCTCATGCTGAGGTTGTGGGGTTCGCCGATGATCTGCCACGGCGATCCCTCAAGGCGGGGCGGAATTGCGTCCACGTTGTCGACGACGATTTCGAGCGAATGCCAACCGAACGTGGTCATCGGCATGTAGCCGGGCACGGGCTCCGCCTCGATCAGGCGGATCCATTGCCGCGCCCCGCTTTCGGGCTGCATGCTGATGAAGGGGGTGCCGGCATGGGCGGACGTACCCCAGGCGTCTGCCAGCGCCGGGCTAACGGCGCCTTCGGCAGTGATGCGGTAGCCGAGATAATCGGTGTAACTCGCCGCCACCCGCGAAATGTCTTTTGCCGTCACGGTGGCGCCGGCGACGGGTCCGAAGGGTACGCGGGAAGCGGAATCAGACATGTATCTCTCCGAAAATCGACCAGAGGACCGGTGGGGTCACTCTAGGGGGCGGCAAGTGAGCAGGCAATCCCGGCCCGCAATCGGCGTAACAACGCCAAGGCGTGACCGGGCGCATCGTTGCGCTATAGTCAGGCCATGATGGACCGGCCGGCATTGGGCCCTCTCGGGCTGGCGACGCTGACTTCGCCCGATTTCGAGGACAGCGTCACCGACTATGTCACGCACTTCGGCTACGAAGTCGCCGACCGGCGGCCCATCTCGGCTGAAATCGCAGGTTTGTGGCAGGCGCCGGCAACGGAAGACCGGGCGAGCGCTCTGTTGCGGCCGAAAAGCGGAGAACCGGGCTGGCTACGCATCGTCGAGGCGGCTCCGGTCCCTGGCTATGAACCCCTTCGGAGTTTCGGCTGGGCGGCAATGGAACTCGTTGTCGCCGATGTCGAGGCGGTGTCGAGATCGCTCGCGGGCACCGTCTTTCGAGAGATCGGCCCGCCCCATGATCTCGGGATCGCCGGGGACCTGCGCGCCATGCAGGTCATCGGGCGAGCGGGCGAAGTGGTCTATCTGACCCAACGCGGCGAAATCCGGAACTTCGCCTTCCGCCATGTCATGGGCGCGGTGGACCGGATATTCATCGCCGTTCTCGCGGGTCCCGACCTTGAGGCCGCACGGGCGTTCTATGAGACTCATTTCGAGGTCAGCCGCGGCCTCGATGTCCGGCTTCCGTTAGGAATTCTGAACAAGGCGCATGACCTGCCGGAGGGGCAGAAGCATCGGTTGTGCACCTTGGTGCTGGCGGGCGAGCAGGAGGTCGCGGGCAAGATCGAGATCGACGATCTCGGCGCCCATCTGAGCCCGCGGCCCACCAACAGCGGCGAACTCCCGCCGGCCGTCGGCCTCGTCACCTTTGAGGCCAGCAGCCTGCCGGAACCAGGCCCGCATTGCATTGGTGGCCCGCGCGTCATTGCGGCGGAACCCTATGCGGGGCGGCAGGCCGTCCTGGTGCGTGGCGCCGCCGGCGAGTTGATCGAGATTTTCGCAGCGGGCTCGTAATGCCTCCAATTGGCGGCAGGCCAACCGGCACTTGACTCGGCTCCGGCACGAGCGCGAAAGTACATTTTCCAAAAGATAACAAATACGGGGACTTGGGAGGTTACGATGAATAGACTCCTGCGAATATTCGCGCCCTTGGGCGTTGTGCTGGCTCTAGTCGCACCGGTCAGCGGTGCCGAACTTCTGATACTGAGCGAAGATGTTCCGGCCGGACTTGATTTTGACGGTCCGTCAGGGTCGTTGATTTCAACTTATACCGGCATGATCAATCTTCTCGAGCCATTAGTCTATTTCCAGGAAGCCGGAATCAACGACGAAGGCGTGCAGCTCTTGGACTTCAATAAGTTCGAGGGGCGGCTTGCCGAATCCTGGTCCTTCGATGCCGATACCCTGACCTGGACAATGAACCTGCGCCGTGGCGTCAAGGGCTGCAATGGCGCGACTTTCGACGCCGACGATGTGATCTATACCTATGCACGGGGAAAATCGATCAGTGGCGCCGCGCCGATTGGCTGGTTCCTTGCCAGCGTGTCGTCAATCGACGGATTCACGCCGGCCGTTTTTGGCGACGAAAACGCGCGAATACTGGGCGACGAAGTCAAGAAAATCGACGACTACACGGTCCAGTTCCGGCAGTCGGGGCCCAACCCGCTGTTCCTTCAGGTTCTTACCATTTTCGCGGCCTACATTTTCGACAAGGAGACGATGGAAGAGCACGCGACCGCAGATGATCCCTGGACGCACAAATACAATAACAATGAAAATGCGCCCGGGTTTGGCCCCTGGTGTCTCGAGAGCTGGAACAAATCGGCGAGTTTCATCGTCAATGCCAACCCCGATTACTACCGCGGGAAGGCGGCTTTCGACCGCGTCATCGTGCGCAAGGTGCCGCAAAGCGGCCAGCGTCTGATTTCCTTGCGGGCCGGTCAGGCCCAGATCGTCGAACGCCTGACGCCAAAGGAATATGACAGCCTGCGGGGTATGCGTGGCATCCAGGTCATGGGGGCGATCGGCAACGAAAACCTGTTCCTTCACCTAAACTACAAAGCGCCGCCCTTCGACAACAATCTGGTTCGCCAGGCGATTGCCCACGCCATCCCCTATGACCGGATCATCGAAACCGGTTATTTCGGAGACGCCCGGAAGTGGGAGGGCCTGATCCCGTCTTCCTATCCTGGCTATCACCGTTCGCCGACACAGTTCGCCTACGATCCGGCCAAAGCCCGCCAGTTGCTGGCCGAGGCCGGGCACGAAGGCGGCAAGGGTCTCGAAGCCTTTCCGGATGCAATGAAACTCACCTACATCGCGGAAAGAGAATCCGCGCTTGGACCCATTGCGACCGTCCTATTGACAGCATTGCGGGATGTCGGAATCCCGATCCAGCTTGATCCCATTCCACAAACCCAATACGGCGATCGGGAACTGGTCAAGAAGGATCTGCCCATGGGGTTGACCGATCATGTCAAACCGATTGGCGTCGATGCCGGGTACGGCGTGCTTCTGTCGTATGTTTCGTCCAAGAATGGCGGGATTCTCAATTCCATGAACTATGAGAACGAACTCGTTGACGGAACATTCTTCGCCAGCCTGAATGAAGGCGATCCCGCCAAGAGGGCCGAGTTGCTCGCTGTCATTCAGGATCAGTTGATGGTGGATCTGGCGGTGGTGCCCATCGTCGAATTCAAGACCAACTGGGCCATTTCCGAAACGATCAAAGGCGTCGTTTGGCATCCAGACAACGCGCTTCACTGGTACGATTTTTCGCCGGCCCAGTAGGCGCCAAGAAAGCTGTAAGGGGGCGCAGAAAATCGAGCTCTTGTAGTCGCGGCAGTGACACAGGCGGCGGGCGACCCGCCGCCTGTGCGCGGCCCAAACAAACGTGGAGAGGGACCCTGAAAGTGAGAAATATTGCGAGAATTGTAGCCTCGGTGGCGTTCGCGGCCGGGCTGGCAGGTACCGCGCAGGCGCAAAGCCTGCTGGTGCTGGCCGAAGATGTGCCGGCCGGTCTCAATTACGACGGCGCGGCCATCGCCATCCCGACGACCCAGACGGGCGTCGATAATCTGATGGAACCGCTGGTGTACTACCAGCTTGCCGGTACCAATGACGAAGGCGTTGGCATTTTCGACTTCAACAAGTTCGAGGGCCGGCTTGCGACCTCGTGGTCGTTCGACGAAAGCACGCTCACCTGGACATTCAACCTCCGCCGCGGCGTCAAGGGCTGCGAGGGTGCTACTTTCAATGCCGACGACGTGATCTACACCATGGCGCGGGCCAAGTCGGTCAGCGGTGCGGCGCCAATCGGCTGGTTCCTGTCGAGTGTTGCGTCGCTTGCCAACTTTACGCCGGCGGTGTTCGGCGATTCGCCCGAGGCCATCGAAGCCAAGAAACTGGGCGACGAAGTCAAGAAGATCGACGACTACACGGTTGAGTTCCGTCAAAGCGCGAACAACAAGTTGTTCCTGCCGGTGTTGACGATTTTCGGGCTTCACATCTTCGATAAAGAGCTGATGGAAGCGAACGCGACTGCCGACGACCCGTGGAGCCACGAATACCTCAACAACAAGAACGTCCCGAGCTTTAGCCCGTGGTGCCTGGAAAGCTGGGAAAAGGACAAAGAATTCGTCGTCACCGCCAACCCGGATTATTACCGCGGCAAGGCAGCGATCGACCGGATCATCTACCGCAAGGTGCCGCAAAGCGGCCAGCGGCTGGTCACCCTGCGGGCCGGACAGGCGCAAGTGGTCGAGCACCTGACGCCGAAGGAGTTTGATTCTCTTCGCAGCGCCTCGGGCGTAACGGTCGCCGGCGTGCTCGGTAACGAAAATCTGTTCTTGCACATGAACTTCAAGACCCCGCCGTTCGACAACATCAAGCTACGGCAGGCGATCGCGTTCGCGATCCCTTACGACCGGATTATCCGCGACGGGTACTTCGGTCAGGCCAGCAAGTGGCAGGGCCAAATTCCTTCGTCCTACCCGGGCTTCCACGAATCGGACATCCAGTACAACTATGACGTGGACAAGGCCAAGGCTCTTTTGGCCGAGGCCGGGTTCCCGAACGGGGAGGGGCTGGATCAGTACCCGGATGCGTTCGAGCTTGCCTATGTAGCGGAGAAGGAATCGACTCTCGGCCCGATTGCCACCCTTGTCCGGACCGCTCTTGGTGAGATCGGCATCAACGTCAAGCTGAACCCGTTGCCGCAGACCCAGTACGGCGATCGTCAGCTGGTCAAGAAAGATCTGCCGTTTGCGCTCAACGATCAGGAGAAGCCGATCGGCGTCGACGCGGGTTATGCCACGCAGTTGTTCTTTGTCTCGACCGAAAAGGGCGGTCTCAACAACATGGTCAACTTCTCGAACGATACGGTGGACGCCCTGTTCGCCAAGGCCATCGTGGAAGGCGATACCGCGGTTCGCAATGCCCTGCTTGCTGAGATTCAGGACATCCTGGCCGAGCAGGTGACCTGGCTGCCGCTGGTAGAATGGAAGACCCAGTGGGCGTTTTCCGACAGGATCAAAGGCCTGACCTGGCACGCCGACAATACGGTGCGCTGGTACGACCTTAGCCTGAACTAGACCACAGGCTGTCGCGGCAGCGGAACTCCGCGGTCTGAATCAAACTGTGAGGCCCCATTTCGGGGCCTCCTTTTTTCCAATAGACTTGGGGGACCGGGGCAAAAGACCTCGGGCCGTGGCGGCAGGGAGAAAAATATGAAAAAGCTCAAGAACAAGGTTGCGCTGATCACCGGCGCATCCAGCGGGATCGGTGCCGGCGTCGCCGTCGCCTTTGCGCGCGAGGGCGCCGATGTGGTGATCAACTTCCCCGGCAAGAAACAGGAAAAAAATGCCCGCGCGGTGGCCTCGGCGGTGCGCAAGGCGGGCCGCAAGGCGCTTCTTGTGCAGGCGGACGTGTCAAAAGAGGCGCCCGTAAAACGCATGGTCAACGCCGCCCTCAAACGGTTCGGGCGCATCGACGTTTTGGTCAACAATGCCGGAATCGCCTCCTCAGCGCCGGTCGAAGACATGCCGCCGGCGATGTGGGACCAAATGATCGTGACGAACCTGCGTAGTGTCTTTTTGTGTACGCATTTCGTTCTGCCGCAGATGTACGCCGCCGACTACGGGCGTATCGTCAATAACGCATCGCAACTTGCGAGTCTTGGCTCGCCCGGACTTGCGCACTACTGTGCTGCAAAGGCGGCGATCATCGGGTTTACGCGTGCGTTGTCATTGGAAATCGGCTCCCGCAACGTCAACGCCAATTGCGTGGCGCCAGGGGCGACGAAGACGCCCATTCTGGCAGGTGTTCCCGACGAACACCTGGAAGCAATCCGTGGCAACATTCCCAAGGGCCGCCTTGGCGAGGTCAGGGACATCGTTCCCGCATTCGTATTCCTCGCATCTGAAGATGCGCGCCACATGGTGGGCCAGACCGTCAGCCCCAATGGCGGCGATGCGTTCTTCTAGGGACCGGGCGCTATGAAGCGGTTGAAGAATCGGGTCGCGCTCGTCACCGGGGCTTCCAGCGGCATCGGTGAGGGGGTCGCGGTCGCGTTCGCGCGCGAGGGTGCCGATGTGATCGCCACCTACCCGGACAAGGCTGGCGAACGCAATATCTGGCGCGTGCGCGACGAAATCGAAAAGGCCGGCCGCCGCGCCCTGATCGTCAAGGCGAACGCCGCCGAGGAACGCCAGGTCAAAAGCACGGTCAACAAGGCCATTCGTGAGTTCGGGCGCATCGACATTCTCGTCAACAACGCGGGCGTTGCCGATGACTGGGCGCCGGTGCATGAAATGAGTGTCGAATCGTGGGACCGGATGCTGGCGATCAATCTGCGCAGCGTCTTCCTGTGCACCCGCTATGTCCTGCCCCACCTGTTGTCGAATCGTGGGACCGGATGCTGGCGATCAATCTGCGCAGCGTCTTCCTGTGCACCCGCTATGTCCTGCCCCACCTGTTCGCGCAGGACTACGGCAAGATCATTAACAATGCGACCCAGTTTGCTTACACCGGCTCGCCCCTGTTTGCGCACTATACCGCGGCCAAGGCCGGCGTGATCGCGCTGACCCAAACGGTCGCAATGGAAGTGGGCGATGCCGACATTAGCGTCAACTGTGTCGCCCCTGGTGCGGTTATGACACCGATGGTGGCGGATGTTCCGCCCGGCAAGCCGGACGGAGTGCTCGCGCGCCAGACCAAGCACCGTTTCGGCGATGTCGACAAGGATATCGTGCCCGCGTTTCTGTTTCTGGTGTCTGACGAATCACGGTTCTTTTCCGGTCAGACTCTCAGTCCCAATGGGGGTGACGTTTTTCTCTAAGGAGGTAGAGCCATGACAAAACCGATCGCAATGGTTACCGGCGGCAGCATCGGCATTGGGCGGGCCACTTGTCACGCGCTGGCCGCGGTCGGCTATGAAGTCGTGGTTACCGACGTGCTCGGGCGTGAAGGCGCCGAGGTTGTCGCCGCGATCATTGTTGCCGGCGGCGAGGCGCAATTTCAAGCCCTCGACGTGACGGACACGCAAAACGTGGACGATGTGGTTCGCAATGTCGAAGCCAACCACGGCCCGCTCGATCTTTTGGTCGCCAATGCCGGCATCGCCAAGAAAGTGCCGCTTGCGGAAATGACGGACGAGGCCTGGGATCTGACACTCGATGTCGATCTCAAGGGCGTTATGCGGGTCGTCCGCGCCGTGGCGCCGGGAATGCGCAAGAATAAACGCGGCAACATCGTTGCCCTTGCGTCCATAGTGGGCACAACCTACGGCTGGGACGAACACGTCCAGTATTCAGCTGCCAAGGGCGGCGTCGCGGGGCTGGTGCGCGGGCTCGCGATCGAACTTGCCAAAGACAACATTCGTGTCAACGGCATCGCGCCGGGCTTCATCCGCTCAGCGCAAACGCTCGACGAATACAATTCGGTCGGCGAGGCCGGGCTTGAAGCGGCGGCAGCAACGATCCCGCTTGGCCGGGTCGGCGAGCCCGAGGACATCGCCGATGTTGTCGTGTTCCTTGCCTCCGATGCCGCGCGCTATATCACCGGCCAGGTGATTACCGTTGACGGGGGTGTCGTGGTCGGCCTCTAGGCGCTGACTTCGCCTTGCGCAAACCGGCGCAGGAATTCAACGTCGAGATCAAGTTTCTGGCCCAGCCACAGCGGGTAGACGTCGTGGTCGGCCATGCCGTCGCCGGTTTCGGGATGAACCAACACGGTGAGTCCGCGCCGGTTGAGCATCAGCCACGGCACGATCTGCGGAAACTCGTTCGCGCCGAAGGCGACCTGGGACATGGCTTGTGGGTGCGGCCCGACCGGGTGTTCGCGCCAGCGCCCGAGGTTTACGTCAAAGCGCCGGCGTAATTCCTCGCGCACCTAGGCCGCATCGGCGCGCGAGGCGTCATCGTAGTAGATATGCGCGTGATAGCCGGTGATGGTATCCACGTTCGCCGCCGTCATGCCGTCAATCCAGAACCAGCCCGCCTGAGATGTTCACAACCGTCCCGGTGGCGGTGGCCGCGTGATCGGAACAAAGATACAGGATCTGGGCCGCGACTTGTTCGGCGCTCGCGTACTCTTGAAGTGGGATGCGGGCCTTGAGGGCGGCATGGTCGGTTTCGGGCAGGCGGCCGATCATGGGCGTTTCCACCGGTCCCGGCGCGGCGACCGGCTCTCGGGGTCAGGTTTTTTCGGTTTCGGCCGCGGCCTTGAGCATGGCGTGGACCATGGCGGGCTTGGGCGCGAGCGGCGCCGGGTAGGCGGTGCGGCTGTGGCTGAGGCCGAGGTCGAGGACTGTCTGGACGAGCTGATAGGTCAGGGGCCCCGGGTTGACCACCGGCACCGGCAGGGCATCGGACAGGAACGCCGCCGCCTGATGCATGGTGGTTGAACCCAGGCAAATGACGTCGGCCCCCTTTTCGATAGCGCGCTCGGCGGCCGCCTTCATCTTCGGGAATACCGTCTCTTCCTTGCCCTCGAGCAGGTTGGCAAAATCAGGCGGGCTATCGAAGGATTCGACCGCCGCGCACTGCGCCGCCAGGCCGTATTCGGCCACTGCTTTTTGATAGCGCACGATGGCCGGGTCCCATTGCGCGAGGACGCCGAATTTGTTCCCAAGCATCAGCGCGAACAGCATCGACGCCTTGCCCGGCGAAACTACCGGGATATCGAGCAGCGCGCGCAAGGGTGCCATGCCCGAATCGCTCATGGTGTCGATGCAGACGGCGTCGTAGCCGTCGTCCTGGGCGCTGAGACCCGCTTCGAAAATCGCCATTTCCATCAACGCCCAGTCGTGCGCGGACATGAAACTGGTTGGACCTGCGGTTACGGGCCGGAAATCGAACTCGATATCAGGACCAAGTTTGACGGCCTTGGTCTGCGCCTGCCGGTTGGCGACGCCCTGAGCGTCGAGGGCAAAGGGGACAATGACGAGAACTTTGGCCATGACGGATCCTGTGTTTCGGGGACGGGTCTTGAGGATTAGGGGTCGCGCCCTTCGGCTGCGGCCGCGGCGTCGAGCATGATGTGAAACATATCCTCTTTGAGAACCACGGGCTGCGGGTAAGCCTTGCGGCTGTGACTCAGCCCAAGACCAAGCACCGCCTCGGCGATCTTGTAGGACAGCGGCCCCGGATTGATGATCGGCACCGGCAGGCGTTCGCGTAAATAGGCGTGGCTTTCGTGCATGGTGGTGGATCCGAGGCAAATGACATCGGCGCCGTCTTCCTCGACGGCCTGCATCGCCGCCGCCAGCAAACGGGGCAAGATCTCATCTTCCTTGCCGGCCAAAAGGTTGCGGCTGTCGGGCGCGACGCCGATGGTCCGGATCGAGGCGCAGTGGCCGGCAAGGCCGAGTTCGGAGAGCGTCTTGGTGTAGAGACCGCGCCAGCCGTCCCACATCGTCAAGATCGAAAACCGGTTGCCAAGCATCAGTGCCGTTAGCATCGAGATCCGACCCGGGCCGATCACCGGAATGTCGAGTACCGACCGCAATCCGCTGACGCCCGAATCGCTCATGGTATCGATGCACACGGCATCGTAACCCTCGCGTTCGGCGTCGAGACCCGCCTCCATCATCCCGGCATCCGCCAATATGTAATCGTGATGGCTGACATAATTGCTGGGCGCCGCTTTCACGGTGCGGTAGTGGAACTCGATATCGGGGCCGAAGCGCGCCGATTTTTGCTGCGCCTCGCGCTGGGCGAGATTCTTTTCGTTCAGCGGGAAGGGTACCAGGACGAGGACTTTGGGCATGTCGGTTTCGGATCCAGTATCCGTTGTCAGGCGAGAACGATGCGCCGCGCGGCCGCAGGCACGAATTCCGCATGGCATTGCGGGCAGTGCAATTCGACTGATTCCCGCGCGATTAGATCGACTGTGGTGTGGAACCAGTTACCACAAGTGTCGCATTCGATCCACGTGGAGTTGCCGCGCTTTTCGCCCGCGGGCGAAGGGTCGGGCAATTTGACGATGTTGCCGGGCATGGCGCCTCCTGGATCGTCGGCCACGGCGACAGGTCGATGGCTGCGAGCCGGTCGCGGGCGCGGCGCGCCTGGCTCCTCGGAGGGGGTGAGGGTTGCGTCGATCCCTGCCTTCGAACCGGTGCGTGCCGCGCGCTAGACTCGGGTCCATGTTCGAGGCCGAGAGCCCGCCGACGATAATCGAATCCCGCTCCCCCATCACCCGCCTCGCCTTCCTCGACGATCTCCTGAACCGGGGCGTCGCCGCGCGTGACGACGACCGGCTCCACCGGGGCCGCGGTGCGGGCGGCATGGGCACGGGCAAAGTCGCGATGATCGGCGACCCCGAGCGCGCGCCGTGATCGCGCGGCTCGCGGCCGGGTTGGTGACGACGGGCATTCCTGCGGGTTCGCCGTTGGCCAGAACCGGCCGGTCGATCTGGACGATCGGACTGCGCCGTGCGGCAGAGCGCGCGTACTTAAGCGCGGTGATGTCCTGAACCACCGACACCGGCCCGTCCGGGCGCTAGATGCTGGCCGATTCCTCGGCGAGAAAGCTGCGCAGATCGATCGTCATTGGTGGGCAGCAACCCATTGAAAAGAGGCGCTATTGTTGTCGCTGTGCGGATTGCTGGAAAGACGCGCAAGGTCCAGGCCGCTATTGTCACCCTCGGGTCAAACCGATACCTTGGGCGCATAGAACACGCCCCGAACCGCGGGCGGCAGAACAATGGGAGACTAGGATGGGCGGCACAATCGACATCGTCTGCAATCTCTATACTCCGCGCGAGGTGCGTCTCGGGCAGACCGGCATCGACGACACCTTCAAGAAACAAATCCGGATGAGCGCGCAGATGCGCAAGGGTACGACAATCATCCGGTATCTGAAAAAAATGGATGCCGCAGGCATTGAACACTCGCTGTTGATCGCCGTGCGGGCGGGCGACTTGCGGGTGAAGGGGTCGTTCGAAATTCCCTATAAGCGCGTCTACGATATCTGCCGCAAATATCCCGACCGGTTTTCGGGCCTCGCCGGGGTTGATCCGACGCTAGGCGTCGAGCAGCTCTACGATCTCGATCAGGCGGTCGAGGAATACGGCTTCGTCGGTGCACATTTCTATCCGCACTGGTTTGATATGCGTCCCGACGCGGCGCAGGTCTATCCGATCTATGCGCGCTGCGTCGAACATGACATCCCGATCATGATGCAGGTCGGCCACAATCTGATCTATCAGCGCGACCGGCGGCTGCCCAGTGTGGGGCACCCGATCTATCTCGATCGGGTCGCGATCGATTTTCCCGACCTCCGTCTGATAGGCATCCACCTTGGCGTGCCGTGGACCGACGAAATGATTTCGATGGCCTGGAAGCACCAAAATATCTTCATCGGTGGCGACGCCTATGCGCCTAAACATTGGCCCAAACAGATGGTGCATTACGCCAATTCCTACGGGCAGGACAAATTCCTGTTCGGTACCGACTGGCCGGTCATCGACCCCGAGCGCGCGGTTCGGGAGGTTGACGAGTTGGGCTTCCGGCCCAAGGCAAAAAACAAGGTTATGCGGGAAAACGCGTTACGTATATTCAAAGACATTCCGCGCTAAAGAAACGGCGCAGGAACTTCGGAAAGGGAAGGACAATGGAACTCGGCAAAGAGCGTACGGCATTGATTGTCGTTGATATGCAAAACGGGTTTTGCACGCATGAGGGTTCGATGGCAAAACTCGGGTTCGACGTGGACCGCCTGATGGCCGCAATCCCCGGGTGCGAACGGCTGGCCGCCGCCGCCCGGGAGGCGGGCGTTCGCGTCATCTATACCCAGTACGTTTATCAGGATGGCGTCGCGGATGGCGGCGTCGTGGTGGACGAGATTTTTCCGGCCCTGCGCGATGTCAATCTGTGTGTCGAGGGCACATGGGATGCGGAGATTATCGAATCTATGAAGCCGCAAAAGGGTGATTTCATCGTCAAGAAGAACCGGCCCAGCGCCTTCTATTCCACCAGCCTCGAATCCTATTTGCGTTCGACAAAGGTGGAAAACGTAGTGATCTGCGGCGTGACGACGAACATGTGCGTTGAGACCACGGCACGCGACGCTTCGCAACGGGATTACCGCACTTTCGTCGTATCCGATGCGACCGGCGAAGTGGAACAGGACCGCTACGATGTCGCGCTCAAATCGCTCGGATTTCTGTTCGCCCGGGTGATGACGGTCAACGAAGTCCTCGATTCCTGGGGTGTCGAACTCAGCAATGTCGCCTGAGGTCGGCGTGACCGGCACCGCGAAGCGCCCACACAGCTATCTGCCGTTGACGATCGCGGGCGGCGTAGTTACCGCGCAGCGGCGGACGCCGGACAAGATTGCGCTGGCGTTGGGCAACCAGCGGCTGAGCTACACCCAACTGGTGCGGCGCTTTAACCAGATCTCTACTGCTGCCCTCGACGGCGTGGGCTTGAAAACGAACGATCACGCCGCGATATTTGCGCCCAACTGCCTCGAGTACATCGAAATCATCTGCGGGCTTTCTTCGGCGGGGGTGGCGACCGCGACGATTCCGCCGAGCGCCAGCCTGCGCGAGGCGGCTCACATTTGCAACGACAGCCAGGCGAAAATCCTGTTCGTTCACGAACAGATGGAAGACGTTGCCCGTGCCGCCAATCTCGAAACAATCGAAACCATTGTCGTTATCGGCAAGGATTACGACGACTGGCGCGACAAGGCCAAACCGAAGGAACCCGACGTGCCGCTAGAGGAATGGGATGTGTTCTGCATCCCCTATACCTCGGGCACGACCGGCAACCCCAAGGGGTGTTTGCTGCCTCACCGCTCGCGGACCACCGGGTTCTACAACATGGCCGTCGAGTTCGGCTGCTATTCCCCGGACGACCGCGCGCTTGGCATTGCACCATTGTTCCACGGGGCGGGGTTCGCGTTTGCGATGGCGCCGATCTATTTCGGCGGGTTTTGCGAAATCCTTCCGAAGTACGAACCCGAACAGGTTCTGCGCCTGGTCAGCGAAATGAAGTTGACCAACATGTTCATGGTGCCGACGCACTTCCACGCGATGTTCTCGCTGGGCGAAAAGACGCTGAGCAAATACGACACCGGTAGCTTGCGCTCGATCATTTCGAATGCAGCGGCGCTGCCGCAAGCCACAAAAGAGAAAATCGTCGGCCATTTCGGCGACAACCTGCTGAACGAAACCTACGGCTCGACCGAAAGCGGAATCATTACCAACCTCCGGCCCGCCGACCAGTTGCGTAAAGAACGCTGCGTCGGACTTCCCTATCCCAATACCCAGGTGCGACTCCTCGACCCGAATGGCAACGACGTTCCCCGCGGCGAGGTTGGCGAGATCTACACGTTGACCACCACGCATTTCAATGGCTATTGGCAGCTACCCGAGGCGACCGCCGAAAGCTTCCGCGGCCAATGGGTGACGGTGGGCGATATGGGCCGGTTGGACGACGAGGGGTACCTCTATCTCGTCGATCGCAAGAAAGACATGATCATCACCGGCGGCGAGAACGTCTTCCCACGCGAGATTGAGGAAATCCTGCACACCCACCCGGCGGTACTGGAGGTCGGCGTCATCGGTGTCGAGGACGACTACTGGGGCGAGGCCGTCAAGGCGGTCGTTGTCTTCCGCGAAGGCCAGTCCGTTGGCGAGGAAGAATTGATCAGCTTCTGCCGCGAATACCTCGCCAAGTACAAGATTCCAAAGACCTTCGCCATTATCGATAAACTTCCGCGCAACGCCGGCGGCAAGATTCTCAAGACGGAGTTGCGCAAGCGGGCCAAGGCGGGCGAACTCTAGGACGGCGGGGCCAGACAAGAGCGCACCATTTCCGCACGCCATGATGCCGCAAGCCAGCCACGACGAACAGGCGCGGCTCGCCTTCGTCCAGGACTTCAAAAAGCACCTGGCGCTCACCGTCATGCCCGGCAACCGTCCGATTTACGAACGTCGCGTCGAACCTGCGTTCCGGACGCGCCATGGGCGGGCGCCGTCAACGCGCCAGGAAGTCCGTGGCGAGATGCAGGGCACGCCCTATTATCAGATGTTCGGGTCGTTGCAGCGCACCAGTCAGGAAATGCTGTGGCACGGCGTGTCGGAAACGGTGGCTCGCCAGGTTCGGGGTCTGGATGCGCGTGCAGGACCGGCGCCGCGCGAAAAACACCGCGCCACGCTCGCGCTCGATTCGGTGCTGCGGCCGCCGCGGTACATGTCGGCTGTCGACATTCATTGTATGCCGGGCGGCTATGCCGGCGAGGCGATGGGCGAGACCGCCGCCGGGGCGATCTACAATCTCGGCGTGCTCCATTATGCGATGTCGAGTCTGGGCCCCAACAACGACATGGCGGGCGGGCGCATGATTGCCGCTCTCGAATCTGGCTTCGGCGAACTGCGCCCCAAACATATTCTCGATCTCGGCTGCACCGTCGGTAACAGCACGCTGCCCTCCCGCGAGGCTTTTCCCGAGGCCGAAATTCATGCGATCGACGTGTCGGCGCCGGTGCTGCGGTAGGCGCGGGCGCGAGCCGATTCGCTCGGGTCGCCGATCCATTTCTCGCAACAGAACGCCGAGCACACGAATTTCTCCGACGGTCATTTCGACCTGGTGGTTTCGCACATCCTGCTGCAAGAGACTTCGACTTCGGCGATTCCCAACATCATGCGCGAACGCCGCCGGCTGCTCGCGCCCGGAGGCATCACCGCCCACGCCGAAATCGGATTTTTCCAGGGGCTCGGCCCCTACGATGCCTTCATTCTCGACTGGGACACCTTCAACAACAACGAGCCTTTCTGGGGCACGCTGCGTGACATGGACCCGGTCGCGCTGATGCGCTCGGCGGGCTTTGCGGCGGAGAAGGTTTTCCAGGCCCGCGTCGCGCGCGATCCCGGTGGCGCCACGGTCTATTCGGACAACATCAAGGATTCGTCGAGCCGGAACTCTTGGTTCGTCATTGGCGCCCGGAAGTAAACTTCAATCGGCGGCAGTCGAAATCGGTTCGCGTTGAGTTCCGGTTGCGGCCCGCGTCAGCGCCCTGTCAAGCGCCGCTCCGTCGGGATCCGCCAGCGCCGCCTCGCGCGCCGTGGCGATTTGGCGGGCTGAACCGGCCGGGCCGATCCGCCCCGCCAAGGCATCAGCAACAATGGTATCGAACAAGCGCGTGAGGCTTCCTTTACCGTGGGCATGGGTATCGCCGTATCCCTTGACCAGCCGCGTGCAGCGCGCGATTTCCAGTCCCAACGGCGGGTGCAATCTGGCGCCGTCGCGTACCGCCGCGAGCCAGCACTCGATCCACGCCTGTTCATGCGAATATCGAAAACTCCGCGGTCGCCAGAACCGCAGGCCGGCAGCCGCGCGCATCAGCAAGAATCCGGTCACCGAAGACGTCTTGATGTGGAGCCCGATGTTGGTGCGCCGGTGCGGCGCCTTGTTTTCCACGCGGCGCATCACCGCCCGGCCAAGCCCACGCGGCAGGATCGAAGCGAGTTCTTCCAGCCCCGGTTTGAGATAGTCGAACACGTGAACCGGCTCACCGGGTGCCGCCTGAACCTCGGCCCGAACCTCATCGAACCGTGCACGGGAGGTCTTGATCTGCGCCACCCGGATCACGTCCTCGTAGGCCATCCACACCGCGAGGCCACGCGCTGTCACCGTCGTCAATGGGCAACCGGCGTGCGGGTCGTCGAGGGTTACGACATCCGCCAGCCGGTCGAGAAATAGCCCGGCATAACCCGCGTTCTGGTAGCCGCACAATTGCCCAGCCGCCTCGGTAAGGATCGGGTGCAACGGTTCGGGAAACTCGCCTGCAATGCGCGCCGTCAGGGCGGCGGGCAAGGATCGGGCGGCGGGGTCCGGTTCCGGTTCCAGGGCGGCCACGGCTTCGTCCCGGGCGAGTTGGAGCCCGATGGCGAAGCCTGTCTTGTTTTCTGCCACCGCAACGCCCGTCTCCTCGATTGCCCGCGTGCAATCTTCGGCACTGACCGGAAACACACCAGAACCGGCGATCAAGCCGAACAGCAGGGCGTTGATCCGGGCGTTTTCGCGGCCCGCCACACTTTGTAGATCGACGAGTACGGCGCGGTGCGAAAGGTCGCGCGCCGCCGCCTCGATCCGTGTCGTATCGAAGCGCCCGTCGCCCATCGCCTGTCGCTCACCGATGGCAAGTGCGCGGTGGGTCGAGCCGATCAGATGGGTGCGGTCGGGAGTGACATAGCCCGCCTCGATCATGCGCCCGGTTTCGACCAGTTCCGAGCAGGCGACGAGGTCGAGCCCACCCGCCGCCGGGTAAAGCGAAAACACAGGCGTTGCGCTGGCGGGTGCGGTCATGAGTTCGACGTAATAGGTTGTGGCGCCGGTCCGCTGTGATGTTCCGGGAAGGGATGTTCCCTGGACCGGAAGGCCCGCGACATTTGCGGCTTCCACCAGCCATTGTGCAAGCAATCCCCCTCCTTCGCCGCCGAGGGCGCCGATCAGCATCCGAACGCACGCCGGTGCGGCCGGCGTATTCCTTTCGTCCTGGCCGGTCATTGGGCGGCAACCCCCGAGACGGGCGGCCGAACGCCACCGCCGCCCTGAAACCAGCCGATGATGGTCCGGTTGAAACGGTCGACCGAACGATCCCACAGGTTCGGGTTCCGCACGATTTCTGCGCGATAGAAAGACGGGCATAAGACTGCCGCGTGCGCCACCTCGCCGCACAGGCCGCAGTCGACGCAAGCATTGTTGACGGTCGCCACCGGATCGTCCCTCAGCGGATTCGGATTATCCTTGAGGGTGAGGCTCGGACAACCGGACAGCCGGATGCACGAATGATCGCCGGTGCAGACCGATGCATCGATCCCGAACCGCGTCCGCACATGGCGACCGCCCCGGGCAAGAATCGTTCGCGTCGCGGCCTGCACCCGGCGCTGTCGCGCAAGTTGGCATTCACCGTCGGCAACGATCACCTTGAGGCCCTTTTCCGGTGTCGTCATCGCCTCGCGCAACGTGGCGGTCATCTTGGCGACGCTGTAAGTGCGGATCGTCCGCAGCCACCGGACGCCGACGCCTTTCAAGGCGTTTTCAATGGACATGTCGACGACGTCGCCGAACGGATTGCGCTCGGAACTGGGCAGGGACTGCTGGCCCGTGGCCGAGGCATAGCCGTTCTTCATTACCAGCAGCACCGAGTCCGATTCATTGAACACCGATCCTGCGACACCCGAAGTGAGGCCTGAATGCCAGAATCCGCCATCGCCCATCACGCTGACGACGCGTTTGCCCTGGGATGCGACCACGCCGGCCGAACTGGCAAGGCCCATGCCGTACCCCAGCACCGAATTGCCGAATCCGAACGGTTCGCCGGCACCCATCGTATGACAACCGATATCGGCGCTGATGTGAACGGCGCCCAATTCGCGCTGCACCAGTTTCATGGCACTGAAAACGGGACGCTCGGGGCAGCCGATGCAGAAGGCGCCGGGCCGTGGCGGTACCGGTCCTCCTAGGGCGGTGGCGGCGGCCTTCTTGCTGTCCTTCACGGTCCGGACGGCGCCACCGGCGCGGGCGAGATCGACACCCGAAGGGACCGCGCCTTCCAGAAACTGCGCCAGGCCCGCCAGCAGTACCTCGAGGGTGTATTCGCCGGTCATCGGCAGCACGTCCTTGCCGAAAATCTTGGTGTCGACGTTGTGTTTGCGCAGGATCGCGTTGATCGCCTGCTCGATATAGGCGGGGTGGCTTTCCTCCACCATCAGCACATGGCTTTTTCCCCGGCAGAACGCCGCGATTTCGTCGTCCACCAGCGGATAGGTCACGTTAAGGACGTGAAGCGGGATTTCGGAACGGCCGTAGATATCGCCGACGCCCGCGCGCTCCAGCGCGTTAATCAGCGTATTGTAGAGACCGCCCTGCAGGATGATGCCGATGTCCTCACGCGTACCCGCGAAGGTTTCATTCATCTTGTGCTGGTGAATGAAATCGACGGCGGCGCCAATACGCTCTTCGAATTTCTTCTTCTCCTGGCCGTGCACGAATGGCGGAATGCTCAACCGGTCGCGATCGAACGGTGCCGGTTGGGTGGGATGGTCGGGCGTGTAGGCAGGCCGTTTGTTGTTCTTCGTCTTGAACGATCCGGTAACGTGGCAGGCGCGGATCCTGAGTTCCATCATTACCGGCGCGCTGCTCGCCTCCGAAAGCTCGAACGCCATTTCCGTCATGTTCGCGATCACACTGAGATCGGGCCTCGGATCGAGCAGCCAGATTGAAGATTTCATCGCGAAGGCATGGCTTCGTTCCTGCGGGCTCGACGCGCCGTGGCCGTAATCCTCGCCGACGACGATCAGCGCCCCGCCCTGGACCCCGGCTGAGGCCAGGTAGGTCAGCGGATCGGACGCGACGTTGGTGCCGACGATGGCTTTCCAGGTGACCGCGCCCCTCAGCGGATAATTGATCGAGGCTCCCAGCATGGCCGCGGCCGCCGATTCGGTGGTGCAGGCCTCGAAATGGACTCCCCATTCGTCGAGCAGGTCGCCGGCATCGACCATGACGTCGAGCAGGGCGGCAATCGGTGAGCCCTGATAGCCACCGACGTAGCTCACGCCCGCCTGCAACAGGCCCTTGGCGACGGCAAGAATGCCCTCGCCCTGAAAGACCTGGCCATCGCCGAGGCGCAAAAGCTCGACTTCCCGCTTGAACGACCGTTCCACAAACACCCTCCCACGGATACCGGCCCCGATCTTAACCCATTGTGCGCGCGCATGGCTTCCAATCCGGGACGCTTGTTGGACCATTGTCGCCGTGCCATCATCGCCGCGCGCGCCCAGAGTTGGGCAGGATTTGAGCGATTGAATATGCCCGTCCGCGGCCGCAGCCCGGAGGGCGCTACGAATAGGGGCAAGACATGACTGAGGCCCAATCCGACGACGGTTCGTCCTCCACGATCGACGCTCTGCGCCAGATCGTCGGCGCCGATAACGTCCTCACCGGTGACGCCGACCGGCGTTTCTTTTCAAGCGACGTCTATCGCGAGGCCGGCCCCGCCGCGGTCGTGATTCAGCCCCATACCCGGGAAGAGCTTGCGGCCGCAGTCGGCGCCGCAACCAAGGCGGGCCTTGCGGTGATCCCGCGAGGCGGCGGTCTTTCCTATACCGGCGGCTACCTTCCGAACGACAGCAACGCAATGATCGTCGACACCCGCGGGCTCGACCGAATTGTCGAGATCAACGCGCAAGACATGTACGTCACCGTCGAGGCGGGATGCACCTGGAAGTCGCTCTACGAAGCGCTCGGCAAAAAGAATGTCCGCACGCCCTATTTTGGGCCGCTCTCGGGCATGTATGCCACCGTCGGCGGGGCGTTGTCGCAGAACAGCATGTTTTTCGGCTCCGGCCTCTATGGCGCAGCGGCGGATTCGGTGCTCGGCCTCCAGGTCGTGCTGGCGGACGGGTCCATCCTCAAGACCGGCTCGGCGGCCACGCCGTTCCAGCCATCGCCGTTTTTCCGCAGCTATGGTCCCGATCTGACCGGGCTGTTCGTCGGCGATACCGGCGCCTTGGGTTTCAAGGTCGAGGCCACGTTCAAACTGATTCCGGCGCCGGCGGCGACATCGTTTGCCTCGTTCGGATTCGATTCGATGGAAGACCTTTGCCAGGTGATGGCGGAAGTGTCGCGCCGTGGCCTGGCGGCCGAATGTTTCGGCTTCGATCCTTTCTTGCAGGAACAAAGGATGAAGCGCGCCGGATTGATCAAAGATCTGAAATCACTGGCGGGTGTTGCGCGGGCCGGTAAATCGCTCGGCAGCGGTCTGAAAGAGGCCACGAAGGTCGTGGCCGCCGGCCGGCGTTTCATGGAGGGCGTCAACTATTCAATGCACGTCGTCCTCGACGGGCGTAACGAGGCGGACGCGACAAGCCGCCTCGAAGAGGCGCGCAGCATCGCCCTTGCCACCGGCACCGAGGTCAAGAACAGCATGCCCAAGGTGGTGCGCGCGGCGCCGTTCGGGCCGCCGGTCACCATGCTGGGACCCGAAGGGCAGCGCTGGGTGCCGATTCACGCCATTGTCCCGCACAGCCGGATCGTCGATACGATTAATGCAGTACAGGATTTTTTCGAATCCCAGTCCGCTCTGATCGATCGGCATGGCATCGAGTGGGGCTACTTGCTCAGCACCTGCGGCCACCAGGCCTTTTTGGTCGAACCCATGTTCTTCTGGGAGGACGCGCGCAACTATTATCACGATCGCTATCTCGGCGATGACCATGTATCGAAGCTGAAGACGTACCCCGACAACCCCGCGGCTCGGGAGGCGGTGCATACATTGCGCTCGGGCCTTGCCGACTTGTTCAAGGAGCGCGGCGCCGTCCATTTTCAGATCGGGAAATGGTACCGCTACCGCGAGGGCCGTCACCCCGAAACCTTCCGGCTTCTTGAAATCATCAAGGACTACCTCGATCCCGCGGGGCGCGTGAACCCGGGTTCGCTCGGTCTCGGCTGAGCCGGGCGCCGGGCGGAGCCAGAGCGCAGCGGCACGGGCACGCCGCGGGCGCGTTCACCCGCGCCGGCCGCCGGGGGCCCAGATGATTACTCGGCGCTAACGGCCCTAACTTGCATTTACTCAATATTAAGAGCCGCTGGGGCATTCTCCTTTTCTTCGAGATACCACGGGTGCGACCGGCGGGGGCGCACCCAGCAAAAGGAGCCACAATGACAATCGGCGCAGTATCGGCCGCCCAGACGGCGGTCTCAATATTGAATAATACCAATGGTGCTGGCCAGAATGCCGGGACTGGATCGGCCACCAGCACGAAAGAAACCCTGGAACAGATTGCGACCACAGCGGAAGCGGGCGGGGAATCCGGTTCGAGCGTCAATATTACCGCACAGGTTGCCAACGACAGCGCCGCCGGGTCCGATACCGGCGATTCGGTCGGCACTCAGGTCGACCTCACCGTTTGATCCCCCATATCTCTGATTGAGTATCGGGGTGCCTTGGCAGCGCCCCGGCGATGCGGGATCGAGTCCCGCCACCAATGCGCGGCCGCCACACGATTGTTTTATTGCTCGTGAGGCCTGGGCCCCTATGATTTCGGCCTCAACTGACCAAGTATGGAGAGGCGTCGTCGCGTTCGCAGCGGCGCCAGTACTCTTGTCGGATTTCGAGGCAACGAATGACGTCGTTCCTGAGGCAGGCCGGGGCGTTTCTTGGCCTCGTTCTTTTCGGGATTTCCGGATCTTTGTCTGTCGCCGCGGCTCCGGCGGCGAGCGACTGGATCGAATATGGCCAGGGCCGTATCCGGTTGATCTCGGCGCCGGCCGGCGTCGCTGACGGGACGATTCGCCTCGGCCTTCAATACGATATCGAACCGGGTTGGGAAATCTATTGGCGCTCGCCGGGCGAGGCCGGATACCCGACCACTATCGACTGGACCGGCACCGAGAATATTGTTGACGCTGAAATATTCTGGCCGGTGCCGGGACGCTTCCAGATATTCGGCCTCGACACTTTCGGCTACAAGGGAGAAGTGGTGTTGCCGATCGAAGGCCGCATCCTTCGCCCGAACGAGGCCGCGCAGATTCGCGCCGCCGTCAATTTTCTGACCTGCCAGGAAACCTGTGTCCCGCATGACGTCGTCCTCTCTCTCGACCTGCCGGGCGGGGCGGGCGGCGTTTCCGAGCACGCCCGGCTGATCAACAGGTATTGGGCCCAGGTCCCGAAATCGGATCCGGCGGTCGGTCTTCGTGTCGCTCGCACCGAACTGGTCGCGACCGGCGAGAATCCGCTGCTGCAAGTCATTGCCTTTTCCGAAAGTCCGTTCCGGACACCCGACGTCTTCGTCGAAGGGCCGCAAAACTATATTTTCGCCCCGCCCGATGTTCGGCTATCCGAAAGCGGTGGCCGCGCGGTGTTTCATATCCCGATCAGTTTGGCGGTAGTCCAGGGCGAGGGGCCGCCACCCGATTTATTGGGTGGCGAACTGACTATTACCCTTGTCGACCAGGGCCGCGCGATCGAGCAGACCCTGACGACCGTGCTGGGTCAGGCGGTAGCCACCTCGTTCATGCCGATTGTCTTGGTGCTTGCGTTGGCTTTTCTCGGTGGACTGATTCTCAACGTCATGCCGTGTGTGTTGCCGGTGTTGTCGATCAAACTGATGGGCGTCATGAACCACGGCGGTGGAGACCAACGCCATGTCCGGAACGGGTTCCTCGCCTCATCGGCCGGCATCGTCTTCGCTTTTCTGGTTCTGGCCGCCGGTCTGATCGCGCTCAAATACGCGGGTGCCGCCGTGGGCTGGGGCATCCAGTTTCAGCAGCCGTTGTTCATCGCAGCGATGACGGTGCTGATTACGCTGTTTGCAGCAAATATGTGGGGACTTTTCGAGTTGTCGCTGCCGCAATGGATTTCGGGTCTCGCGCTGCGGGGCGGCGGAGAGCGCCGCTCCGATGGACTGGTATCGTCCTTTGGAACCGGTGTCTTTGCGACCATTCTCGCCACTCCGTGTTCGGCGCCCTTCTTTGGTACCGCCATCGGTTTTGCGCTCGCCCGCGGGGCCTTCGAGATTGGCGGAATATTCGCCGCGCTCGGGCTCGGCATGGCGCTTCCCTACCTCGTACTCGCCGCTTTTCCAGGCCTTGCTACGCGGCTGCCGCGTCCCGGTGCGTGGATGGTAACCGTCAAGAAGGTGTTAGGCGTTGCGCTAGCCGGGACTGCCGTGTGGTTGATTTCCATTTTCGCCTTTCAGGTGGGCACGGTGGGCGCAGTAACGCTGGCCGCGATAATGGTGGCGGCAATCGGCGTGTTGTGGGCGCGGCAGCATGTTTCGGCCGCGGTTTCGAGATTCGCCCCCGTTGCCGTCGCTGCCCTTGCCGTGGTTGCGCTCGCGACATCGGGCATGGTGCCTCGCGGATTCGAGCCGCCAAAGGCCGGTCCCACAGACTGGGCTCCCTTCGACGAGGCTGCGATCCCGGGCCTGGTTGCAGAGGGAAAAATTGTCTTTGTCGATGTTACGGCCGAGTGGTGTGTAACCTGCTTGGTCAACAAGCGGCTCGTGCTCGACCGCGGCGAGGTAGCGCGGATTCTTGCCCGTGAAGACGTCGTCGCCATGCAGGCGGACTGGACCAACCCGGACGAATCGATCGCCGCCTACCTGGCCCGCAACAACCGGTTCGGAATCCCGTTCAACATCATCTACGGCCCGGTCGCGCCCAACGGCCTCATCCTGCCCGAGCTTCTAACCCGGAATGTCGTGATGCAGACTTTTGATGCCGCAGCGGGACGAATCCTGGCGGCAGGCTCTTGAATGAATATGTGGAAAGGCAGCTGTCTATGACCCGCAAAACCGGGATCGCCGCAGGTCTCGCAATCTTGGTCATCATTGCCGCCGCGTTCGTATTTCTCGGACCGGCGAACCGCAACGGGCTCGGGCCACGTCTGGAAGGCCAGGTGCAGTATTTCACGCTTGCCGGCGGCGGCCGCGCAGGGCCCGTGTCGGCCTGGTTTGACCGCAACGGTGGCGAAATCTCCCTCGAAGATTTCCGCGGCCGGGTCGTACTGGTCAATTTCTGGGCGTCGTGGTGTGAGCTCTGCCTGCGCGAATTGCCATCTATGAGCCGTCTTCAGGTGGAAATGGCTGGCTCCGACTTCACGGTCATCGCTATCAATATCGACCGCGAGGGGCTGCCCGCGGCGGCGCCCTATTCGGAACGCCTCGGCCTTGACGCGCTCGAAATCTATCTTGACCCACGGAGCCGGGTCGCGCGCGAGGTCGGCGTCAACCAGATGCCGACGACGGTGCTCTACGACCGGGACGGTAACGAGATCGGTCGTCTGGAGGGGTCCGCCGAGTGGGACGAGCCAGAGGCCAAGGCGCTGCTGCGGTTCTTTATCGACAAGCCGCTGCCGATCTAAGTGCCCCCCTGCGGCGCCGGAGAGTGCCGTCAGGTCCGGCGGAAAACGGCTGCCGCGATCCAGCCCCCCGCCACCGCCAGAATAATCGCGAGGATGCCGTAGATTGCGGGCTGGTCGTTGGCAAGCTCATAGACCGCCCGTTCGATTCCCGACTTGGAGATGAACAACGGCGTCGACTGACGGCTGACAAGCTGCCCGTAACGGAAGAGGTACACGTCCGCCGAATAGGTGCCAGTGGGTGCGTTGGCGGGGAACCGGATTTGAGTCCGGAAAAGTTCGTTCTTTACAAACGTCACAGCGCCCTCGCCGGTCCGGTACAATTGCGCGGTTTCCTTGTTGCGGATCAGCGCCGCACTGAACTCTTTGAAATCCTGCGCGGAAATCTCATGGGCGGGCGCAAAATTGAGATTACCGGGCCGGATCCCGAGTTCGGCGAATACGGCCGGCTCGGCAATCTCCACCAGCGGCACCGATGTACTGAGCGAATAGTACGCGGGCACGCCGGTAAACGTGACGGCGGTCCGGTTAATCCAGATGCCGGCAACGCGTTCCTTGCGGCGGACAACAACGTCTTCGCTCGGGCCGATGACGGCAATCACGACCTGGCTGTCTTCGTCGGCAGTCCCGAACAAGAGTATTTCGGCACCCGAAAAACCGGACGTGATTTCGATGACGTGGGTCGACAAATCGGCGACCAGCGGTTCCGCGCGGGCAGCAACCCCGGCTAGGGCTGCCGCTGCACCCGCAACGATCAGGATTTTCCCAAAGTTCCGCATCATTCCGCCAGCACCGCGCCAATCGAGAATTGATCGACTGGAACCGCCACGAGATCGAAAAACAGTTTCGCGCAAACCGCCAGAACCATCAGCGCCAGCAGGGCGCGCAGCTGTTCACCCCGCAGCTTGACGCCGACGCGCGCGCCAAACTGGGCGCCCACGACCGCGCCTGCCAGCAACAAAAGGGCCAATACAACGTCCACCGTCTGGTTGGTTACCGAGTGCAGAAACGTGACGTTGGCGGTGACGAAGATGATCTGAAATAGCGAAGTCCCGACAACGATAGCCGTTGGCATCCCGAGCAGGTAAATCATCGCCGGAATCATGATGAAGCCGCCGCCGACGCCCATGATCGCGGCGAGCATTCCGACCAGGAACCCGACCGCCAGTGGCGGCAACACGCTGATATATAGTTTTGACTTGTGGAAGCGCAGGCGGAACGGCAGTCCGTGGGCCCAGTAATGGACATGGGCCTTGCGCGGCGGCGCACCCTTGCGGCGGGTGCGCAAGATCATGCGGACGCTTTCGATCAGCATCAGCGATCCGATGATGCCCAAAAACACCACGAAGGCCACCGAAATTACCAGGTCAATCTGGCCTATTTCCCGCAACAGGCGGAACAGAAACGTGCCCGTGGTCGAGCCGAACGCACCGCCCACCACCAGGACCAGGCCCATCTTGAAATCGACGTTGCCGCGCCGCCAGTGGGCGATCACGCCTGAGACCGAGGTCGCGACAATCTGATTGGCTTCAGTGGCGACGGCGACCGCTGGTGGGATGCCCACGAAAATCAACAGCGGTGTCATCAGAAATCCGCCGCCGACGCCGAACATACCGGAGAGAAACCCGACCGCGCCCCCCATGCCCAGGATGAGAAAGATATTGAGCGATAGCTCGGCAATGGGTAGATAGATCTGCATCTAGGCCAGCGGAACTCCGAAAACCAGTAAGACAGATAACGCGGGGGGCAGGATCATGCGCCGCACTCCGGGGCTTTGAAAGCCTACACACAATATATTAGCAGGTTCAAAACTATCAATGGAATCTGCCCCTCGCGGGTGACAAAAAGTATCTCTCCTTGCCCTACGAAGGCCGGTGAGCCAACCCGCCATCGACCTCTCCGGACCGTTGCCGACGAGATGTGGAGATCCGCCTGCAAAAGGTGCGCATACCGTGGTGGCATCCGTGCGCGCTTACACGCCTGCCAGATTCGCTGCATTGAGGGCAAACCCGATCGCCCGGTGGACCGGGGTGTTCGGTGCGCCAAGGGCTCGGCCAGGATCCTGAAGCCGGGGTCGCCCGCCGCCGTGCCTATGGCGCCCGGCCTGGAGATAGAGAGCGGGCTTTCAATCGCCGGGGCAAGGCCCGCGGTCACGCTCTAATAGGGCGCGCCGTCGGTCGGGGCGATTTGCGGCAATCGATGCCGCGCGACACTCGGGTTATGAGCGGCCGATTTGGGCCACCCGCGCCGGTTCGGCCGCGGGCACAGCGGGGTCGCAATAGAGTTCGTACAGCACGTGGATGACGCGTGTCGCCTCGTCGCCGGCCAACGAATAGAAAATGGTCTGGGCCTGACGCCGGGTGGTGACGAGTTCGTCGCGGCGTAACCGCGCCAGGTGCTGGGACAGGGCCGACTGGCTGAGTCCGACGACGCTTTCGAGTTCACCCACCGACTTCTCGCCATCTGCCAATTGGCACATGATCATGAGGCGGTTCGGGTTGCCGAGCGCCCGCAACAGGTCACTCGCACGCGCAGCGTTTTCCTGAAGCTGCGACAGGTCCATTTTCATGGCATTACTATTCCGCGAACCGGGTCATGGCGTCAATGGCGGGCCCGCTGGTGCGCCGCTAGGTGGCCGCCCCGACCTGCTCCGCCGACGGCAACTCTGCCCCAGGGCGCCCGGCAAGGGCCAGATAGTACATGCGAAAATCGCTGTGGAGCGACCAAATCGGGCACCTGAACGACGCCGGCCGGTTTTGTTTGACAAAGAAGTGCCCGGCCAAAGCAAACCCATAGCCGCCGAAAACCGCGCCCACGAGGGTGAAGGCATTGCCGGTGACCGCCAACATCACCAACGGGACGATCGCGATTGTCGTCCCGAAGTCGTGCAATGCCTGGTACAGGCGCTTGCGGTGCTTGCGCAGGTAGAACGGCCAAAACTCGCCATAGGTTTCAATTCGGCCTGCCATTGCGGTCCTCGTTTTCCGAGTGCCGCAGCCTATTCCTGCGGTCCCGGAAATCAAAGGCGCGCAGGGCGACAGCGGCGCAGGTTCTCAAGGTATTGAAATATAATAAAAAACCATGGTATTCGCAAAAAAATGCTTGGGCTCGGGGATGCTCGTTTCCTCTGCACAGGTTGGTTTCTTTGCTTGACGTTAACGTAAACGTTAACTAGCATTTCCTCCGATTACGGCAAACCGGGTGCCGTGGCCACAGGAGGGCGCGTACGACTGATGCCGGATAGCTGTTCCATCGGTGACCTAGCGGGCGAATTGGGCGTCACGCCGCGCACGCTTCGATTCTACGAGGATCAGGGACTGCTCCATCCGGGGCGGGCCGGGAAGGCGCGCATTTTCAGCGCCCGCGACCGGGCGCGGTTGAGCCTCATTCTGCGCGGCAAGCGCCTCGGGTTCAGTCTCGCCGAGATCAAGGAGATGCTGGATCTCTACGACCTTGGTGACGACCAGGCCGAACAGTTGCGTCTGACGCAGCAAAAGATTCGCGAACGGATCGCGCAATTGGAAGGCCAGCGCGCCGACATCGAATCGACCCTGAAGGAACTCAACGACGCCGACGTCGAAGTGCGCCGCGCCCTTTCGTCGAAAGAGGTCATGACCAATGCAGTATGAACGCGACACCCGTGGCCAGAACTTCTTCGAACTGGATCGGAACCTGCACCTGTTGTTGGCGGGCATCGATCCCGACGCGGCCGAAACGTGGCGCGATCAGTTGGCCGATTTCGGCGCCTGGGTCGGCGGCGAGGTCGACGAAGAGGCGGATTACACCGACCGTCACGGGGCGCCGGTCCTCGAAAGCCATGACCGCGACGGTGACTTGGTCAATCACATCCGCCTCAATCCCTATTGGGAAAAGGTCGAGCGCGAAGTCTACCGGCGTGGAGTTGTCAGCCTCAATTACGGCGAGTCTCCGGCGCCCTACCTGATTACCTTCGCGATGGGGTACATGCTGTCGCAATCGGACGTCTCGTTGCATTGCCCCGTGACGATGACCGGTGCGGTCGCCTATGTGCTCGACCGCTTCGCGCCCGACGAGGTGCGCCAACGCTATCTTCACAAGCTGACGCGCAGCGACGGCAAGGCGCTCACCGGCGGCACCTGGGCGACCGAACTCCACGGCGGCAGCGACGTGGGCGCGACCACCACCGTCGCCCGTAAAGATGGCGACGCTTTCCGGCTTGATGGCCTCAAATGGTTCACCAGTAACGCCAATGGCGGGCTTGCGATCGCGACCGCGCGGCCCGAAGGGGCGCCCGCCGGGACCAAGGGCCTTGGCCTCTATCTGGTTCCCACCCATCTCGACGACGGGTCAGCGAACCCGATGCGTCTCCGCCGCCTCAAGGACAAGCTCGGCACGCGCGGCGTCCCCACCGGCGAAATCGACCTCACCGGCACCTGGGCGGTAGAAATCGCGCCGCCGCCGCTTGGGTTCAAGCTGATGATGGAGGCGCTCGAATTCAGCCGCATCCATAACGCTATGAGTTCGGCCGGGCTTTCGCGCCGCGCCTTCCTAGAGGCGGTCAGTTATGTTTCCCACCGTGAAGCGTTCGGCCAGCCGCTGCTCGCCTATCCAATGGTGCGGGACGAACTGCTTAAGATGCTGGTCCGGCTCGAAGCCGGCTGCGCCCTTGCCTTCGCCGCGGCGCAATCGTTCGATGCCGCGCACGTGATCGACCTTGGCGACGACGACGGCTCGCGGGCCTGGATGCGCATGGTGACGGCCCTTGCCAAGTACCAGACCGCGGAAGACGCCAACGTGCTCTGCCGCGCCGCCATCGAGATCATCGGCGGCAACGCCTATACCTACGACTACGTCACGCCCCGGCTATTGCGCGATGCCCAGGCGCTGACCGTGTGGGAAGGCCCGGCCAACATTCAGGCGCTCGAGGTCTTGCGCATGATCGGCAACCGCTATCCCGGGTTCGAGGCATTGTCCGATCGAATTGGCGCGATCACATCGGCGGCGCCGGCCGCGCTCGGCGATGCGGTGGCGGCGGTGGACGGTGCCTTCGAAGAATGCCGCAGGGCGGTCGATCATCTTCGCGCCGCACCGGGCGACGGGCCAAAGTACGCGCGCAAACTGATGGACCTGATGGCGCGGGTCCTGGGTGCGGCGATGCTGCTGGACGAAGCGGCCGCCGGCCTTGCCGTTGGCGATGCCCGCAAGGCAATCCTCGCCCGGTATTACATTCAGTTGCATTTGCCGCACGCACCGCGCCCGTTGATCGACGAGGAGGCCCGGTTTGCCGACGCCCATTTCGAGGCGCTGATCGGTTGCGAGCCGGTCGATTCCGCCGCGCCACCACAGGCGGATTTGGCATGAGCCCTTATCCGCATCTGCTGGCGCCGCTTGACCTCGGTTTTACGGTGCTGCCGAACCGGGTGCTGATGGGCTCGATGCACACCGGCCTGGAAGAGGTGAGCGGCGGAGCGGCACGCCTGGCGGCGTTCTATGGCGAACGCGCCCGCGGCTCCGCCGGGCTGATCGTCACCGGCGGCATCTCTCCCAACGAGGAAGGCCGCACCCGCCCCGACGCGGGGACATTATGCCATGCCGATCAGGTTTCCGATCACCGCCTCATCACCGATGCCGTGCACTCAGAGGGCGGCAGGATCGCGATGCAGATTCTTCACGCCGGGCGCTACGGTTATCACCCGGGCGTGGTGGCACCCTCGGCGGTCAAGGCGCCGATCAGTCCGCTTACGCCGCACGCGATGACTGAAGCCGAGATCGAAAAAACGATCGAGGACTTTGTCGTCTGCGCTGCGCTTGCCCGCGAGGCCGGTTATGACGGGGTCGAAGTGATGGGGTCGGAAGGCTACCTCATCAACGAATTCATTGCGCTCCGCACCAATCACCGCGACGACGGCTGGGGCGGGGATTTCGAGACGCGAATCCGGTTTGCCCGCGAGATCGTGCGCCGCACGCGCGAACGCACCGGGCCCGACTTCATCGTCATCTTCCGGTTGTCGATGCTCGATCTCGTCGCGGGCGGCAGCACTTGGGAGGAAGTGGTTGCACTTGCCCAGGCCATTGAACAGGACGGCGCGACCATCATCAACACCGGTATCGGCTGGCACGAGGCGCGCATTCCCACCATCGCCTACATGGTGCCGCGCGCGGCCTGGACCTGGGTGACGGCGCGCCTTCGAGGCGCGGTTTCGGTGCCACTGGTCACGTCCAACCGGATCAACACGCCCGAGGTTGCCGAAGAGGTACTGGCGCGCGGCGATGCCGACATGGTGTCGCTGGCGCGTCCGTTCCTGGCCGACGCCGAATTTGTCGCCAAGGCGGCGGCGGGCCGGGCCGATGAGATCAACACCTGCATCGCCTGCAATCAAGCGTGCCTCGATTTCATTTTTTCCGGCCGCACGGCGAGCTGTCTGGTCAACCCGCGCGCCTGCAACGAAACCGAATTGCGGATCGAACCGGCGGCGAACCCGAAGCGGATTGCGGTGGTCGGGGCAGGCCCGGCCGGGCTTTCGTTCGCGATCACTGCGGCCGAGCGCGGGCACGGTGTGATCCTGTTCGAGCGCGAGCAGGAGATCGGCGGCCAGATGAATCTGGCACGAAGCATTCCCGGCAAGAGCGAATTCAATGAAACCATCCGGTATTTCCGTACCCAGCTCGATCGCCTCCAGGTGCAGATGCGCTTGGGCGAGGCGGTGACGGCGACTGATCTGGCGGATCAGGGCTACGACGAGATTATCGTCGCCGCTGGCGTGCGCCCCCGGCGCTCGGATATTTCGGGCAGTGATGGACCGAATGTTCTCTCCTACCTCGATGTCCTGCGCGGCCTAAAGCCCGTGGGCGATCGCGTCGCCATCATCGGTGCCGGCGGGATCGGTTTCGACGTCGCGGTTTTTCTTACCCATCGTGAGATGGAACAAGACGAGTTTCTCGCCGCCTGGGGCGTCGACCGCGACTATGCGGGCTCGGGGGGTCTCGACGGCGGCGGGAGCGAGGCGCTGCCTGCGCACACGGTCACGCTGTTGCAGCGCAAGACGAGCAAGCCCGGGGCCGGCCTCGGCAAGACCACGGGCTGGATTACCCGGACCAGCCTCAAGCGGGCCGGCGTCAGGATGCTCGCGGGGGTTCAATACGATAGGATCGACGGCGAGGGTGTCCACATCACGCGCGAAGGAAAACGCGAACTTATCGAGGCCGACACGGTCGTCGTTTGCGCCGGGCAAGAACCGGAATCCGCGCTTGCCGCGGCGCTGGAAGGGTTGGGCGAATCGGTTCACCTCATCGGCGGCGCTGATGCCGCGCGGGAACTGGATGCCCAGCGGGCGATCGACCAGGGGGCGCGGCTCGCGGCCGCGCTGTAACGCGAAACAAATTTGCCCGGCGCACTGTTTTTTCGCGCGCGGGCCGGAAGAAAACGAAAAGGGTTGGATATGAAGAACGTCGTCATTGCGGGCTATGCCCGGTCTCCGTTCCATTTCGCCAGGAAAGGGCAGCTCGCCAAAGTGCGGCCTGATGAAATGGCGGCCCAAGTGATACGCACCCTGATCGAACGCACCGGGGTCGATACGGCCGACATCGAAGACTTGATCATGGGTTGCGCGTTTCCCGAGGGCGAGCAAGGCTTCAACGTGGGCCGTATCGTCGGATTTTTGTCCGACCTGCCGCTCAGCGTCGCCGGCACGACGGTCAACCGCTTCTGTGGCTCGTCGATGCAGTCGATTCACATGGCGGCCGGCGCCATCCAGATGAACGCGGGCGAGGCGTTCGTGTGCGCGGGCATCGAATCGATGACCCGCGTGCCGATGGCGGGTTTCAATCCCTCGCCCCATCCCGGCCTCTATGAACGCTGGCCGGACGTCTACATCTCGATGGGCCAGACCGCTGAGATCCTTGCACAGAAGTATGAAATCTCCCGTGCCGAACAGCAGGACCTCACCGTGCTGAGCCACGAACGCGCCGCGAACGCGCGCGAATCCGGCAAACTCAAAGACGAGATTGTGGTGATCGAGCAAGGCAACCTGCGCGTCGAGGAAGACGGCTGCATCCGCCCCGGCACCGACCAGGCTGCGCTCGACGGGCTTGAGCCCGCGTTCGACAAGGATGGTACCGTCACCGCGGGCACGTCCTCGCCGCTGACCGACGGCGCGTCGGCCGTGCTTGTGTGCAGCGAGGACTATGCGAACGATCATGGCTTCGAAGCGCTGGCGCGCATCAAGGGCATCGGCGTCTTCGGCTGCGCCCCTGAGACCATGGGACTCGGTCCGGTCGGCGCCAGCAAGAAGGCGCTCGAACGCGCCGGCCTCGACATGAAGGACATGGACGTAATCGAACTCAACGAGGCGTTTGCGTCGCAGGTGCTGGCGGTGGCCAGAGAGACCGGTTTGGACTTCGAGAAAACGAATCTGGACGGCGGCGCGCTTGCGCTGGGACATCCGCTGGGGGCCACCGGGGCGCGCATCACCGGCAAGGCCGCCAGCCTGTTGAAGCGCGAGGGCGGCAAGTACGCGCTCGCAACCCAGTGCATCGGCGGCGGCCAAGGCATCGCCACTGTGCTTGAGGCGGCACGATGAGCGGAATCGAAAAAGTCGGCGTCGTTGGCGCCGGCGTCATGGGGGCGGCGATCGCGGCCCATGCAGCCAATGCGGGCGTGCCCGTCGTGCTGCTCGACATCGTGCCGAAGGATGGCGCGAACCGGAACGCGCTGGCCGAAGGGGCAGTCGCGGCGATGATGAAACAAAGCCCGGCGCCGTTCATGCACCGGCGCAACGCCAAACGTATTACTTGCGGCAATCTTGAAGACGACCTTGATCTCTTTTCCGAGTGCGACTGGATCGTCGAGGCGATTGTCGAGAACCCTGCGATCAAGCAGAATCTCTACAAACGCATCGATGGCGTGTGCAAACCGGGATCGATCGTTACGTCGAACACTTCAACCATACCGCTCGCGCGCCTGGTCGAGGGGCTGCCGGATTCGCTCGTGGCCGATTTCGCGATTACTCATTTCTTTAATCCGCCGCGCTACATGCGGCTTCTGGAAATCGTCGCCGGCCCCAACACCCGCAGCGATGCAATCGACGCGCTGACCCGGTTCGGCGACGAGGTGCTCGGCAAGGAAGTCGTGCCGTGCAAGGACACACCGGGCTTCATCGCCAACCGGATCGGTATCTATTGGAGTCTGGTGGCGACGGAATCGGCGGCGCAAATGGGACTCACGGTCGAGGAGGCCGACGCCATCGTCGGCCGGCCGATGGGAATTCCCAAGACCGGCATTTTCGGCCTGATGGACCTCACCGGTATTGATCTCGGGCCCCACGTGGTTGCCAGCATGAAGGCGCTGCTGCCGGCGGACGACCCGCTGCAAGAATGGGTCGACGAGGCCTCGCCGCTCAGCCAGCTCATCCAGCGCATGATCGCCGACGGTTATACCGGGCGCAAAGGCAAGGGTGGGTTTTATAGGCTCGTGCGCGACGGCGAAAAGAAGACCAAAGAGGCGCGCGATCTCGTTTCCGGCGAATTCCGCGCAACC
>CAZTAK010000006.1:0-14144 GCA_964611585.1 uncultured Alphaproteobacteria bacterium
CGCCGATCCCCAACCTCTACGCCGCGGGCGAGGTGCTGGGCTTTGCGCGCCTCTCTGGCGCGGGCCACTTGGGCGGCATGTCGCTGACGCCGGCGCTAACCTTCGGGCGCCTGTTGGGCCAGAGGATCCTCACCTGGGAAGGCGCGCGCGAAGCCGCGGAATAAACCTAGACATTCGACACACTCCCTCGGGTCTGCCTATGGCAAACAACGGACATTGGGGCGAGTCAGCGGAACAACCAAGACCCAGTTCGCACTTTCATCCTGTCGGGTGCGCCATCTTCCCGGCGATGTTGTGACTTCCGCTTTTGATCCTTAGCGGTCATCTTTGCATTGCGCGGATCGCTTCGGCGCGCGCCGCAAAAATTTCCACCTACGAGCGGCTGCTGGCGCGGGCGTGAACCGGCCGAATCTGCACCCACTGCGGTCCTCTATCCGGCAGGTTCTTTGACGACCCTGGCCGGTGCGCCCCATGCCCGGGCGCCTTCCGGAATGTTGCTGTTGACGAAAGACATGGCGCCAATTGTGGCACGGTCCCCAATGCCAACCCCCATCTGGATTACACTGTTGGGACCGATATAGACACCCGATCCGATTGCGGTCGGCGCATGTTCAACGGGTGTTTTTCCCATACTCGTTGCCCACTCTACCGTGTCGTGTGAATAGATTTGAACACCTGCAGAGATTGAACAGTTGTCACCAATACTGAGACCGCCGCTGCCATCCAAAATAACATTGGGTCCGATCCAGGTGTCGCGCCCGACGGCAACGTCACCCAGCACCAAGACGTTGTCGTAGCAGGTTGTTCCCTTGCCGAATCCGTACGCGGCCGCAATTTCATCCCGTTCTGAAATCAGGTCGCCGAAAGAAACGCGCCGCTTGAACTTTCGGATTTTTTCCAGTTGCAGCGTTTTGTGCAATTTGCGCAGCTCGTCGGCGAGACTCATGGCAAATCTCCGCAATATTGGCAGACCGTCTTTTCGTTTTCGTGGTATTTTCGCAAAAGCGTGACGCCCGAAATCATATGTGCAGCCTTCGCGTAGAGATTGCGGCGGCCCGTATTTGAAGGTGGCAGCGGCACTCTACTCCAATGTGGCGGCGCCACAGTGGTGAAAACTTACGGAGTTCTAGCGGGCCACCAGGCCATTTCGGTGGAATCCATGTTCTTCTGGGAGGACACGTTGGGGCGAGGTCGGGAAACGACCAAGGTCCAGTTCGCACTTTCATCCTGCCGAGTGCGCCATCTATTTTCGGTCCTTGGATAGACCCGGGTTTCGAACGTCCGCTTTCGACCCGGCGCAGTCGTACCGGCCATTGCGCCGATAAAAGAATCTGCGCACACTTGCTTTGAGGCAGCTCAGGGCACTCCAATTCCGCTCCTTCTCCCGATAGCGGACATTCGCCCGTCGGATCCACGGGAGTCAGGTGTTGGTTAGAGCGGTTTCGTTTCGATCGGAACCGCTCAGGTTTTTTTCGCTCACGGCAGCGGACCCAAGGCTACCCGCCTGCGCGGTCGCGCCGCGACCGCTCAGTATATGATTTCAACCCGGGGGGCTGGGGTGAACTGATATTGCGGAGGAAAGAAAAATGCGCACGCTGATTCCAACCGTCTTTGTGATCCTCGCTGCAGGGGTCTTGGGCCTTTCGGGGGCGCCGGCAAATGCCGCGGACTGGGTCGAGTATTTGCGCTCGGGTGAGTATGGCGATTTTTTGCGACCAGGATTCGATCTCGCGCTGGGGCAGCAATGTCATGGTCAGGGCTTACTATTCCGAACTCCGTTGGGAAGAAGTTTTCAACGCCAATGTCTACACCGTCCAGACCATAGAGTACGATTGCCAGTCGTGGCAGTTCCGCCTGCGCAAGATAACCGCCCACAACGCGGAAACGGGCGAATACCTGGACGGCAGGGAATACGCCCCGGACGATCCCACCTACCCATTTGAAGCCATCCCCGGCGGAGGCAGGCCCGAATTGCTGGCCCGCATCGTCTGCCGCTAGAGCAGCATCCGTTCAGGTGGAATCGCTTTCGGCGATTACTGAACGGATGCTGCTCTAGGGGTCGCCCGCCTCCGGCGGAACGCGGTCCCGGCCGGCACGCGGCCGCACATCGCACTCACCGGATTGTGAGGCCTCGCGCCGGCGACTGTCGTGCCGGGCAGGGGCGCTGTATGTTAACGAATGCGCGCTTCTATAATCGCGGTTTGGGACTTGTAATGAAATCCGTCTTTCTGTTCGCACGTGCGGCGGTTATCGCGCTCGCCGGGCTGGCAAGCGTGCCGGTTTCGGCGCCGGCGCACTCGCTCGATGCGGTGGAGCAACAGCAGGCTCGCCTCGAGGCCAAAGTCCAGTTCATCAACCGGCCGGCGCCGGAGTTCGCGCTCGAGGACGCAAACGGCAACCCCGTCCGGCTTGCGGATTTTCGCGGCAAGGTGGTGGTGCTGTATTTCATCTATACGTCCTGCCCCGACGTGTGCCCGCTCAACACCCAAAAGATTGTCGAAATTCAGGACCTGGTCGCGCCGACGCCGATGCGCGAGCGGGTGCAGTTCATCGCCATCACCACAGATCCCGTCACCGACACGCCCGACATCATGCGGTCCTACATGACGAGCCAGGGCGTCGATCCGGTGAATTATCTGTTCCTGACCAGCGGCCCCGGCCAACCGATGGCGACGCGCGATCTGGCGGCCGAGTACGGCCTCAAGTTTACGCCCACCGACGACGGATATCAGATGCACGGCACGATCACCCACGTCATCGACCGTGAGGCCCGATTACGCGCGCGCTACCATGGCCTCGACTTCGAGGCGACCAACGTGGTGCTGTATCTGAACGCGTTGTCGAATGATCTCGAGAGCCACCCGGCGGGCGTCGCCGACCCGGCGCCGGCGCGGCTTGCCGCGGGCAACTCCGGACAAGCGGCGCCCCTCGCGCCCCTTTTGCCGGTGCTCGCCGGCATCGGTGGCGCGATCATCCTGGCTGCGTTGACGGCCTTCGTTCTCGTCCGGCGCTCCCGCCGACGCATCTGAACCCGGCGCCACGGGCAGCAGATCCGGCGCCCGCAGGGACGCGCGGCTTGGCAAGCCGCCACCGGGCCCTTAACAAGGAAGCGGTTGGGTACAACGCACAGAGGGGGGCGGCACCCATGAAACCGCAAGTCATCGGCGGCATCACCATCGAAAAACACGTCGAGTTCGAAGCGCCGTTCATCGACCCGCAAGACATTCTGCTCGCCTCGACCGGAAATGTGTTCGAGACCCACCGGCACTGGCTCGATCCCGCTTATGTGGACTACGCGGCGCAAATGCTGATCTTCAGTTTCCATAGCTTTGTGGTGAAAACCAGACACCATACGATTCTTGTCGATACCTGCGTCGGCAACCACAAGGAACGCCCGCTGGGTCACTGGCACATGCGCGACGGTTCCTACCTGGAGGACCTGCGCAAGACCCACGTCGCGCCGGAGGCCGTCGATTACGTCATGTGCACCCACCTCCACGCCGATCACGTCGGCTGGAACACGCGCCTTACGGACGGGCGCTGGGTGCCCACCTTCCCCAATGCAAAATATCTGTTCTCGGAAGGCGACTGGAACCACTTCAAGGACGTGAAGGAAGGCGAACCGGGTTACCTGTCGTGGCAGGATAGCGTGCTGCCGATCGCCGAGGCCGGTCAGGCGCAACTGGTAAAGACTGATTTCGCACTCGACGATCAGGTGCATCTCGCCCCCTCGCCCGGTCACACGCCGGGGCACTATTGCGTTCACGTCAAGGATGGTGGCGCCGAGGCGGTGCTGAGCGGCGACCTGATTCACCATCCGGTACAGATCGCGCGCCCCGACTGGTCGAGCGCGTTCTGCAGCGACCCGGATCAAAGCCGGAAGACCCGCATCAAGTTCGTGGACGACTACGCCGACACCGGCGCCGTTGTCCTGACGGCACACTTCGCCGGCCCAACCGCCGGACGCATCAAGGGAAACGGCAGCGCCTGCGTCTGGGACGACGGCTCCGGTTCGGTCTAGCGCAAATCCCGAGCCGGCGGAATCGCCGGCGACGACGATTCGCGTACTTTGTCAAACGGATAGAGCTTTTCGCGTGAGCGCATGCGAACGGGAAAAGCTCTAGCCGCCGCGGCACACGCGGCCGCGAGGGGGCGGGCCATTCCGGGTTCAGTGGCCGACAGTCGAAATTATCGTTTCAAATCATCGTTGCCGAAACGGCCGGGAACTCTGCCGTTGCGAACAGAGGGGTCTATTCGGCGCTTCGCCCGATTGGTGACTCCAGGTCCTAATCCTGTTCCGCCACCAACCGGGCATAAGCCGGTATCGTCAGAAACTCCGCCAGGTCGTCGGCGAAGATTAGCGATTCAAAAAGGTCGCGCGCGTACTGCACGTGCCTCTCTTCGAACAGGGTATCGTCGGACGAGGCGCTGATCGCGGATAGTTCCTCGTACATGGTGGCGCGAATCAACTTGTCGTCGATCACGCGCCCGTCGTCGAGGGTGGCGCCGTGCTTTCGCCACTGCCACACCTGCGTGCGGCTGATCTCGGCGGTGGCGGCGTCTTCCATCAAATGGTTGAGCGGCACGCACCCGAGGCCGGCGAGCCAGGCGGCGCAGTACTGGATACCGACACTGAGGTTTTGGCGAAGCCCTGCCTCTGTAATCGGCCCCTCGGGGACTTGCAGAAGATCGGCGGCCGTGACTTCCGTGTCCTCGCGGCGGTTGGAAAGCTGGTTCGGTTGAGGCATGTGTTTGTCAAAGATCGCCTTGGCGATCGGCACCAACCCCGGATGCGCGACCCAGGTCCCGTCGTGTCCGTCGCCTGCCTCGCGTTCCTTGTCGGAACGCACCTTGTCGAGCGCCGCCTCGTTGGCAACCGTATCGCCGCGGATCGGTATCTGCGCCGCCATGCCGCCCATGGCAAAAGCGCCGCGCCGGTGGCAGGTCTTGATCAGCAAGAGGCTGTACGAACGCAGGAAATGCCGCACCATTGTGACCTCGGCGCGGTCGGGCAACGTGAACGCCGGGTCGCTGCGAAATTTCTTGATGAAACTGAAGATATAGTCCCATCGTCCACAATTGAGGCCCGCGATATGGTCGCGCAGTTCGTACAGAATTTCGTCCATCTCGAACGCGGCGAGGATCGTTTCGATCAGCACCGTCGCCCGAATGCTTCCCTGGGCGATCCCGAGTTCCTTTTGGGCGTGCACGAATACATCGTTCCATAGCCGCGCCTCGAGGTGATTTTCGAGTTTCGGCAGATAGAAATACGGACCCGTACCGCTGTCTTGCAACGCGCTCGCGTTGTGAAACAGATAGAGCCCGAAATCGACCAGTGCCGCCGACGCCGGGCGTCCGTCCACCGTGATGTGAACCTCTTCCAGATGCCAGCCGCGCGGCCGCACCAGCAGAACGGCGGGCGACTCGCCGAGTTCGTAGTGTTTCCCCTTCTGGGGATCATCGTAAGTGATTGTGCGGGCCACCGCGTCGCGCAGGTTGATCTGCCCGTCGATAAGGTTGAACCAGGTGGGAGCAAGCGAATCCTCGAAATCGGCCATGAACACGTTGGCGCCCGAATTAAGCGCATTGATGACCATCTTGCGGTCGACGGGGCCGGTAATTTCCACCCGCCGGTCCTGGAGATCGGCGGGCACCGGCGCGACGCTCCAATCGCCGGTACGGATATCGGCGGTCCCGGCCAGAAAGTCCGGTTTGGCGCCGTGGTCGAGGCGCGCCTGAATGTCACGCCGCCGGTCGAGAAGGGTACGCCGCTCATCTCCGAATGCGCGTTCGAGCCCGGCCACGAACGAAAGCGCCTCCGGGGACAGAATCTCGTCCTGGCCGGGACACGCGGCCCCAATGATCTCGATGCCAGCCAGCGTTTCAGCCGGCGTCACGACTTTCAGTTTCGGGGATTCCGCCATTCCGCCTCCCAGGCTTCGCCCGCCCTCTGGCGGGGCAGCGCCACATTGTGCCGGGGCGAGACCGGTTTTGAAAGATGACGCGGCAGCAGCCACGATAATCGCCGTAGGAATGCCTGTAACCCATTGAAATGAAACTATTAATCGTTCCACGGTTCTTGGTGCTGCCGCGGCGCGGGCGCCGGAGTTCATTCCCGACAACTGGACGCGAGAGAACGGCGACCAATATTCAGCAAATCTGAACACCATCACAGATCCTGCCCGCGGGTCCGGTTGACACGGAGAAACTAGCCGGCGAGGGATCGAAATGTCGGCGTCGCACCGCTAGGCTGGTGCGGGTCCGATTCCTGGGGAGGGGGCGATGCACGAGATCAAGCTGCGGCCAGACCTGATCGCAAACGTCATCCTGCGGCGCGGCCGCGAGCACCCGTTCGAGGAATTCGATCCCGCCACCACGGCGCTGGTGGTGGTGGACATGCAAAATCACTTCGTCGCCGAGGGCTATCAAGGCCGGGTCGCAACCGCGACCGAGATCGTCCCCAACATAAACCGGATTGCCAGCGGCCTCAGGGCGGCGGGCGGCGTCGTGGTGTGGCTGCAGACCGCATTCGACGACGACACGGTGCGAACGTGGTCGACATTCTTCGAGTCCTTCAACACCGACAAAAGGCGCGCGGGCGTTATGGTGGGGCTGAAAAAAGATTCCGACGGCTATCAGTTGTGGCCCGAGCTGGACGTCGAGGCCGCCGACCTCAAAATAGAGAAGGACCGGTTCAGCGCCTTTATCCAGGGCGCCTCTGATCTTCATGACATCTTGCAGACGCGCGCCATCGACACGCTGCTGATAACCGGTACGGTTACCAATGTCTGTTGCGAAGCGACCGCGCGCGATGCCTCGATGCTAAACTACAAAACCGTCATGGTCGCCGACGGTAACGCCGCGCCGAGCGACGACGCGCATAACGCCTCGCTCAATAACCTGTTTGGCGCCTTTTGCGATGTCCTGACGACCGCCCAGATTATCGCCCGGATCGAGACCGTCGGCAGCAACAACGCCCAAGCCGCGGAGTAGCTTCGATGACGACCTTAGGGACCGATCGAGAAGATCGGGCGCCCGGCGCCACCGGTTCCACCGGTTCCACCGAACGCACAGATACAACACCGACCTGGTTGGCAATCGGGTCGAAGCCCTGATTGCCCGGGTGACCGGACAGAACACCGGGGCCTACCGCGCCAGCCACCACAAACCCGCAATCGAAACGATGACCGGCACGAGGACCCCTCGCGCGGGGTTTCGGATACCTGGGTGATGGCGTTGCGGTCGCTGATGATCGAGACCGGCCCCCTCAACGAAAGCGAAATCGAGATAAAGCTCGCAGCGGTGCGGAAATCGTTGGCCAAGCGCAGGACTTGAAGGGCGTCGTCAGCGGTAGGGATCGCTTGTCGCCAGGAATTCCTGGACGTAGCGAATGGCGCCGTCTTCAAGAGATGTAAAGGGCCGGTCGAACCCGGCGTCGCGCAGCCGCTCCATTCGCGCTTCGGTGAAGTACTGATATTTTTCGCGGATGTCTTCGGGCGTTTCAATGTATTCGATGGCGGGCGTTTGGCCCAACGCCGCGAATACGGCGCCCGCGAGATCGGCGAACGAGCGCGCCGTGCCGGTGCCGAGATTGAAGAGGCCCGACACGGCCGGGTTTTCGAGCAACCACAGCACCACGTCGACACAATCAGCGACGTAGACAAAGTCGCGCAACTGGCCGCCGTCGGCATAGTCCGGATGGTGCGAGCGGAACAGGCGCATCGCTTCACCGCTGCTGGCGCGTTCGAATACCTGCAGGGCGACGCTCCGCATCCGTCCCTTGTGATACTCGTTGGGCCCATAGACGTTGAAGAATTTGAGCCCGGCCCACTGCGGCGGACGCGATTCCGCGGATTCGGCAAGCGCCACCGCGCGGCAGTCGAACAGGTGCTTGCTCCAGCCGTAGGCGTTAAGAGGGCGCAGTTTGGCAAGATCGGCGGAATCGTTTGAATCGCCGAACCCCAGCGATCCGTCGCCGTAGGTCGCGGCCGAAGAGGCATAGATCAGGGGGACGCCTGCCTTGGTGCACCAATCCCAAAGATCGAGCGACAGGCGAAAGTTGTTTTCGAGAATCCAGTCGGTATCGGTCTCGGCGGTTGAGGTGACGGCGCCCATGTGCACGACAGCCTCGACGCCACCGCCGTGATCGCCGAGCAACTCAAACAGCGCGTCGGGGGGCACGATGTCGGCAACGGTATGCTTGGCCAAATTGCGCCATTTGCCGCCGTCGCCCAGCACGTCGCAAACGGCGACGATCCGGCTCCTATCCGAGGTGAGCGCCGCAACGATGTTGGACCCGATAAACCCGGCACCGCCGGTCACAACGATCATGAACGCTATCCGGCGAGGCGGCGGATTGTGCCGGTGGTGGAATATCCATCGGCAAGATCGGCCAGCAGCACGCGGCCACCGTTTTCCTGCACCACATCGGCGCCCACCACCTGATCGATCGCGTAGTCCTTGCCCTTGACGAGAACGTCGGGCCGGACCGCTTCGATCAACGAGAGCGGCGTGTCCTCACCGAATATCACCACCAGATCGACCGCTTCGAGCGACGCGACCACCACCGCACGCGCGGCCTCGCTTTGGATGGGGCGGTCCCCGCCCTTGAGGCGGTGCACCGAATCATCGCTGTTGAGGCCCACCACCAACCGGTCGCAAGCCGCCCGCGCCTGCCGGAACAGGGCAATGTGACCGGGGTGCACCAAGTCGAAGCAGCCGTTGGTGAAACCGACCCGCAATCCCCTGTCGCGCCAGCGCGCGACGATTTCGAGTGCATGGTTTCGCGACCGGATTTTCAATTCGCTGGCGAACAGGTCGGTGCCGTGAAGCATCGCCGCGAGCCCATCGTCGTCGATGACGGCCGTGCCTTCCTTGGCGACGACGACACCGGCGGCCGCGTTGGCTAGGGCCGCCGCATCGGTTTCGTCGGCGCCGGCGGCGCGCGCCAGCGCGTAAACCGCCACAACCGTATCGCCCGCGCCCGATACATCGAACACCTCACGCACGTGAAGCGCCGGAATGTGGATCGCCTCGGCGCCGGCACCGGCATAGGTCATGCCCTCGGCGCCGCGCGTCACCAGCAGCGCACCGAGACCGCAGGAACCGGCCAGCGCCGTGGCCGCCGTGGCAACGCCGCCGTCGCCGGGACAGGAGTGTCCGGCCGCGTTTTCGAGTTCCGCCCGGTTGGGCGAGACCATTGCCGCGCCGCGGTATCTCGAATAATTCCGCCCCGCCGGATCGACGATCACGTCCTTGCCGGCGGCGCCGGCGAACACCGCCCGCAGCACAGTTTCGGTAAGCACGCCCTTGCCGTAGTCCGACAATATTACCGCGTCCGCGTCCGGCAATGCCGCCCGCACCGCCGCGGCGACGGCTTCTTCAACAACGCCGGAAATCGGTGCCGTGTGTTCGCGGTCGGCACGCAGCAATTGCTGGCCTGACGCGGCGTAACGGGTTTTCAACGTCGTCGGGCGCGCCGGATCAGCCACCAGCACGGGTTCGATGCCGGGATATGCCGCGAAGCCGGCGCTGAGCGATTTGGCTTCCGCATCCTCGCCGGTGACGGCGACCAGATGAGCCCTGCCGCCGAGCCCCGCCACATTGGCGGCGACGTTGCCGGCGCCGCCCAGCATCGCGTCTTCGCGCTCAACGCGCACCACCGGGATTGGCGCCTCGGGCGAAACCCGCGTGACGGCGCCGCGAACGAAACGGTCGAGCATGACATCGCCGACACAGAGGATCCGCCGTCCGGCCATTCGCGGCAGATAGCGCACCAGGTGGCTTCGGTCGGTCATCACGGTTGCCGAGTATACCAGCGCGGGACGGGCCGGCGCAGAGTCTTATTGCGGCGAGTGCTTGGCAAGTATGCGTTGCAGCGTGCGCCGGTGCATGTTGAGACGGCGTGCGGTCTCGGACACGTTACGGTCGCATAATTCGTAGACTCGCTGAATGTGCTCCCAACGAACGCGGTCGGCCGACATCAGGTGCTCCGGCGGCGTCGGTTTGGATTCGCCTGTGGCCAGCAATGCCGCTTCGATCGAATCGGCATCGGTGGGCTTGGTGAGGTAATCGACCGCGCCCGCCTTCACTGCAGCGACAGCGGTAGTGATGTTGCCGTATCCGGTCAGCATGATGACTCGCATGTCGTCGCGCAGGTTGCGCAGCACCGGAACGACATCGAGGCCGTTGCCGTCATCGAGTCGCATATCGACGACTGCGTAGGCGGGCGGCGCTTCAGCGGCGAGCGCAACCGCGTCACCGACTGTCGCTGCGGTCCGCACCTCGAAGCCGCGCTTTTCCATCGCCCGCGCCAGGCGCAACAGAAACGGTTGGTCGTCATCGACCAGCAACAGCGATCGGTCCACGCCTACAACCCCCGGTTTGTCGTTCTCTTCAATCATCCCTGCACCGCTTCCGGCCGATCCGGGGCCCGCCCCGGATGTTCTACCGCCAGTATCGCACGTGGCCAAACGATGACAACCCTTGCCCCGCCCTCGCGCCGGTTTCCGAAGTAGACCCGAGCGCCGGTGTGCTCCAGCAATGTCTTGGCAATGAAGACCCCAAGGCCCATGCTGCCCTCGCCGGCCCGGGTCGAAACATAGGGTTCGCCCAGCGCTCCCAGAACCCCCTGGGCAAAGCCAGGTCCGTCGTCCAGCACTTCAATCCCGATTTCGTCGTCGCTCCAACGAACCCGCATGATCACCTTGTGCGCGGCAAAATCAATGGCATTCTGGACGATGTTGCCGAGGCCGTGGACAGCTTCGAGATTGCGGCGTACCAGCGGTTGGCGGGTCGCGCCGGGGGCGGCAGGATCGTTTTCCGGGGCGATCTCGACCTCGATTTCAATGCCCTCGCGAAGGTGCGGGCGGGCGCTTCGCGTCTGAGCTCTTTGGCGACCAGGGTAATCGTCCCGAGCGGTGTTCCCAGCTCGTGTGCCGTCGACGCGGCAAGACCGCCCAGAGCCGACATGCGCTGCTCGCGGGCAAGCGCCATTTCGGTTTCCGCCAGAGCATCCGACATACGCCGATTCTCTTCGGCAATGCGAAAGGTATAGATCGTAATGAACGCCAAGCCCAGCGTCAGCGAGGTCCAGATGCCGAAGACGTAAATAGACGACAACTGCAAGCCGCCCTCCTGCCAGGGCAGCGGCAAATGATAGATTGCGACCAGCGTCAAACTGGCCAGCGTAATGGCGCCAAGCCGAACCGTGCTGCGCAAACTGAGAATCGTCGACGAGATCGTCACCGGCACCAGCAGCAGAATCGAAAACGGATTCTGAATTCCGCCGGTAAGAAACAGGAGAACCGCAAGCTGCAGGGTATCGAACGCGAGATACAGAACGGCTTCGCCGTCCGAAAGCCGGGTCGAGGCCGGATGTTGGATTGAGAGTATGACGTTGACCAGCGCCGAAGCCGCAACCGCAGCCAAAGACAGAAGCACCGGCATGTCGTAGCCGAGCCCGTACCGAACGAATAGAATTGCCGCCGTCTGACCGGTGAGCGCCACCCATCTGATCCGGATCAGCGTTTTCAGACGCACGCGCCCGACTTCGCGTTCGCTCCGCGATTCGGCGATTGCGTCCTGGAACTCGATTCCGTCCATGCCGATCCCAAATAGCCTCGGCCCGTATAGGGTCAAAGTATCGCGCCGCCAGGGGCGTGCCAATTGCGCGAATGGCCGCAGCGCTGGCGTTTGATGCGGGACACCCCCATATTGCGCCCATGAAGGAAAACCCCACCACCCCTGCCATCGAGGTCTCCGGACTTGGAAAACGTTTCGAACGGGTCGAGGCGATCCGGGACCTGACGTTCACGGTCCCGGCCGGCGGAACCACCGGGCTTCTGGGCGGCAACGGGGCCGGCAAGACCACTACCATCGCCATCCTGCTGGGCCTTCTGCTGCCCAGCGCCGGCCGGGTCGAGGTGCTGGGAACCGACATGCTGCGCCACCGTCACCGGGTGCTGCCGCGGATGAATTTCTCGTCCCCCTACATCGATCTGCCACGGCGCCTGACGGTGGCGGAAAACCTGCGCGTCTACGGCCACTTGTACGGATTGCGGCGGGTGGAGGACCGAATCCGTCAGCTTGCCGAGGCGCTGGATTTTTCCGCCCTTCTCCATCGTCCGCTGGGCACCCTGTCGTCGGGCCAGAAGACGCGCGTGGCGCTCGCCAAATCGCTGCTCAACCGGCCGGAGCTGTTGTTGCTCGACGAACCGACGGCTTCGCTCGATCCCGACACGGCGGACTGGGTACGGGGCTACCTGCGGGACTACCAGCGCGAGACCGGTGCCACGATCATGCTCGCCTCCCACAACATGGCGGAAGTAGAACGAATGTGCACGCAGGTGGTGATGCTGCGCGCCGGCACGATCGTCGATCGGGGCACGCCGGCGGCGTTGATCGGAAAATACGGCCGCGAGACTCTGGAACAGGTCTTTCTCGACATCGCCCGCGGCCGCGATGGGCGCGAAAGCGGCCCCGAATTCGAGACGGCGACGCAATGACCCCGCGCCCCGACGTCCCCGATCAATTGCGCCCCAGCGCGTTCGCTCCGATCTCGGCGGGACGCATCGGAGCGATGGTGCGCCGGTACGTTTATCTGTTGCGCGGATCATGGCCTCGCATTCTCGAACTCGCGTACTGGCCGACCATGCAGGTCATCATGTTCGGTTTCCTGACGCAGTTTCTTGCGCAGAATTCGAACTATTTCGTTCAGGCGTTCGGCGTTTTGTTGTCGGCGGTCCTGCTGTGGGACATCTTGTTCCGCGGCCAGCTCGGCATATCGATTTCGTTTCTCGAAGAAATGTGGTCGCGCAATCTCGGGCATTTGTTCGTCTCGCCGCTGCGGCCTCATGAAATGATCATGGCGCTGATGACAATCAGCTTCATCCGCACCGTCATCGGCATCGTGCCGGCGACGATTCTGGCGCTGATCTTCTTCGGATTTTCGATCTATTCGCTGGGAATTCCGCTGATCGGATTCTTTTTGAACCTGATCGTCATGGGCTGGGCCATTGGCCTGGTGATGTCGGGGCTGGTACTGCGGTTCGGTCTCGGCGCCGAGAGCCTGGCCTGGGTTGCCGTCTTCGCTTTGGCGCCGATCAGCGGCATCTACTACCCGATCGACGTTCTGCCCGGATGGCTGCAAGTGGTCGCCTTCGCGGTTCCGGCGAGCCATGTGTTCGAAGGTATGCGTGCGATCCTGATCGATGGCGGCTATCGCGCCGACCTGATGTGGAACGCAATCCTGTTGAACGGGCTTTACCTCGCGCTTGGGTGCGGCGCCTTTTTTTCTTTCTTCCGGACAGCGCGGGTCCGCGGATTGCTGTTGAATCTGGGTGAGTAGCTCCGCGGTTGCGCGGGCGCGCGTCGCCTGTACACTGCGGGGGTAAACCCGATCCGGAGCCTGGTCATGATTCGACGCGCCCTCAGATTTTCGATGACACTTGCCTTTTTCGGCACGCTGCTTGCGGCTGCGGACGGGATTCCGCGCGCGGCACTTGCCGACGATGCCGCCGACGCCCAGGCGCTGGTGGACAAGGCCCGCATTACCGTCGATGCCTTTCTTGGCGATCCCGAAATGGCGCCGATGCGCGATCTGATGCGCCGCGCCAAGGGTGTCCTGGTGGTACCGCAACTGCTGAAAGCGGGGTTCATCATCGGCGGCGAAGGCGGATCGGGCGTGCTGCTGACTCGCGGCCAGGACTGGAGCGCACCCGCCTTCTACACCATGGGGGCGGGCTCGATCGGCCTCCAGATCGGAGCCCAGACCTCGGAAGTCGTGCTGATATTCATGACCGAGCGCGCGGTCGATGCGGTGCTGCACAACAAGATCAAACTTGGCGCTGACGCCAGCGTCGCCGCGGGCCCGGTCGGCGCCGGGGTCGAGGCCGCCACCACCACCAATCTGCGCAACGACGTCTATTCATACTCGCGCAACAAGGGCCTGTTCGCCGGCGCGTCGTTCGAGGGCGCCGTGATTCAGGCGCGCGATGCCCTCAACCGGGCCTACTACGGCCAGACGGTAACGCCGACACAAATCTTGATCGACCGCGCGGTCACCAACCGCGGTGCCGATCCGTTGCGTGCGGCACTGGACCGTATCCTCACGAACTGACATACCCGCGCGCGTGCGCCGCAAC
>CAZTAK010000006.1:14244-66047 GCA_964611585.1 uncultured Alphaproteobacteria bacterium
GCGGCACTGGACCGTATCCTCACGAACTGACATACCCGCGCGCGTGCGCCGCAACTCGGATATCTCTCTAGGCCGCAAGCCAAGCCATCGTCACCAGCAGCAGCACCACGCCATTGAGAAGAACGGCGACAGCGTAGAGAAACACCGCGCGGCGGATGTCGATGGCGTTGACGCGGGCACGCGCCCGCTCGGGTCCGATCCAGGGCACCAGCGCGCCGCCCCGATCCTCGATCGGATCGGGCCCGGCCAGTGACAGCCCCAGCGCACCGGCCATCGCCGCCACGGGCCAGGCAAGACTGCGTACCGGGTGCCGCGGCGGTCCCTTTCGCGTGCGCCGCGCCGGTCCCTTTCGCGTGCGCCCGGCGTGCGCGCCCGGCACGAAGACCGCCGCCAGCGCCAGCAGGGCACCGGCAAACCGCGCCGGCAACCATGCCATGGCCTCGTGCAGGCGCGTCGCGACCAGACCGAAGTTGCCGCCGCGGACTTTTGTTTCGTCGAGCCGCGAGGCCATGACATTGACGAATCGGTAGACTACCAGACCCGGCAGTCCGAAAAGTACGTACCAGAACACGCACCCCACCAGCCCGGCAGAAAAGCGCCCGGCGAGGTGCTCGACGGCACCGCGCGCCACGGCAAACGAATCGCGGCTGGCAGCGGCCAGGAATTCGTCGCCGCCGCTCAACACCGGAAAGTCGTGGTCCAGGGTTTCTCGGCCCAAGTTGCCAAGGGGTCCGAGCGCCCGCGCGGTCCGCAGCGCCGCCGCCGGGCGGTGCTGGCTGACCAGCGCAAGAATCACCGTCAGCGTCAGCACCCAGCCGAACGGTACCGCGGCCCCCAGCGCCGCAATCGCAGCGCCGAGGCCGACCCCCACGGCGAGAATCACCAGGGTAGCGAGCAGGCCGCGGATCAGCCGCGTGGCGGCGCTGCGGTGCTCGCGGTTGAGGCGCCGTTCGAGGGAGGCCGACAGCGCGGCAACGATTCGGTCCGGGTGCGGCAAGGGCACCAGCGCACGCAAAACGGACCCCGCCACCGCATCGGTGAAAAGCGCCAGCACCAGCAGCACCAACGGAACCGGCCCCTGCACCAGCGCGACCAGAGAGAAATCCGGATTGAGTCCGGCAAGACGGTCGAGCATCGCCTCACAATGGGAGGGGCAGCGGTTGACGTCAACGTGCGCGCCTCGCGCACCGGCGCCAGAGCAATATCCGGAGAGGTTGAACCGGCGCGGTTCAAGTCCTCCGGGCAAAATTGCTCACCTCGTCAAGAAGGAAGTGGCGCTCTATTCTTTTAGTGATCGCCGAAGGCGATTCCACCTGAACGGAGGCGGCTCTGGGTGGCCTATCTGCCCACCGGTCAGGACCCGGCGGCAACGGCCGAACTGAATCGAGTGCCCATCGAGGGGTGGTGCCACCGGACCGGCGCGGGCCCGGTTAGAGCAATATCCGAGGGGCTTGAACCGGCGCGGTTCGTGCCCTTCGGATAGAACTGCTCTACTCTTCAAGAGGGGCAGAGCCGCCCTATCCGTCCAGTGATTGCCGAAGGCGATTCCACCTGAACGGATGCGTCTCTAACGGATTGAACGCCCCAAGCCGCTGGACGGAACGGTCTCGCGCGTCCCATAATGGCCGCCCCGCCGATTGCCGGAGCCGCCATTGCTTTATCATCTTCACGAGACCCAGCACGCCGCCGCCCAGCCCTTGCGGCTGGCCGCCCAGAGCGGGCAATTGTTCTTCCGCAATCCCCTCAATCCGCTTTCCCATTCCGCCTTCGGGCGGTCGATGGCTGCGGCCTGCGAGATCGTCGATTACACGCTCAAGCGCCGCGAACGTCCCGATTTCGGATTTGAGTCGATCGAAATCGACGGCCGGCAGGTGGCGGTCAGTGAAGACGTGATCCTGGATTTGCCGTTCTGCCACCTGAAGCATTTCCGGCGCGATAGCGGCCGCGACGATCCGCGTGTTCTGGTGGTGGCACCGTTGTCAGGGCATTACGCCACCCTGTTGCGCGGCACCGTCGCGGCGCTGCTGCCGAACCACGACGTCTATATAACCGACTGGCTCGACGCACGCGATGTGCCGGTGTCGGAGGGCGGCTTCGACCTCGATGACTACGTCGAGGACGTGCGAGGGATTCTCGGGCACCTCGGGTCCGGCACCCACGTGATGGCGGTCTGCCAGCCGTCCGTGCCGGTTCTAGCCGCAGTGTCGCTGATGAGTGCGGACAACGATCCGGCAACACCAAAATCGATGATCCTGATGGGAGGACCCATCGACACCCGCGTCAACCCGACCGCAATTAACCGCGTCGCTGAATCGCGCCCGATCGAGTGGTTCGAGCGCAGCGTCATCGCCCGGGTGCCCCTCCCTTATGCCGGCGTTATGCGCCGCGTCTATCCGGGTTTTATCCAGTTGACCGGGTTCATGACCATGAACATGGAACGGCATCTGAATGCGCACCTGAAGTTGTACGATCATCTGATCGAGGGCGACGGCGACAGCGCTGCGGCACACCGGAAGTTCTACGACGAGTACCTCGCGGTCATGGACCTGCCGGCCGAGTTTTATTTGCAGACCGTCAAGACCGTCTTCCAGGAGCACGCGTTGCCGAAGGGCGAAATGACGGTGCGGGGGGCGCCGGTCGACCCGTCTGCTATTACCCGAACCGCCCTGATGACCATCGAGGGCGAACTCGACGACATTTCGGGCCTGGGCCAGACTCGCGCCGCACACGATCTGTGTACCGGAATTCCGCGGGCGGCGCGTGTCCATCGCCAGCAATCCCAGACCGGTCACTACGGTATTTTCAATGGCCGCCGCTGGCGCAATAAAATCTGCCCCGCGGTGGCGGAATTTATCCGCGCCCACGCATGATCCGACCGGAGCCGGACGGCGCACTGCCGTTCTGGAAAACGAAAACCCTCGGGGACCTTTCAACTGAGGAATGGGAATCGCTTTGCGACAGTTGCGGCAAGTGCTGTCTGTTGAAGCTGGAGGATGCGGACTCCGGCGCCATCGACTTCACCAACGTCGCCTGCCGCCTGCTCGATGTCGGCACCTGCACCTGCACGCGCTACGGTGAACGAAAGCGCTACGTTTCCGATTGCGTAGTGCTAACGCCGAAAAAGGTCGACCAGATCGCGTGGATGCCGTCCACCTGCGCCTACCGGCTAATCGCCGAAGGCCACGATCTTATGTGGTGGCATCATCTTGTATCGGGCGATTCGAATACGGTGCACGAAGCGGGAGTTTCGGTTCGCGGCCGGGCCGTACCGGAGAAGCGGGCCGGCGATCTCGAAGATCACCTTGCCGAGTGGCCGCGCTATGGCGGCCGCGGCGGGGAGAAGATTCGTGGCGAACAAACGGTTGGGGGCGGGGAAGGACTTGAACTCCGGCGCATTGCCGCTAGGGTCTCGGATTAACATGGTCGCCAGTTCGCCGAACCCGCCTTCAACCTGCACCTGCGATTCGAGCAGGACGCGTTCGACCGCACCGCGCAATTTTTCCGCCAGTGCCAGACATTCGGCCTGACCGAGGCCATTGAAGTGCCGCACGGGAACGTATTTGCCACCGGCCGGATTGGTCGCGGAATCGGATTCGCCGATGGCAAGACGTGAGTCGATCCGATGAGCCGGCGCGAACGGTTCGAGACCGTCACTTTGCGCGGGCGCGATGTGCGCATCCGGCTCCAGCTCAGCCGGCGGGCACGCCATATCACGCTTCGGCTCGACGAAAAGCGGGGCGGAGTGGATTTGGTGCTGCCGCGCGGCGTGCCGCGCGCGGAAGGATTGCAGTTCGCGCAGGAAAAGGCGGGCTGGATACTGCGCCATATCGATTCGCTGCCGAGCCCGGTGCCCTTCGCCCACGGATCGGTCATTCCGGTGATGGGCAAGGAGTATGAGATTTTCCACCGGCCCAACGACCGCGGCGTGGTTTGGGTCGAGGACAGCACCCTTTGTGTCGCCGGCGACGCCCCCCATGTCGCCCGCCGCGTCACCGACTGGCTCAAGAAGACGGCGCGGCGCGAGATTTCGTGGCGCGCACACGCCAACGCCGAGCGCACCGGCCGGGGGATAGAACGCATCAGTTTTCGCGACCCGCGCTCGCGCTGGGGCAGTTGTTCCGACGACGGCCATCTGTCGTTTTCGTGGCGACTGGTTCTGGCGCCCGCAGGCGTGCTGGAATACGTCGTCGCCCACGAGGTGGCGCATCTGACCGAACTCAATCACAGCCCGCGATTTTGGGCGCTGGTGCACGACCTCTGCCCCGACTGCGACGTGCCGAAATACTGGCTCAAACGCCACGGCGCCACATTGCACCGGTTCGGATAGCCGCGCCGTGGGGTCGGCACGGCTTGGGGGCCGCCACCGCCGGTCTCGAACGGCGTCACATGTGTTTTCATGTTCCGCCCCAATTCGCTGACCCTGATCCTGTTGGTGGGCGGCCTGGCCGCCTCAGGTCCGCTTTCGACCGACATGTATGTGCCGGCGATGCCCTCGCTGACCGACGATCTCGGCACCAGCGTCGGCATGGTGACTCTGACGCTGAGCCTTTACCTGTGGGCGTTCGCGCTGGGGCAACTGGTGTTCGGGCCGGTCTCGGACCGCTTCGGCCGGCGCCCGGCGTTGCTTGGCGGCCTCACGCTTTACACGGCGGCCAGCGTCGCCTGTGCGCTGGCGCCCAACATCGAGACCCTGATCGCAGCGCGCTCCGTTCAGGCGCTGGGCGCGTGTTCGGGCCAGGTGTTGAGCCGCGCCATCATCCGCGACCTGCATGAGGGGACCACCGGAACCCGGGTGCTGGCCCACACGACCGTGATCATGGGGCTCTCGTCGATGTTTGCGCCGGTCGGCGGCGGCTACCTGACGGTATGGGCAGACTGGCGCGCCGTGTTCTGGGCGCTGACCGGCTACGGCGTCATTTTCGGCTTGGTCGTCGCCTTCGGCTTCAAGGAATCCTTGGCGCGGCCCGACGTAAATGCAATTCAGCCGCTGCGGATGCTCCGCAGTTTTGCTTACCTGATCCGGAACCGGACGTTTTCGGGGTACACCTTCAGCCTGTGTTTCCTGTTCGCGATGCTGTACACGTTCATTTCCTCGGGCCCGTTCGTCTTCATCGGCATTTACGGTCTGGCGCCGCAGGAATTCGGGCTGATCTTCACGGCCATCGCCAGCACCTTTATCGTCGCCTCGCTAATCACGGGGCGGATTTCGCACCGCGTCGGGCCGCGACGGATCTACGGGACCGCAATATTGGCGACCGCGGCCGGCGGTGTCGCGCTTGCCCTTGCCGCATCCGGCCCCTATGCCGGTGTCGTCACCATCGTCGCACCCATGATGGTGATTTCCTGTGCGATGGGCTTCCTGATGCCGGTGGCATTCGCGACCGCGATGGCGCCGCATCCGCGGATGGCGGGCATGGCCTCGGCCCTGATTGGGGCCCTGATATCGGGCTTCGGCGCCGCCGGTGGGGCGCTCGCCGGTTGGGCCTTCGACGGATCGGCGATGCCAATGGGCCTCCTGATCGGCTTGTACTGTGTCTTGGCGATGGCGACGTTCTTCCTGGTCACCCCCCGGAGCCCGGCGCCGGGCACGGGATAGCCGGGGCCTTTTGTTTGACCCTCATGACCCCCCTTCGCGCCAATACCCTGTCACTGCTGGCCGTGCTGGCCGCTGTTCTGGTCGCCGGTGAAATGGCGACCGATATGTTTCTGTCGTCGCTGCCGACGCTGACCGATTGGTTCAACACCACGACCAGCCGGGTGCAGTTGACGCTGAGCGTCTATCTGGTCGGGTTCGCGCTGGCGCAACTGGCCTATGGCCCACTCTCCGACCGGTACGGGCGCAAGCGGCCGCTGATTGCCGGTACCGCATTGTTCGTAGCCGCCTCGGTGGCGTGCGCGTTCGCGACCTCCATCGAGATGCTGATTGTATTCCGATTCTTCCAGGCGCTGGGCGGTGCGGCGAGTTATGTCATTTGCCTGGCGATCATCCGCGACATGCACGACCGCGACGCCGCCGCCACGATGCTCGCCCGCATGGGTACGATCATCGGCATTGCGCCGGCGATCGCGCCGGTGATCGGTGGATATTTGCTGGTCTGGCTGGGCTGGCAGGCGAACTTCGTATTCCTGACCGCGTGGGGCCTGCTGGCGATCGTGCTGGTTTGGGTGTGGATCGTGGAGACGAACACCCATCCCGACCGGAACGCCATTCGACCCCTTCAGATGGTGAAGAACTTTTCGACCTTGCTGGGTAACCGGACCTACATCGGATTCACGTTTACGTTGGTGTTCGCGTTTTCGACCTTTTTTGCGTTCATTTCGGGAGCCCCCTTCGTATTCATCGAAGTGCTTGAGGTGGCGCCGGAAAACTTTGCCTGGTTGATTACGATACAGGTGGTGGGTTTCATCTCAGGCACGCTGCTGGTCGACCGGCTGTTGCCAAAATGGGGTGTGGACCGGCTGTTCCGATGGGCCATCTTTTTGGCTGCTATCAGCGGCCTGGCAATCGCCCTCCTGCCCTTGCTCGGCATTCAGACGGTTTGGACGATCGTCGCGCCGATGGTTTTGTTCGCCTTCGCCATCGGCTTTATCTTTCCGTTGGGGACCGCGGGCGCGATCGGGCCGTTTCCGCACATGGCCGGTGCGGCCTCGGCGCTGCTGGGTTTTCTCGAATCGGCGGTCGGTGCCGGATTCGGCGCGGCGGTCGGCATCCTCCACGACGGAACCGTCGTTCCGATGACCACGATCATGGGTCTCGCAACGCTGTTGTCGCTGTTGGTTTACCTTGCGACTTTGTGGCGGCACGAGGCGGCCGTCACCGGACCCGCCGACAGCGAACTGACAGCCGAAACGATCGCCACAGAAGATTGAGCCTTCGCCGGGCGAACCTGACGTTTCGATTTCTCACGTTTCAATTTCTCAATGTCAGCCCGCGCCACGAGGCCAGCGATCTGACGCTGTTCAATTGATCTCGACGGGTGGCCCTAATTTCGTCGCCACCGCGTGTTGGAATCCAACCCCTAGTGCTTTTCCCGTTCGCTTGCGCTCACGCGAAAAGCTCTATCCCTTTGACATAGAACGCAAATCGTCGTCGCCGCCGATTCCGCCGGCTCGGGATTTGCGCTAGACGTCGAGGTTGACGACTCGAAGGGCGTTTTTCTGGATGAAATCGCGGCGCGGTTCGACCACGTCCCCCATCAGAGTTTCGAACAACTGCGAGGCTTCTTCGGCGTGATTGACTCGGACCTGCAACAGCGTCCGGGCCTCGGGATCCAGCGTCGTTTCCCATAACTGGTCGGCATTCATTTCGCCGAGGCCCTTATAGCGCTGGACGGTTACGCCCTTGCGGCCAAATTCGAATACCGCGTCAAGCAATTGCGTCGGCGAACGGATGACGCACGATTCGTCCTTTCGTTGCAGGACGCCGCGACGGAGGTAAGTCGCCTGCAATTCGGCGGCGCGCTCATCGAGCTTGCGCGCATCGGCCGACCGGATCAGGGGTCCGTCGATCACGTGAATCTCTTCGACGCCGCGCACGATTCGCGAAAATCGCAAGCCCCCGTCGTCGGTAGGCACGCCTTGCCAGCTGCGTTCGGGTTCAGGGGCCAGCATATCGAGCCGGCGGGAAACGTATTCGGTCGCGGATTTGGCTTGTTCCGGATCGAAAAGGTGATCCGGATTGAGCGCACCGGCAATCGCCGTCTGTTCCACCACGTCGCGCAAATAACGACGCGACAACGCCTCGATCATGCGCACGACGACGCGCGCTTTTTCGACACACTGACGCAGGTCTTCGCCGGCAAGTTCTTCGTCGGTGTGCAGCGTAAACACTGCGCCCTCGATACCCTCGGTAATCAGGTAATCCTCATACTCGCGCTCGTCCTTCAGATAACGCGCCGCTTTGCCGTGCGAAACTTTATAGAGCGGCGGTTGGGCAATGTAGAGGTAACCGGCCTCGATGATTTCGGGCATCTGGCGGTAGAAAAACGTCAGCAGCAGGGTTCGGATGTGGGCGCCGTCGACGTCGGCGTCGGTCATAATGATAACGCGGTGATAGCGGATCCTCGCCAGATCGAATTCGTCGCGGATGCTGGTGCCGAGCGCGGTAATGAGGGTGCCGATTTCAACCGACCCCAGCATCTTGTCGATCCGCGCCCGTTCGACATTAAGGATCTTGCCGCGCAAGGGCAGCACCGCCTGGTTGCGCCGGTCGCGCCCCTGTTTTGCAGTGCCCCCTGCCGAATCGCCCTCTACCAGGAACAATTCGGCCTTGGAGGGATCGCGTTCTTGGCAATCGGCGAGCTTGCCCGGTAGCGATGAAATGTCGAGAGCCCCTTTGCGCCGGGTCAGTTCGCGGGCCTTGCGCGCGGCTTCGCGCGCGACCGCCGCATCGACGATCTTCTGAACGATCGACCTGGCTTCCGCCGGATGCTCCTCGAACCACTGGTTGAGGCGCTCGCCGATCAGGCTCTCCACCACCGGGCGGACATCGGACGACACCAGTTTGTCTTTGGTCTGGGAAGAAAACTTGGGCTCCGGAACCTTGACCGACAAAATGCAGGTCAGCCCCTCGCGCGCATCGTCGCCCGACAGCGAGACCTTTTCTTTTTTTCCGAGACCGCCGCTGGCCGCGTAGTTGTTGACGGTGCGGGTGAGGCCGGCGCGAAACCCGGCCAGGTGCGTGCCGCCGTCACGCTGCGGAATGTTGTTGGTAAAGCAGAGGACGTTTTCGTGGTAGCTGTCGTTCCATTGCAACGAGGCTTCGACCGTCATGCCGTCGCGCTCGCCGCGCAGGTTGATGGTCGAGTGCAGGGCCTGGCGATTGCGGTCGATGTACTGGACGAACGCCTCGACGCCGCCTTCGTAAACCATGTCGACTTCATGCGGCTCGACCCCGCGTTCGTCGCGCAGTGTGACACGGACGCCTGAATTCAGGAATGCAAGTTCGCGCAGCCGGTGTTCGAGGGTGGCGAAATCGAACTCGGTCATCGAGAAGATATCGCGCGTCGGCAGGAACGTGATTTCGGTGCCGGTGCGGCCCCCTGAATCACCAACCACCTCAAGCGGCGCCACGGCATCGCCGCCGGCAAAGCGCATGAAGAATTCCTTGCCGCTGCGCCAGATGCGCAGGTCCAGCGCCGCCGAAAGCGCATTCACCACCGAAATCCCGACCCCGTGGAGCCCGCCCGACACCTTGTAGGAATTCTGGTCGAATTTTCCGCCGGCATGCAGATGGGTCATGATCACTTCCGCCGCCGACACGCCTTCTTCCTCGTGGATATCGGTGGGGATGCCGCGGCCGTTGTCGTTTACGGTGACCGAGCCGTCGGGGTTAAGCTTCAGTTCGATGGTATCGCAATGGCCAGCCAGCGCCTCGTCGATGGCGTTGTCCACCACCTCGAACACCATGTGATGCAGGCCCGACCCGTCATCGACATCGCCGATGTACATGCCCGGGCGCTTGCGCACGGCATCGAGGCCGCGCAGGACCTTGATTGCGTCGGCGCCGTAATCTTCACCGGCTTGGAGGCGCTCGGCGGGACCGGTCATGGGATGCCCCCGTCGGGGTTGACGCGCGATTCGGCAACCCCAAGGTACTGGGCCGAACCAACCATCGGGGCGAACATTTCACGGTCGGTTCCGGTCAGCCATGCCTGGGCGCCGAGATCGAGAATTTGCCCAAACAGAGCCTCGCGCCGGCCGGCGTCGAGATGGGCCACCACCTCGTCGAGTAGCAGCAACGGCACCACACCGCCCTGCACGGCCTTGACCCGGGCGTCGGCCAGCACGATCGCGATCAACAGCGCCTTCTGTTCGCCGGTGGAGCATTGCTGCGCGGGCAGGCCGGTGGCGAGATGAGTGACCGCCAAATCACTGCGGTGCGGGCCGAGCGCGGCGCCGCCGGTTTCCGCATCACGGCCGCGGGAGCGTTCCAGTTCGATGCGGAAGCGCGTCTCGGCTTCGACCGCGGCCAAGGTATCGAGCCAGGATTCAAGCGTGCCGACGACGGCAAGCGCGGCCGCCGGAAACGGACCGTCCGCCGCGGCCAGCCCCTGGGCCAGCCGGGCAACGCCGTCGCGCCGCGCCGCTGCCACCGCAACCCCGTGCGCGGCCATGGTCTCCTCAAGAGCGCCGAGCCAGGCCGCGTTGCCCTCGCCGGTCTTCAGGAGCCGGGCGCGTTCGCGCAGGGCGCGCTCGTAAGCCGATACCCGGCGGGCGTGCTGGGCATCGACGCCGTACAGCAAACGGTCGAGGAAGCGCCGCCGCGACGGGGCCTCATCCTGAAACAGACGATCCATGCGCGGCGTCAGCCAGCTGAGACTCAAGACTTCGGCCAAAGATGCGGGGCCGCGCCCGGCCTGGCCGTCGATCCGAACGAGCCGCCGTTCGGCGGCGCCGTCGGGGGCGGCGGCGTCCGCGGTGCCGGTGCCGATGTCGCTCGCCGTGCCTGTCGCCGCATCATAAACCCGCGCCGATACGGCCCAGCCGCCAGCGTGCCCGTGGCGGGTCACGTCGCCGAGCCGCGCCCGCCGCAAGCCGCGCCCGGGCGACAAATAGGAAAGCGCTTCGAGAATGTTGGTTTTGCCCGCCCCATTGGGACCGGTCAGGACCACCGGTTCGGGTCCGATGTCGAGGTGCAGCGAGTGGTAACTGCGGAAATCGTTCAGGCGCAGGCGCGAAACTGCAAAAGCTGCATCGGCCTCGGCGTCCGGTTGGGCACGATAACCGGTTACGGGCGCCACCGGCTTCAGACCCGCATGGGCATCAGGACGAACAGGGCGCGTTCGTCGCCAGGATCGGTGATGATCGTCGGCGAGACCGAGTCCGCGAGTAAAAAGCGTGCCGTATCCCCATCAATTTCGCTAGTAATCTCAAGGAGATACTTGGAGTTGAACCCGATCTCCAGGGGTTCGCCGGCGTAACCGACAGGTAGCGCCTCGCTCGCCGTACCGCTGTCGGGGCTGGTGGCCGAGAGTTCCAGTTTGTCGGCGGCAAGACCCAATTTGATGGCGCGCGACTTCTCGGTCGAGATTGTCGAAACCCGGTCTACCGCGGCGCGAAACTCGGCGCAACCGACGTCGAGTTCCTTGTCGTTGCCTTCCGGGATAACGCGCTCGTAGTCCGGAAAGGTGCCGTCAATCAGCTTGGTCGTCAGCACCGCCTCGCCGAACCCGAACCGGATGCGGGTTTCCGATAGCGCCACTTCGATATCGTCGTCGCAACCCTCGGCCAGGCGTCGAAGTTCGTTGATCGCCTTGCGCGGGACGATAACGCCCGGCATCCCTGCCGCCCCATCGGGCAGCGGCGTCTCGACCTGGGCCAGGCGGTGGCCGTCGGTTGCGACCGCGCGCAGCATCGCCACACCACCGCTTTCGGCGTCGTGCAGGTAGATCCCGTTGAGGTAATAACGGGTTTCCTCGGTCGAAATTGCGAACCGGGTCTTGTCGAGTAGGCGCCGCAATTCTTCTGCTGCTAGCGAAAACTTGCACGGCAGCTCGTCGTCGCTTGGCACCGGGAAGTCTTCGCGCGGCAAGCACGGCAGAGTAAACGACGACCGGCCCGCTTGCAGTGTCATGCGCGAGGCATCGCCCGCAAGTGCTAGTTCGACCTGCGCGCCTTCGGGCAATTTGCGCACGATATCGAACAGCAGATGCGCCTGCACCGTGGTCGCGCCGGCCTGGCCGACGTCGGCGGCCGCAGCTTCGTCGATGGCCATGTCGAGATCGGTGGCGGTAAGGCGCATCTGCCCGTCGGCGGCAGCGATCAGGACGTTGGCAAGGATCGGAATTGTGGTCCGGCGTTCGACCACGTTCTGAACGTGGCCGAGAGCGGCCAACAGCGCCGCCCGTTCGATCGTTATCTTCATCGCACCTGTGGTTTCTTCGTTGGTTATCTCTGTTTTCACCCGGCGGCCTGTTGGCCGGCCCCCAATCCAAACCCTTCCGCTGGGTGTCACCGGCCCGGCGGCGAGCGTTTCCCGCGCGACTTAAGGCCGGATGGCCTTCGGATCGTGCTTTGGGAGGGGGCGGTCTGGGCCACGCCCCGCCGGAACGAGGCCGGATTATAGCACAGGCACGGTCCGCGAAGCCACGGCCGCGGTCCCGTCCCGATCCCGGAACCGAGCCTCTACGATTTTGAAAACAAAGGCAAAATCCGCCTCAGGTTTCGAGCATTCTCTTTAGAAGATCGATGTCTTCGGCGAGGCTGGTATCGGCCTGACAGAGCTCGTCGATACGGCGTACGGCATGCATGACGGTAGTGTGGTCGCGGCCGCCGAACTTACGTCCGATCTCGGGCAGCGAACGCGGAGTGAGTTGCTTGGACAGGTACATCGCCACCTGACGGGGCCGGGCGACGGCTCGGGCACGGCGCGGCGACTGCATTTCGGCAAGCCGGATGTTGTAATGCTCGGCGACGCGCTTCTGGATGTCCTCGATGGTGATGCGCCGGTCGTTGGCGCGCAGCAGATCGCGCAGCACCTCTTGCGTGGTTTCGAGGTTGATCGGCCGGCCGACCAGATTGGCGTACGCCAGGACCCGGTTGAGCCCGCCTTCCAGTTCCCGCACATTTGAAGTGATTCGGTGGGCCAGAAACTCGAGCACCTGATCGGGAACCTCCGCAGTGCCGAGTCCCTGGACCTTGGACTGCAGGATCCCGACCCGGAGTTCGTAGTCGGTGGCATGGATGTCGGCCACCAGGCCCCACCCGAGGCGCGAACGCATGCGTTCTTCGACGCCGTCGAGATTCGACGGCGAGCGGTCGCCGGATATCACCACCTGCCGGTTCTGGTCCACCAGGGCATTGAAGGTATGGAAGAATTCCTCCTGGGTGGATTCCTTGCCGCTGATGAACTGAACGTCGTCGACCATCAGGACATCGACCGACCGGAACAGGTGCTTGAACTGCATCACGTCCTTGTAGCGAAGCGCGCTGATGAACTGATACATGAACTTTTCCGCCGACAAATACAGCACCTTGCGGTCGGGGTCGCGTTCGCGGATGTGCCAGGCGATGGCGTGCATGAGGTGGGTTTTGCCGAGGCCGACGCCGCCATAGAGGTAGAGCGGGTTGAAGGGCACCGTCGGCGATTCTGCGACCCGCCGGGCCGCGGCATAGGCGAGTTCGTTGGCCTTGCCGACGACGAAGTTGGCGAAGGTGAACCTGAGGTCGAGGGACGCGCCCGCCTCTTCCTCGGCACGGCCGATGCCAGCCGGCGCGGGCAGGCGTGATTTGCTCCCCGAGTCCGCTTCGGCGGCCAGTCCGCGCACCGGCGCTCCGCCGGGGACGACATGGATTTCGACCGCGGCGGTTTCGCCGCACTCGCTTTGCCACAGGGCGCCGATCTTCTCGAAATAGTGAGACATGACCCAGTCGCGCATGAACCGGGTCGGCAAGGTCAGCATCACGCGACCGTCGCGGACGCTGGCAAGATCGAGCGGTTTGAGCCAGCTGTCGAAAGCGGCATCGCCAACCTCGGCGCGCAGCCGATGGCGCACCCGGTCCCAGTTCTCAGCAATATCCAGCGCCAGCGCCGGGTTTTTTGAATCGCCACTCACGATTGCGACCAAGGTAAGCCTGCGGCCTTCCAACCGCCCGTGGCGCCGCGGTGTTTGTTGCCGTCAAGGTCGCCTTCAAACCCGTCGGCCACATTGCAACATTGCGCGTAACCCGCCGCGGTCATGGCGATCGCCGCATCGCGCGAGCGGATCCCGGAACGACAGATGAAATAAAGCTTGGATTCGGGTGTCGCGCCGCGACTTTCGACCGCGGCAACAAATTCTTCATTGACCGCCATGCCGGGGAAGGACTGCCACTCGATCTGGACCACTTCCTTGCCGGCCGCGGACAAATCGGGAGTGCCAACGAAGATCCATTCAGCGCGCGTACGGACATCGACCAGAACCGCTGCGGGGTCCTGCTGCAACGCGCGCCATGCTTTCTCGGAGGTTACATCCCCGGCGTACTTCATCATTCAATCGTCTCAAGTAAACCGTTTGGCACGGGTCCACCGCGTCCGCCAGTTTGTTTTTTCTGCCCCTTATTCGACCTAAAATTGGCCGATTATTCTAGGAATATTGCAATCCTCCAAATACTCAACCACTTGTACTTAACACCAAAGAAACAAACAAAAAAATAGCTTCCGCTAAAGGGATTGGGCAAATCCATCCCTTGGCATTAGTGGCTAATTCCTTTCGGTATACTTTGGGTAAACCCCCGCACCCAAAGTCAACTGACGGCTACCCTACTGTCCTGATGCGCCGCTTGCAACCATGACAACGAACCCGCATGCAAAAAAATGTATGCGCCCCTGCAACGCAGCAACACCACAACATGTTGAAGCGTGGGCGGCGGACTCGTCAAGCGGATCGGTTTCGCCGAGACCCGCCGGGCGGAATCCGCAGCGACGGCGCGGGCGCGCAAGAAAAAGAACCGAGCAACTTCCGTACACTTCGCGCCGTTCATTCATGACCGTTTTGAACTGACGACGGCACCGTCTTGTTTCACCATGCAAATTACGAAAACCTGAACAATGACCCGCGCCGCTCGTTCGGCAACGCGCATTCGGCACCTGAACATTTCAGCTTGCTCGCGATGGGCGGACCGCCCGCAACGGAACCGGGCAACAAAAAACCGCGCCTCGAAGCGCGGTCTTGTGTTCGGGATTGTAAACCTTAGTTCAGGCCTGCATCGCCTTGACCCGGCGAACCATACGCGATACCCGCCGCGCCGCCGTATTGCGTCGGATAACGCCGCGGCCGACACCGCGCATCAATTCCGGTTCCGCCTTCTTCAGCGCCGCCAACGCCTTGTCGCGGTCGCCCGACGCAATCGCTTCTTCACAATAGCGAAGGTAGGTGCGGATGCGGCCGACGCGGGCACTATTCACGTCGCTCCGGCGGGCGTTGCGGCGAATGCGCTTTTGCGCGGATTTATGGTGCGCCATCAAGGGTCTCAATGCTGCTGAGGTGCGAGCGCCGGGTTATATCGCCATACCGCGAGGCCCGTCAACCTTCGATTCCGGGGCCTGGGAGGCCATCCAGGGTCCGCACCGGGCGTTGCGCCCCGGTCGCCTGCGAACCTATCGCGGAGCGATCAGAAAACGCACCCGGACCCCGGCCGCCTCCGCCACCACCTCGAGGATCAGGCGCTCGCCGCCCCGGGTGAACCCCCCGTCGTCGGCCCGCCAGCCGAGCTGGGGCAGGGCCGCCGCATAGAATATCCGCACCCGTTCGGCCGGCACCGCGCCGCGGACGGTGGCTTCGACGATGCGGCCTTCGGGCTTGTCGAAGGCGAAACTTTCTTCCGGGACCGGCGAGAGGCCCGCCATCAACGGTACATCTCCGGTGCCGGCGACGAACCGCAAATCCTGGGCCCGGATTCCAACCGGCCCGAGGGCGGCAATCGCCGCGATGAGCATCCCCATCAAAAGAAACCGCATTCCGGAGCCTAGCACGCGGCTCCGGCGGGCGCCCATCGGCCGGGCCCGGGGCAGGGTTCTCTTCGAGCGATTCCAGTTCGTCCGGAATCGTCTATGGCCGCAAGGCGGCCCGCCGCTTGCGCGGCGCGCCCGCGCAGGCGTGGACCCTTGGGTCCGCTGCCGTGAGCAAAAAAAGAGAGTGGTTCCGACCAAAACGGAACCGCTCTAGCGCTGCCGCACCGGGCAATAGAAACTCGAACGCCCGCCCTGGACAAGGCGCCGGATACCGGACTCACAGGTGCAGTCGCGGCACGATTCGCCGGCGCGGCCATAGACATCGAACCGGTGCTGAAAATAACCCGATTTGCCACCCGCCCCGACGAAGTCGCGCAAACTCGAACCGCCTGCGGCAATCGCGTCTTCCAGTACCGCGCGAATCGCGGCGACTAGCCGCTCGGCACGCACCCCCGCGACTGAAGCGGCGCCGCGGCGGGGCGAGATTCCGGCGCGAAAAAGGGCTTCGCACACATAGATGTTACCGAGCCCGGCGACGGTGCGCTGGTCCATCAACGCGGCTTTGATCGGCGTCTTGCGGCCGCGCAGGCGCGACGACAGCACCGGCCCGTTGAATGCGTTCGATAGCGGCTCGGGCCCCAAGCGGCAGAGAAGCGGGTGGTCTTCCAGGGCCTCGACCCGGAACAAGTCCATCAGGCCGAACCGGCGCGGATCGTTGAACACGACGCGCAGGCCCTCGTTTGTTTCGAATATCACATGGTCGTGCCCGGCGGGCGGCGGCGCTTCCGGCGGCCGCACGACCAGCCGGCCCGGCATGCCGAGATGGATCAGAAGAACGTTGCCGTCCTCCAGCGCCGCAAGAATGTATTTGGCTCGGCGCGACACGCTCGCGATACGCCGGCCTTTCAGCCGGGAAGCAAAATCCGGCGGCAGGGGCTTGCGCAAATCGCCGCGCCGCACCTGGACGCGGGCCAGCGTCCGCGCTTCGAGTACCGGCCGCAATCCGCGGACGACAGTTTCGACCTCGGGCAATTCGGGCATCAGCGGGAACTCACGGCCGAGCGCACCGGGGCGCGGGACTCGCGGAGCCCGGCGCCGGTCTTTGGGACGCTTTGCAGGAACGTCGGCACGGCGGCACGGAAAGTAGCGCCTTTCCTGGGGCTGCGCTATGGTCTGGGCCATGCTCCCCGGTCCCGCGCACGCCCCCGACGAACCGCGGCCCGACCGGCCGGATGGGGACGAAACCTTCGGATTCCGCGCCGTCAGCGCCGAAGAGAAGCCGGGCCTGGTCCGCGCCGTTTTTGATTCGGTGGCGCCCAGCTACGACCTGATGAACGACCTGATGAGCGGCGGCCTGCACCGGCTCTGGAAGGCCGATCTCGCCCGTCGCATGGATCCGAAACCCGGAATGCACCTGGTCGATGTGGCCGGCGGCACGGGTGACGTGGCTTTCCGGTTTCTCGACCGCGCCAAGGAACCGGCCAAGGACGGCGCGCCCGCCCACGCCACCGTCGTCGACACCAATCCCAACATGATCGAGGTGGGCCGCGCCCGTGCCATCGACCGGGGGCGGCTGTCGGGCCTCGACTGGGCGGTGGGGGACGCCAGCGCACTGCCGCTCGCCGACGGCGTTGCCGATACCTATTCGATTGTCTTCGGCATCCGCAACGTCACCGGGCGCGAGGCGGCGCTCGCCGAAGCCCGCCGCGTGCTGAAGCCGGGCGGGCGCTTCTTCTGTCTCGAATTCGGTCGCCTGCCGGCGGGGCCGCTCGGGCGCCTGTACGACACCTACTCGTTTGCGGTCGTGCCCCTGGTCGGTCAGGTCGTTACCGGCGACGGCGATGCTTACCGCTATCTGGTGGAAAGCATCCGCCGCTTCCCCGAGGCCGGGGCCTTTTCCGGGATGGTGTCGGAGGCGGGACTCGACCGCGTCCGCGTGCATCGCCTCAGCGGGGGGATCGTCAACCTATTCACCGCCTGGCGCTTGTAGGCCGCAGGACCCATGCGCCGCGCCGTTCGCAATATCGTCCGGCTGATCCGCATCGCCCGGATTCTGGCCCGTTACGACGCCCTGTTCCTGCTCGATTTCCTGGAGCTCGGGCCGGTGCCGGCGCGGCTTGCCCGCCTCGTGCTGGGGCGACGCCGCCCCGGGCGCCAGCCCCTGCGGCGCGGCCAGCGCATCGCCGCGGCGCTTCAGGAACTGGGTCCCAGTTTCATCAAATTCGGCCAGTCCTGGTCAACCCGCGCCGACCTGATCGGCGAACGAATGGCCGGGGACCTCGGCGAATTGCGCGACCGCCTGCCGCCGTTTTCGGTCGAGGCTGCGCGCGCCACCATCGAATCCGAGTTCGATCGCCCGGTGGACGAGTTGTTTCCGCACTTCGAGCCGGTGCCGGTAGCCGCGGCCTCGATCGCGCAAGTTCATTTTGCAGTCACCGCCGAAGGGCGCGAGGTCGCAGTCAAGGTGCTGCGGCCCGGCATCGAGGCCGCCTTCCGCCGCGATCTCGATCTGTTCCAGTGGCTCGCCGAGCTGGTCGAACGCACCCAGCCCCAGGCGCGCCGACTTAAGCCGGTGGAAATCGTCCGCAACTTCGCCGCCATCGTCGATCTCGAGATGGACCTGCGGTCCGAGGCGGCGGCGGCTTCCGAGCTTGCCCGGAATTTTGAAGGCGACCCCCGGTTTCGTGTCCCCGAGGTCGACTGGGCGCGCACCAGCCGCCGCGTGCTGACCCTCGAACGCATGGCAGGCACCTCGCTCAACGACCGGGCGGCGCTGGATGAAGCCGGCATCGATGCAACGACCGTCACCGAAAATCTCCTGCGCACGTTTCTGACCCAGGTGTTTCACGACGGTTTCTTCCATGCCGATCTGCACCCTGGGAACCTGTTCGCCGATGCCGACGCCAACCTGCTGGCGGTGGATTTCGGAATCATGGGGCGGCTGGACCTACAGACCCGGATTTTTGTCGCCGACCTGTTGCTCGCCTTTCTCAAACGCGACTACGAGCGCGCCGCCGAGGTTCATTTCGAAGCGGGCTATGTACCGCGCGGGCAATCGTTGAATGCCTTCACACAGGCGCTGCGCGCGATCGGTGAGCCGATCCTCGGGCGGCCGGCGCAAGAAATTTCGATCGGGCGGCTGCTGGCGCAGCTTCTGCAAACGACGACCAAGTTCGAGATGGAGACCCAGCCGCAGCTGCTGCTGTTGCAGAAAACGATGGTGGTCGCGGAGGGCGTCTCGCGGAGCCTCGATCCCGAGGTGATGTTCTGGGACATCGCCCAGCCCGTGATCGAAGACTGGATCGGAAAAAACATGGGTCCCGATGCGCGCCTGCGCGACGCCGCCTTTGCGGGCGCGCGCCTGGTGCGGCGCCTGCCGGCGCTGGCCGAGCGGGCCGAGGCGGTTCTGGGCGAGATTGCCAGCGACGGCCTCAAGCTCCATCCCGATACTGCCCGCCTCCTCCAGGGCAACGGGCGGCGGCGCTGGCCCCCCGAACGCACCCTGTTGTGGGCCGCAATCGCGATTCTGGCGTTGGCGATCCTGTTCTAGCTGTTCGATTCCGGCTTCCGGCCCCGATGGATTGGGAATCAGAGATCGAACTGAATTGAGCGCAGTCGCAAAGGTGGCCGCGTGGCGCGGCCTGCCAAAGGGACATCGAATTGTGAGGGATCGAACGGCCCCACTCGCAACTCAAGTCCGCCGCGGGCCTATTGCGCGCCGTCTGCGACGGCAGTACCTTTAATACATATTCCCGCCGTACTTAGGACAATTTCACGGTGTTGAGCGACAAAAATATCCTGCTGGTAATTGCCGGCGGGATCGCCGCCTACAAGAGCCTCGACCTGATCCGCCGGCTGCGCGATCGGGGTGCCGGCGTGCGCTGCGTCCTGACCGACTCCGGTGCCCAATTCGTGACGCCGCTGTCGGTTTCGGCGCTCGCCTCGGAAGAAGTCTACCGCGACCTGTTTTCGCTGACCGACGAAAGCAAGATGGGGCATATCCGGCTATCGCGCGAGGCGGACCTGATCGTTGTCGCGCCCGCGACCGCCAATCTGATGGCCAAGATGGCCGCGGGGCTGGCCGACGACCTCGCAAGCACAGTGCTCTTGGCGACCAACAAGCCGGTCCTGCTTGCCCCGGCCATGAATGTGCACATGTGGGAGCACCCGGCGACACGACGGAACCTTGCGCAACTGCATGGTGACGGTATCGCCAGCGTCGGCCCCGAGATCGGCGAATTGGCGGATGGCGAATACGGCGCCGGCCGCATGGCCGAGCCGGCGACCATTGTCACCGCCATCGAGGCGCATTTCGCCGGATTTCCGGCTGATGCCGCGGCCCCGCCGCGCCCGCTTCGGGGCGTCCGCGCGCTGGTAACCTCGGGCCCGACCCATGAGGCCCTCGACCCGGTGCGCTATCTCTCGAACCGGTCCAGCGGCAAACAGGGCCACGCCATCGCCGCGGCGCTGGCGGCGGCGGGCGCGGAAACAATTTTGGTGGCGGGTCCCACCGCCCTTGCCGACCCGGCGGACGTTACCACCGTCCACGCCGAATCGGCGCGCGAAATGGAAGCCGCCTGCCTTGAAGCGCTGCCCGTGGATGTCGCCGTTTGCGCCGCCGCCGTCGCCGACTGGCGCCCGGCCGATACAGCGCCCGGCAAGATCAAGAAGGACGGCGCCCCGCCGCCTATCGATCTGGTCGAGAACCCGGATATTCTCGCCGGTCTGGCGGCGGACACCGAGCAGCGGCCGGCGCTGGTCGTCGGCTTTGCGGCCGAAACCGGGAATGTGCTGGAGCACGCGCGCCGCAAGCTAGAACGCAAACGCTGCGACTGGATTCTCGCCAACGACGTATCGGCGGCCTCGGGCGTGATCGGCGGCGACAGCAACACGGTTCACCTCATTACCGCGGACGATACCGATTCCTGGCCGGCGCTCTCCAAGGCCGAGGTGGCCTCCCGCCTAGTGGCGCGTATTGCGGATCATTTCGGAGCCCTCGAGAAAACGGCCGCACCGGTCCGTTCGGACGCATGAGCGTGCGCATCGCCATCGAGCGACTGGCGCACGCCGAAGGGTTGCCCCTGCCGGAACCGGCAACCACGGGAAGCGCCGGCTACGATCTGTGCGCGGCGATCGGCAACACCCAAACCCTCGCGCCGGGGGAACGTGCTCTGGTGCCGGCCGGTTTCTGCATCGCCCTGCCGGACGGCATCGAGGCGCAGATCCGGCCGCGTTCGGGTCTCGCACTCGACCACGGCATCACGGTCCTGAACAGCCCGGGCACGATCGACTCCGATTATCGCGGCGAAGTCGGCGTCGTGCTCATCAACATGGGACAGAAGCCGTTCGTCGTCCGCCGCGGCGAGCGCATCGCCCAAATGGTGATCGCCCAGCTTGTCGATGTCCGCTTTGAGATCGTGGATGAACTCGATGGCAGCGCACGGGGGCAAGGCGGCTTCGGATCGACCGGCATCCGGCACGCGCCAAAGACCCGCGCGCTGGGCGTCTGATTCCATGCTGCGGCTCTCGAAGAAGATGATTTTCGCGCTCGAGGCGGTGGTTGACATCGCCTACCACGCTGGCGCCGGGCCGGTGCAGTCGAAGGACATCACCGCGCGTCAAGGCATCCCGCAGCGCTATCTCGAACAGGTGATGCAGCGCCTGGTGCGGGCTGGCATCCTGAAAGGCACGCGCGGGCCGCGCGGCGGCTACCGGTTGGCGCGCGAGCGCCGGCGCGTGACGCTGGGCGACGTGGCGCGGGTCGTCTATGACGTCGAGGGCGGCAACGGATTCGAGTATCCGAGCGAATCCGTTCTCGGCCGGTCGGTGGTGGCGCCGTTGTGGCGCGACCTCGAAGAGACCCTGATGACGCGGCTCGATGCAGTGACCATCGAGGACCTGTGCCGCCATGCGCGCGAAGTGGGCGTCGGCGGCGATGCCCGCGCGCACCTCGATTTCACCATCTGACGGATGATGGCCGGCGAAACCCCAGGAACCGCGACCCCGGCCCCGGCCGGCGGCACTGGCGCGTCCGGTCCGGGCATTCGCGAGTGTATCGTCGATACCATTGGCGGCACGCCGCTGGTGCGCCTGAGCGCGATCGCGCGCGACGCGGGATGCGCTGCCGATCTGGCCGGAAAACTGGAATTCTTCAATCCGTTGTCGTCGGTCAAGGACCGGATCGGGCTGGCGATGATCGCCGCCGCCGAACGCGACGGGAAAATTCGCGACGGCACCGTGATCGTCGAACCGACCTCGGGCAATACCGGCATTGCGCTCGCCTTCGTGTGCGCGGCGCGCGGCTATTGCCTGATTTTGACCATGCCGGAAAGCATGTCGGTTGAACGCCGGCGAATGCTGGAACACCTGGGCGCGGAGCTACAGCTGACACCGGCAACCGAGGGCATGAGCGGCGCCATCGCCGCGGCCAAAGACCTGGTCGAGTCGCTGCCCGATGCGATCATGCTGCAACAATTCGAGAATCCGGCCAATCCGGAAATCCACCGCCAAACGACGGCGGAAGAGATCTGGAGCGACACGCGCGGCGGCGTCGATGTCCTGGTATGCGGCGTCGGCACCGGCGGCACCATTACCGGCGTCGGCCAGGTGCTCAAGGCGCGCAAGCCGGATGTCCGGATCATCGCCGTCGAGCCTGAGGATTCGGCGGTGTTGTCGGGCGGCCCGCCGGGCCCGCACCTGATACAGGGCATCGGTGCCGGCTTCGTGCCTGCCATACTCGATACCAGCGTGATCGACGAGATCGTTACCATTGCCAACGAAACCGCGCTGGAGACGGCGCGCAAGGCGGCACGGCTGGAAGGAATTGCCTGCGGCACATCCTCGGGCGCGGCAATCGCGGCGGCGCTGGAGTTCGGCAAACGCGCGGGCATGGAGGGCAAGCTGATCGTTGCGATTCTGCCCGACCACGCGGAACGCTACCTTTCGACTGCATTGTTCGAGTGATGGACTTTTCCGAATCCCAGATCGAACGCTACGCCCGGCACATCATATTGCCGGAGGTCGGCGGCGCCGGTCAGGCGAAGCTGTTGCAGTCGAAGGTTCTGGTGATCGGCGCGGGCGGACTGGGATCGCCGGTCCTGATCTATCTCGCCGCCGCCGGTGTCGGGACCCTCAGCGTCGTCGATGACGACCGGGTCTCGCTTTCGAACCTGCAACGCCAGATCGCGCACCGCACCGAAGACGTCGGCCGCCCCAAGACCGACAGCGCCGCCGATGCCGTCGCCGCCCTCAATGCGGACGTGACGCTGATCTGCCACACCGAACGGCTCGGGCCCGGCAACGTGTTCGACCTGTTCGCCGATTACGATGTGATCGCCGACGGCAGCGACAACTTCGAAACCCGCTTTCTGGTCAACGACGCCTGCCACCTCGCGCGCAAGACGTTGGTGTCGGCGGCGGTGCTGCGTTTCGACGGCCAGCTCGCCACGTTCAAATCATTTGAAGGTGGCCCAAACCCGTGTTACCGCTGCATTTATCCGGCCCCTCCGCCGCCCGGCCTGATCCCGTCGTGTGCTGAGGGAGGCGTGCTCGGGGCGCTGGCCGGAACCATGGGAACCTTGCAGGCGACCGAAGTCATCAAGGAAATTCTTGGTATCGGCGAAAGCCAGTCGGGATGGCTGACCATCTACGACGGACTCGCCGGTACATTTCGGCGCGTGCGCGTGCGCCCCGACGAATCCTGCGCCCTGTGCGGAACGCAGCCGACGATCACGGACCTTTCGGCTCATGCCGCCTGACGTGCCCACGCGCCCGCAAAAGCTATCCCTGATCGTCTATTCGGGGGCCTTCGACAAGGTGCATTATGCGCTGGCGATGGCGAGCGCGGCGGCCGCCGTCAATATTCCGGCAACGCTGTTTTTCACCATGCAGGCGATTTACGCCCTCAAGAAAGATGCAGGCGTGGTGCCGGGATGGCATGGGCTGCCGGGCGGGGACGGGCGCGAGGCGGTTCTAATCGACGCGGAATTCGCGCAAGCCGGCGTTGCCACGTTCGCCGAACTTCTGGGTGCCTGCCGCGATCTCGGCGTGACCTTCATGGTGTGCGAAATGGGACTGCGCGCGGTCGGCCTGAGCGCGGCCGATTTACGCGACGACATCGACTATGTCGAAGGCGGGCTGGTGACGTTTTACCAGGACACCCGTAACGGCGGATCGATGGTGTTTATCTAGCGCAAATCCCGAGCTGGCGGAATCTCCGGCGACGACGATTTGCGCAACGAATGAATCAAGCTGGGCGCGATAGCGATAGAATGGAACCGCTGATGGTCAATTCGCGACTCGTTGTTGCGCCAATCCGTTCCCAAAACAGTTTTTCAGCACCCTGCTAGAGAAACTGCGCGAACACCCGATCGGGCGGGGCGTTGCCGTCGAACAGGGTGCGAATGTTGATCAGTACTTTTTCCCCCATATCGACGCGCGTCTCGAGAGTCGCCGAGGCGATATGCGGCAGCAGCACGACCGAGTCGAATTCCAGAAACTTCGGATTGATGTCGGGCTCGTTCATATAGACATCGAGGCCGGCACCCGAAAGATCGCCGTTTTCCAGCATTTCGATCAGCACCGATTCGTCGACGATCTCGCCGCGCGCGGTGTTGACGATGTAGGCGTCCTTGCGGATCAGCCTGAGGCGGCGCGCCGATAGCAGGTGGTAGGTCGCCGGCGTGTAGGGGCAATGGATCGATACGATGTCCATGCGGGCCAGCATCTGATCGAGACTTTCCCAGTACGTCGCCTCCAGTTCGGCCTCGGTCTCTTCGGCCACGCGGTGGCGGTTGTGATAGTGGATCGACAATCCGAACACGCGCGCGCGCCGTGCCACTGCGGTTCCGATCCGGCCCATGCCGACGATGCCGAGGCGTTTTCCCGACAACCGGCGTCCGAGCATGAAATTGGGACTCCAGCTCGACCACTTGCCGGCACGGACCAGCCGCTCCCCCTCGGTCATGCGGCGCGGTACCGCCAGAATCAGCGCCATGGTCATGTCCGCGGTATCGGCGGTCAGGACGCCTGGGGTATTGGTTACGATAATTTTCCGCTCCTTGGCGGCGGCCACATCGACGTTGTCGACGCCGTTCCCGTAATTGGCGATCAGTTTCAGGGACGAACCGGCGGCGGCAATGATTTCGGCATCGATCCGGTCGGTGACCGTCGGCACCAGCACGTCCGCTGTCTTGACCGCTTCGATCAGCTGATCCTGGGTCATGATTTCGTCGGTGACGTTCAGGCGCGTGTCGAAGAGTTCCATCATCCGGGTTTCCACCGGGTCCGGCAGCTTCCGGGTGATGACGACGACCGGCTTTTTTCGGGCCATTGAAGGAGCGCTCTGACAGGAATTGGGTATGGGGCAACTGCTGAATGTCTTAGCAAATCGCCCAAAGAGCCGCAACGGAGCGCCGCTGGCGCGGGCCCGCCGCAGGTGGCGCTTGACCCGCCCGACCCCGGCTTGGCATATGGACCGCGGCCCGGCCGCCGGATCAACCGGCTGCATCGGCTCCGTTGCGAAATGTCTCCCCGACCCCTCCTGATCCCACACCCGCTGCGCCCCACCGCCGTCCTGTTGCTGGTGCTGTTCGCCTTGAAGGCTGGTGCGCCCGGCGCCGCGCCGGTACGCGCCCAGGAGCAGGCGTTCGCCCCGCGCTTCATGTCCTTGCAGGCCGACGAGGTCAACGTCCGGGCGGGCCCGGGCACGCGCTATCCGATCGGCTGGGTGTTCCGGCGCCGCGGCTTGCCGGTGGAAGCCATCGGCCGGTTCGAGAACTGGGTTCAGGTCCGGGATTCCGAGGGCGACACCGGATGGATCTACCGCAATCTGCTGTCCTCCGCCCGGACAGCCATCGTGTTCGCCGCGGTCCAGAACCTGTACCGTCGCCCGCGCGCGGATTCGACGATTTTGCTCAAGGCCGAACCGGGAGTGGTGGTACGCGTGATGGCGTGCGAGGGCCTGTGGTGCGAAGTCGAGGTGGCGGAAGTTCGCGCCTTCATTCCGCGCGCCGGCCTGTGGGGCGTCACCCGCGACGAAACCTTTCCCTAGCCGTTCCGGCCCGGGTAGACGGCCGCGTGGATCGGGACGGGATTAGGCGAAATCCTTTGCCAGCGCCGCCCGCACCGCCGGCGCAATCACCGCCCCATGGCCGTAATGCTCGTGGCCGATACGCAGCAGGACATCTACCGCCGGATCGCGAAATTTGCCGGCCTGGGCATCGCTAAAGGAAAAATGCAGAAAGTGGACCGATGACGTCTTGCCGCTTTTCCTGGTGCGTTCGACGTCGGCCTCAGGCGTCGCCATGATCGATTCGCCGCCGACCTCGATGGCGATGGTGTGTTCGACGCCGCCCAGGCGGCCGAGTTCGCGGCCGCGCCGCACCGGGTCGCCGATTTCGAACATCAACGTCGCCACCAGTTCGCGCCCCTTCGGGATCAGCGGATTGTAGGCCGAGAGTTCGTCGTCGATTTGCGCCTCGCCGCCGCCTTCGATGTGCAACATTTCGTGGACCTGGATCCACATGGTCTCGTAGTTCTCGAAAGAGAACGTCGCGAACGGACCCACTTTGACGCGGCGGTTTTTCTTCAAGTCCGAGACGGCCGCCTTCCTTTCTTTGCGGATCGCGCGGTATTCGTTCATCGGCAGAATGTCGGCGCGGGTCAGTTCGGTAGGGGCGGTGTTCATGGCGACTCGCCCCCGGGGCGGAACCCGTAGGCGCGCGCGAACAGTTCAATCGGGTGCCAGGCCCTGCAACCGGCCTCGCCCTCGAGCTTTTCCATGCCCTGGACGATGTGCTTGCCGGCCAACGGACATTCAGAAGCAAAGAATGCCGCACCCTTGTCGACCGCCGATCTGGCGGCCGGTCTACCGACTTTCAGCGCCACCTCGAAGTTGTCTTTCTTGATGCCCCACGATCCGCCGTGGCCGGAACAGCGTTCGATCGGCGTCACTTCGGTAGCGGGGATAAGACGCAGCAGGACCGCTGCCTTCGGTCCCATGTTCTGGGCCCGCGCGTGGCAAGCGAGGTGGACGCTGATGCCCCCCTCAAGCGGCGAGAGGCCCTCGGCGAGGCCCTCGGTGCGCGCGATATCGACGACGTACTCCGTTATGTCGCGGGTCGCCTCGGACAGGCGGCGCACGTCCTCCTCGTCCGGAGCGATCAGCGGCCATTCGAACTTCAGCATCAGAGCGCAACTGGGCGTCAACGCGATGATGTCGTAGCCCTTGTCAATCCAGGGCATCATCACCGCGGCGATACGGCGGGCACGCCCGGCGACATCGCCGATTTCACCCTTTTCCAGTTGCGGCATGCCGCAACATTCGGGATAGACGACCTCGGTTTCGACACCGTTACGGGCCAGCACATACTGCGCTGCTTCACCGATACCGGGGTTGTTGTAATTCACGAAACAGGTGGCGTAGAGCACCGCCTTACGGCTCCGGGCGGGCGCATCGGCGACCTCGGGCGATGCCGCCTTGGCGCGCGCCTCGAAGGTCTTGCCGGTGTACTTCGGCAACTCCGCATCGTGGTGCACACCGGCCACCGACTCGAGCATGTTCCGCGTCAGCCGGTTGTTGCGGTTCGAACCCCAGTTGGCAAGCCCCGGCGCGGCACCCGCGAGACGGCCGTTGCGGTCGGTCCGGGCGAGTTGGCTGTCGAAAAACCCTATCTTGCCCGCCTTCGCCTCGGCCGCACGCACCCGCAGCATCAGGTGCGGAAAGTCGAGGTCGAATTCGTGCGGCGGAACATAGGGGCACTTGGTCATGAAGCACATGTCGCACAGCGTGCAGGCATCGATGACCGGCCCGAAACTGCTGCTGGCGACGGAATCGAGCTCGCCGGATTCGGACTCGTCGATCAGATCGAACAGCCGCGGAAACGAATCGCACAGATTGAAGCAACGCCGGCAACCGTGGCAGATGTCGAATACCCGCCGGAGTTCGGTATCGATTTTCCCGGGATCGGTGAAGGCCGGGTCCTGCCACGGTATGGCATGGCGAGTCGGGGCCTCGGTGCTGCCTTCTTTGACGGACATGGATTCAAATCCTCGGGCGGGGCTGAAAACGCACCAAGGGGGGACCGGCCGACCGATCCCCCCTTAGTGTTGACCGTTCGCGCGCCCGCCTCGGCGGGCGACGGCGCATCAGTCGAGCGTATCGAGCGCCCTCTGAAAGCGTCCGGCGTGGGATTTCTCGGCCTTGGCGAGTGTTTCGAACCAGTCGGCGATCTCGTCGAAGCCTTCGTCGCGCGCGGTGCGCGCCATGCCCGGGTACATGTCGGTGTACTCGTGGGTTTCGCCGACGATCGCGGCCTTGAGATTCAGCGCCGTGGGACCGATCGGTTCGCCAGTGGCAGGGTCGCCGATCACCTCGAGATATTCGAGGTGACCGTGGGCATGGCCGGTTTCGCCCTCGGCGGTCGACCGGAATACGGTCGAGACATCGTTGTAGCCCTCGATATCAGCTTTTTGGGCAAAATAGAGATAGCGGCGGTTGGCTTGGCTCTCACCGGCGAACGCGTCTTTCAGGTTTTGTTCGGTCTTCGACCCTGCAAGCGATGCCATGGTGTTGCTCCTGTTCTCTCGGTCTCTCGATGGGGGTTGGGACTGCGCTGCGCCCTATGGCTGTCCCGGCAGCGTCAGACGCAATGTAGGCGGTGACGGGCCACCTGTCAATTGTTTAGAATTATTATAGAAAAGAGCCCAACTTACTGGAAAACGGGCCTACTCATTGTCCTCCTGAACCCGGATTATGACGTCGACACGGCCAATGCGGGTCCCCTCGGGCGGTTCGGGCAAGCGCGCCAGCGCCACCTGTTCGGCGCCGATATCCTCGAGACGCCCCTCGGTTTCAAGAAAGAAATGATGGTGATTTGAGGTGTTGGTATCGAAATAGGCGCGGCCCGAATCGACGACGATTTCACGCAGCAAGCCAACCCGGACGAACTGGTGGAGCGAGTTGTAAACAGTCGCCAGCGACACCCGGATGCCTTCTTCGGCGGCCTCGGCGTGGAGGCCCTCGGCGGTGATGTGGCGGGCGCAGTCTTGAAACAAAAGCCTCGCCAGCGCCAGCCGCTGACGTGTCGGGCGCAATCCGACTTCCCGCAGCTGCTCACGGGCGCGGTCAAGGGTAACCGTAACGTTCATATTCAATAACATGAGCACGATTCTGAAAAAACGCAACCTGCGCTATTGACGCACTCTAGGCTAGTCGCCGGTGATCAGCCGCTCGATCAATTGCTTCACGGTGGGGATGAAACCGTTGGAATAGAACGGATCCTGGGCGAAACGGCTGGCGGCTTGGCCAGCAAACATGAGCTGGTCATCGACGTCATCGGTATGGCGGATCGCCTGCAACGTCTTTTGGATGCAGAAACTGCGGGGATCGGCCTTCTTGCCGGTTGTACGCGCTTCGTTCTGGGACCAGTTCGAGAAGTCGCAAGAGCTGAGGCAGCCCATGCACTCGATCTGGTCGGTGCGGATCTCGTCAGATGTTTTCGGCGTTACGAAAATTAGCGTCGAATCCGGCGTGCGCAGGGCGTCGGTGAACCCGGACCGGATCCACTCCTGCGCCCGCAATTTGTCGTGCGGCGTGACATAGACCATTCGCTTGCGCGCGCCGATGCCGAGTCCCGCCTCGTGATCGCCCACCGGATCGGTGGTGTAGGCGATCTGCCGGTCGTTGCGGGCCTTCAATTCCCCCATGAATTTGTTATCGACCGCGGACGACCAGAACCCGGTCGGGCTGAAGTGGTTGAGAAAGACGTCGCCGTCCCTCAGCGTCAGAAGGCGCTGTTTCCAGGCGTCCGAAATGGGGCTTTCCTGCGTCAGGAGCGCGCGGGTTCCGAATTGGAAGGCAATCGGGCCGAGTTCGGGATTATCGATCCAGTGTTCCCATTCGCGAAGAAGCCAGACCCCCCCGGCCATAATGATCGGCGTTTGCTCGAGACCGAATTCGCGCATCATGTCGCGCAGTGCCTTGACCCGCGGGTAGGGGTCTTCGGGCTTGTCGGGGTCTTCGTTGTTGGAAAGTCCGTTGTGTCCGCCGGCCCGCCACGGGTCTTCGTACACCACCCCGCCGAGCAGCTCGGCGAAGCGATGGTAGGCCCGTTTCCACAACGCGCGAAATGCGCGCGAGGACGACACGATGGGATAATAGTTGATGCCGAACTGGGCCGCGAGTTCGGCGACCTTGTAGGGCATCCCGGCGCCACAGGTGATGCCGTTGATGAGCCCGCGCGCACCCTCGAGAACGCCCCGAAGAACGCGCTCGGCGGCGGCCATTTCCCACAGGACGTTGACATGGATAAGTCCACCCGAGGCGCGCTCGTAGGCGATGCGGGCCTGGGCGATCCCGCCCTGAATGGCGTAGTGGACCAGTTCTTCGTGGCGTTCGCGGCGGGTGCGGCCGCGGTAGATCTGCGGGATCAATCGCCCGTCGGCGTCGTAGGGATCGGCATTGACGGCCGAGAAGGTGGCAATCCCCCCTGCCGCGGCCCAGGCGCCGGAACATTCACCGGTGGTAATCGAAATCCCTTTGCCGCCTTCGACCAAAGGCAGCACCTCCCGGCCCGCGATACGGATCGCGTTGAGGGATTTCATGACAGCGGCCCCGACCGGCGCCGGCCGCGGTGCGGGCGCCGGGACCGCCGTGCGGCGGTCCCAAATCGATCGTTCATTCGCTGGTCCATGGGCCGGCTCGACTGTGTTCCAATAATTGAGGCGCCCGGCCCTAGCTGCCGGCCTCGGCTCCGACCTTGTCACCCTCGACGATGTGGTCGCCGGATTCCTGATTGACGACCTTCATGCTGAGGCGAACCTTGCCACGGTCGTCGAAAGAAAGCACCTTGACCCAGACCTCGTCGCCTTCGTTGACCACATCGGTCACCTTGCCGACCCGCCTGGAGGCCAGTTCGGAGATATGGACGAGGCCGTCGCGGGTGCCGATGAAATTCACGAACGCTCCGAAATCGACCACCTTGACCACTTTGCCGCGGTAAATCACGCCGACTTCCGGTTCGGCAACGATGTCCTTGATCCAGTTGATCGCCGCCACGCCCGACTCGGTATCCGTCGAGGCCACCTTGATGGTGCCGTCGTCTTCAATGTCGATCTTGGCGCCTGTGGTTTCGCAGATTTCGCGAATAACCTTGCCGCCGGTACCGATTACCTCGCGAATCTTGTCCTTCGGAATCGTAATCGTTGTGATCCGCGGGGCGTGTTCGGCGACCGAATCGCGCGCCGCATCCAGCGATTTGGCCATTTCGCCCAAGATGTGAATGCGCCCGTCGTGGGCCTGCTCAAGCGCCGTCTGCATGATTTCGCGGGTGATTCCCGTCACCTTGATGTCCATTTGCAGGGCGGTGATGCCCTTATCGGTTCCGGCCACCTTGAAGTCCATATCGCCGAGGTGATCTTCGTCACCCAGGATGTCGGACAACACGGCATGGCCCTCATCTTCGAGGATGAGACCCATGGCGATGCCGGCACAGGGCGCCTTCAACGGCACGCCCGCGCCCATCAGCGACAGCGAGGCCCCGCACACCGAGGCCATCGACGAGGACCCGTTCGATTCGGTGATCTCGGATACGACCCGAATGGTGTAGGGGAATTCTTCACGCGAAGGCATCAGCGACCGCAACGACCGCCAGGCAAGTTTGCCGTGACCGATTTCGCGCCGTCCCGGCGACATCATGAACTTGGTTTCGCCGGTCGAGTAGGGTGGGAAGTTGTAGTGCAACATAAAATGTTCGCGGAATTCGCCTTCGAGCGCATCGATAATCTGCTCGTCCTGCCCGGTACCCAGCGTCGTCACCACCAGGGCCTGGGTTTCGCCGCGGGTGAAGAGAGCCGAACCGTGGGCCCTCGGAATCACGTCGGTTTGGGACAGGATCGGGCGAATGGTTTTCGTATCGCGGCCATCGATGCGCACGCCGGTTTCCAGCACCTGCTTGCGGACGATGGATTTCTCCATACCCTTGACGATATCGCCAGCCAGCGAGGCGGCGTCTTCGTCGTCGGCCAGCGCCTCGTTCACTTTGGCGCGCACAGCCGACAACAGTTCGGTCCGCGCCTGCTTGCCTTGTTCCTGATAGGCCGCACGCAGGTCGGCCCCGATCAGGGTTTCGATCCGCGCTTCGAGGTCGGTCGTGTCGGGCGCTTCCGCCACCGTCCACGGTATTTTGGCGCATTCCTCGGCCAGCGACACGATTGCGTCGACAACCGGCTGGAGCTGTTCGTGACCGAACATGACCGCACCCAGCATTACCTCTTCGCTGAGCTGCCCGGCTTGGGACTCAACCATCAGCACGGCGCTGGAGGTGCCGGCGACAATGAGGTCAAGGTCCGAGGCCGGCATTTCGTCGACCATCGGATTGAGTCGGTATTCGCCGTCGAAATAGCCCACGCGGGCCCCAGCGATCGGCCCGAGAAAGGGAATGCCCGACAGCGTCAGGGCGGCGGAGGCACCGATCATCGCCGGGATGTCGGGGTTGTTTTCGAGGTCGTGCGACAGCACGGTGCAAATGGTTTGGGTTTCGTTGCGGAATCCCTTGGCAAACAGGGGCCGGATCGGCCGGTCGATCAGCCGGGAGGTCAAGGTTTCTTTCTCGCCGGGCCGGCCTTCGCGTTTGAAAAATCCACCGGGGATCTTGCCGGCGGCGAAGGTCTTTTCCTGATAGTTGACGGTAAGCGGGAAGAAATCCACGCCTGCGCGAGGGGACCTCTTGGCAACGGCCGTGCACAAAACAACCGTGTCGCCGTAACTGACGAGAACAGCGCCATCGGCCTGCCGCGCCATGCGTCCGGTTTCGAGCACCAGCTTGCGGCCGCCCCAATCGATTTCTTTACGATGAATGTCGAACATATATCTCTCTTTCTTATTGCGATTTCGCCGGCTTGATTTCCGATCAAAGCCGGCCGGCCGCGATCTGTCCTGCCGCGGCCTGCGTGCGGAACTCGCAGCAGTTTCTGCGAGTTCATTCCATGTGTTTTCTGTTTCCTTCGAGGTGCCCCCGTTCGGGAGCCCCAGACCGCCGGAACAACGATTCCGCGCGGTGGCCGGGTTCAGCGGTTACTTTCTGAGCCCCAAGCGCTTGATCAGATTTAGGTAGCGTTCCTGGTCCTTGCTCTTGAGAAAGTCGAGCAGACTGCGGCGCCGGCTAACCATCATCAACAGACCGCGGCGCGAATGGATATCTTTTTTGTGGAATTTGAAGTGTTCGGTCAGGGTGGCAATGCGGTCCGTCAGGATTGCCACCTGAACCTCGGGCGACCCGGTATCGTTTGTCCCGATCGCGAATTCTTGGATCAACTGCGACTTGCGCTCTGCCGTTATCGACATCGGTTCTCCGTTTCCTAAAAGCTGAACACCCGTACCGGGCGTAACTGGCCATGGGTCGCATCGGCAAGGGCAATCAGTTGCCCGTCTGCCGTCACATAGACCATGCCCTCAACGGTAGCGGGGGCCTCGACCTGTTGGCCGCACTGCAGCCGAAGGGCGTCTTCCTGGGTCAGGGCTAGGGCCGGGATGTCGTCCAGCGCCACCTCGACCGGAAGCAGGGCCTCCGCGCGGCGCGCACTATGGCTTAACTCGTTCAATTTATCCAGCGAAATTGCCGTTTCCTGCGAGAACGGACCACATCGGATCCGGCGCAGGCGGTGAACATACCCGAGCGTACCCAGCCGGATCGCCAGATCCCGGACCAGGGACCGGACATAGGTGCCCTTGCCGCATGTCACCTCGAGGCGGGCTTCAGCGCCCCCGCCACCCAGCAGCCGAAGCCGGTCGATGCGAACGTTTCGCGGGGCCAACACTGGGATTTCGCCGGCCCGCGCGAGTTCGTAGGCGCGCCGGCCGCTGACCTTGAGGGCAGAAAAGGCGGGCGGTACCTGGCAGACGTCGCCGGTGAACTCGCCCAGAACGGCCTCGATCGCGGCCGCGTCCGGACGCACCGCCGAGGTCCCGGTGACGGCACCCTCGCCATCGTCGGTGTCACGCGATTCGCCGAAATTCACGGTGAATTCGTAAACTTTGGTGCCGGCCATCGCCCAGGACACCGTCTTGGTGGCTTCGCCCAGCGCAATCGGCAGAATCCCGCTTGCCAGCGGATCGAGTGTGCCGCCGTGACCCGCCTTTTGCGCGTTCAGAAGCGCCTTGACGCGAGCCACCGCGCGCGCCGAAGAAATCCCCACGGGCTTGTCAAGATTGAGCCAACCGTGCACCGGGTCGCCCTTGCGCCGGGTCATCTAGTCCTCGTCGGGAGCAGCGCCGCCCGGCAACGCCCGATCAAGCAGCCTCTCGATGCGCTCGGCTTCGTCGAACGAATGGTCGAATTCGAACTTCAAATCGGGCGCGAACTTCAGCGCCACGCGGCGCGCAATCTGGCCCCGGATAAAGGGGGCGCACTCGGCAAGGCCTTGCAGAACGGCATCGGCGTTTTCGCCGCCGAGCGGCATCACGAAAGCGACGGCGTGGCGAAGGTCGGTGCTCATGCGGACTTCGCTGACGGTGATCGAGGTGGTGCTGAGGGCCGGGTGGCGCAGCTCGCCGCGCTGCAGCAATTCCGACAGCGCCTGACGCACCAGTTCGCCGACGCGAAGCTGGCGTTGGCTGGGGCCGGATCGGCGGGATTTGCTCATGGCGGTGCGAACACTCGGTCCGATCGGGGCGGCGGCGGACTCCCCGGCCCTGCGCCAGCGTGTTCAGTGCGGGCGCGGGCCCCGGGCCACGCGGCCTCTTACAGGGTCCGGGCGACCTCTTCGGTTTCGTAAGCCTCGATCACGTCGCCCTTCTGGACATCCTGATAGCCGTCGAGGCGGATACCGCAATCGGAGCCCACCTTGACTTCGCGCACTTCGTCCTTGAAATGGCGCAGCGCACTGATCGACCCTTCGTGCACGACGGCGTCGTCGCGCAGCAGCCGGATCTTGGCACCGCGCCGCACGACCCCTTCGGAAACTTCGCAACCCGCGATCTTGCCCACTTTCGTAATGCCGAAAACCTCTTTGACGCGGGCCTGGCCGAGGATGGTTTCGCGAATCATCGGCGACAGCAATCCCGTCAGCAGGGCCTTGATGGCGTCAACCACGTCGTAGATGACGGTGTAATAGCGGATCTCAACCTTGTCGCGTTTGGCGAGTTGGCGCGCCTGGGCGTTGGCACGGACGCTGAACCCGACAATGAGCGCGTTCGAGGCCTGGGCCAGAGTCACGTCGGCCTCGGTGACGCCGCCGACAGCGCCGTGCAGAACACGTACCGCGACTTCCTCGGTCGAGAGATTCTCCAACGCGCCCGTAATCGCCTCGAGCGAGCCGCGCACATCGGTCTTGATAACCAGCGGCAGCTCCCTGAGATCGGAATCGCCGATTTGCGAGAACATCTCCTCGACGCTGCGCTGGGTGGAAACCGCGCTGGCGGCGCTGCGCGACCGGTTGATGCGGAATTCGACGATTTCGCGGGCGCGCGCCTCGTTCTCGACCACGCCAAAATAATCACCGGCCTCGGGCGTTCCGGAAAGCCCCAATAGTTCGGCCGGTTGCGCCGGACCTGCCGTTTCGATCTGGTTGCCACGGTCGTCGATCAGCGCCCGCACTCGCCCCCACTCGCTGCCGGCGACGACGATATCGCCGACCCGCAGGGTGCCGCGCCGCACGAGAACGGTCGCGACGTTGCCGCGCCCCTGTTCGAGCTTCGCCTCGATGACCACGCCGTCGGCGCGCATGTTCGGATTGGCCCTGAGCTCCATCACTTCGGACTGAAGCAAGATCGCTTCCTCAAGTTTGTCGAGGCCGGTCTTCTCCTTGGCCGACACCTCGATCGCCAGCACGTCGCCGCCCATTTCTTCGATCACTACTTCATGATGAAGCAGGTCCTGGCGCACCCGGTCGGGATTGGCGTCGGGCCGGTCGATCTTGTTGATGGCGATCAAGATCGGCACCTCGGCGGCACGGGCGTGGTGAATTGCCTCAATGGTCTGGGGCATGATGCCGTCATCGGCGGCGACCACCAGGACAACGATGTCGGTCACCTGGGCGCCGCGCGAGCGCATCGCGGTGAAGGCCTCGTGGCCCGGCGTGTCGAGGAAGGTAATGCTGCCGCCGCCGATACCCACTTGGTAAGCACCGATATGCTGGGTAATTCCGCCCGCCTCGCCCGCGGCCACATCGCTATGGCGCATCGCGTCCAGCAGCGACGTTTTGCCGTGATCGACGTGTCCCATCACGGTGACGATAGGCGCGCGGGCCACCTGCCCGGCCTCTTCGTCGCCTTCGTCGATAAATCCGATTTCGACGTCCGCCGCCGACACCCGTTTGACGCGATGACCGAATTCGTCGGCGACGAGCTGGGCGGTGTCGGCGTCGATGGACTGATTGATAGTCGCCATGACGCCCATGTTCATCAATGTCTTGATAACGTCCGTGGCGCGCTCGGCCATGCGATTGGCGAGTTCCTGAACGGTAATCGTGTCCGGAACGATGACGTCGCGCAGCACTTTGAGGGGCGCTCCGGAATCGGCCCCGCCGGCCTGCCGTTTTTCACGTTCCCGGGCGCGGCGGACCGAGGCCAGGCTGCGCACCCGTTCGCGGTCGTCGAGCGCCTGCGAAATCGTCAGCTTGCCGCCGCGGCGGCGTTTCCCGCCCCGGCGCGGGGCCGGGCGGCGAATCTCAGGCCGGCCCGGGCGGCGGGCGGGGCGCGCCTCTTCGGTGGCACCGGCAGGCGTGGCATCGGTACTGGCCTCGTCGCCCAATACCTGGGCCGCTTTTTCGGCCGCCTTTTGCTTGGCGCCTTCCTCGCGCTTCTTGCGCTCCTGTTCCTCGGCTTCGCGCGCATCGGCGGCTTCACGCTCGGTAACGAGTCGCGCTTCCTCGGCCTGGTAGAGCTTGGTCTCGACCTCAGCGCGGGCACGCACTTTCTGGGTCTCCTTGATCGAAATTTCGAGCGCCTTGACGCGGGCAGCCTTTTCGTCGTCGGTCAGCGCCTTGAGCACGACCCGGGTCTTGCTCGGCGCCTTATCTGCCGCGGCCGTTTCCGCTCCGGCTTCGGGGCTGGTGGCCTTTTTCTCCAACACCGAAGATTTGGGTGCCGCCTTCCGGGTGCGGCCAACGGCGCGCTTCTTCTTGACCTCTACGGTCACGATCTTGGACCGCCCGTGCGAGAAATTCTGGCGCACCTGTCCCGCAGTCGCTGGCTTTTTCATTTCCAGCTTGCCCCGGCCTGACAGCGTCAGGGGCTTTTTTTCGTCGGTTTCGTTCGTTTCGCTCATGAGATCCGATGCGCTTGCGCCGCAGCCGGGGTCGGCCTGAACCCCGACAGGCGAGCCGACTCGCGCAGGAAATGTTCAGCCAACCCCCCTAGCCGCAGGGCAGCATGTACCACATTTTCGCGGCCCAGTGCCAAACTCAATTCCGCCCGGGCAAACAGCTCGATCACCCGAATCGCCCCGGCCAGAGCCGCGATCTTGGCGCGGCCGCCGGGCGCGGCATCGTGCGCGGCCAGCACCGCGGCGGCCTCGCCGGCGCGAACGAGGTCGCTGACGTTCTCGTAACCCGCGACCACCTGCCCTGCCCGGGCGGCAAGCCCGAGATAATCGAGGCAGCGGCCCGCGAGCGCGCGCTCCACCGTGGCTGGCAAATCGGCGGCAGCCCGCGCCGGCCCGTGAAAGGCGCGGGCGAACAGATTATTCTTGACCGCCTTATGGACGAGGCCGGCTTCGGCGCCTACCCAAACGCCCCGCCCCGGCAGCTTTTCGGCGACATCGGCCACCACCGCATCGTCCGGGCCGCGGACGAAACGGACGAGACCGCTCCGTGGCGCCGGCGCACGGGTGACGATACAGCGCCGCGCGGCGGGCGCCCGGTTGGTGGAATGCGAGGCCGGAGCCTCCTGGGTCAGGGTTGCCATCGTCAAGTCTGGCTTTCCTCCGCCTCCGCCGGCGCGGATTCCGCGGTTGAAGGGTCTTCGTCTTCGCCGCCTTCCGCTTCGGCCTCCGGCTCCGGTTCATCGTCGAACCAGTGGGCGCGCGCCGCCATGATGATGTCGTTGGCTTCGTCTTCGTTGAGATTGGCGCTGGGAATTGTCTCGCGCAATTCATCGCTTGCCAGATCGGCGAGATCGTCGAGCGTCTTGACGCCGGCCTGTCCGAGTTCAACGAGATTTTCGGCGCTGAAGGCTTCGAACGCCGCGACCTCGTCGGTGACGCCAAGCGCCAGGCGCTGATCGTTGAACTCGGCATTACGGCGTTCGACATACACCTGGGCACGGCGCGCAAGTTCCTGCGCCAAATCTTCGTCGAAGCCTTCGATTCCGGCGATATCTTCGAGCGGCGAAAACGCCACTTCCTCGACCGCCGAGAACCCTTCGGTGACCAGCAACTGCGCGATCGTCTCATCGACATCGAGGGTGTCGATGAACATCTGGCTGCGCTGGCGGAACTCTTCCTGTCGGCGTTCAGATTCTTCGGCCTCGGTCAGAACGTCGATGTCCCAACCGCTAAGCTGCGAGGCGAGCCGCACGTTCTGGCCGCGCCGCCCGATCGCCAGCGAAAGCTGTTCGTCCGGCACCACCACTTCGATCCGGCGCGAATCCTCGTCGAGCACGACCTTGGATACCTCGGCCGGGGCCAGGGCGTTGACGTTGAAGGTGGCATCGTCGGGCGACCACTGGATGATGTCGATCTTTTCACCCTGAAGTTCGTTGACCACCGCCTGCACACGGCTGCCGCGCATCCCGACGCAGGCGCCGACCGGGTCAATGCTGGAGTCGTTCGACAACACCGCGATCTTGGCGCGGCTGCCGGGATCGCGCGCCACCGCCCGGATTTCAATGATGCTGTCGTAAACCTCTGGTACTTCCTGGGCAAACAGGGCGGCCATGAACTTGGGATGCGTGCGCGACAGGAATATCTGCGGCCCGCGCACCTCACGGCGGACATCGTAGATATAGGCGCGCACCCGGTCGCCCTGGCGGTAGGTTTCCCGCGGCAACAGTTCGTCGCGCCGGATGACCGCCTCGGCGCGCCCGAGATCGACGGTGACGTTGCCGTATTCGACGCGTTTGACGATGCCGCTCACGATCTCGCTGATGCGATCCTTGTACTCTTCGTATTGGCGCTCGCGTTCGGCCTCGCGCACTTTTTGCACAATGACCTGCTTTGCGGTCTGGGCGGCGATGCGTCCAAAATCGACCGGCGGCAGCGGCTCGGCAATGATGTCGCCAAACTGGGCTTCGGGGTTGCGCTCGCGCGCTTCGCCGAGGCCGATCTGGGTCGCATCGTTTTCGATTTCCTCCGAAACCTCGAGGCATCGAAACAGCCGGATCGATCCTTTTTCACGGTCGATTTCCGCCCGGATTTCGTTCTCCTGCCCGTACTTGGTGCGGGCCGCCTTCTGGATCGCTTCTTCCATGGCTTCGAGAACGGTGTCGCGCTCGATCACCTTCTCGCGCGCAACAGCGTCTGCAATCTGCAACAACTCGATCCGGTTTTGACTGGTGACGTTTTCCATCGTGGTATCGCCTATGCGTCTAGTTCCTGTCGGGTTTTGCGTTTCGAATTCGATTTCAGAGTTGCCGCGATCAGGGCGTCGGTCACAACCAAATGCGCCGTGACGACCGAGGCGAGCGGCAGCAATACCGTGCCCGCATCGCGGCCGAGGTCGATTTCGACGTCGCCGCCGGCGATTCCTTTCAACGTGCCGCGAAACCGCCGGCGGCCATCGATGAGATCCCGGGTTTCGAGCTTGGCTTCGAATCCGGCAAATCGTTCGAAATCGCCATTCGTCACCAGCGGCCGGTCCATCCCGGGCGAGCTAACCTCGAGATCGTATCCGCCGCGTACCGGATCGTGGACATCGAGAACGGTCGATACGGCGCGGCTGATATCGGCGCAATCGCCCACCGTGATGCCGCCATCGCCGGGATCGCCCGCGGCGGCGGTGGCCTCGCGCTCGACCAGCACCTGCAAAGTCTTGTGGCCCGACCCGGTGAGACGCGCCCGCACCAGCCGGTATCCCATCCCGGCAAGCGGCGGGGCCAACAACTTTTCGATCGGATCGGCGTCGGTGACGGTCATAATTTTCGCGTAGCTCGAATCGGGGACAAAAAAAAGCGGGCTTGTGCCCACTTCCGCGACCCCGAAGGCCGTGTTCCGGCTTATTTTCGTTGTCTAGATAATAGGCATTTTGGCCCCGTCTTCAAGGCCCCTTTGAGGCCGGGCCGTTCAGGCGGGGGTCCCGGACGAAGCGCAAATAGATCGCGTCCCGCCCCCGGGCAGCCGATTTGCGCTCGTAACGGGTCGGATCGGCGCCTTCGGGCCGGGCCCAGTCGGCCTTTCGCCGGGCCGGCCAGAGGAAAGCCGAGTCGCCCAAAAACCGCTTTAGGGTCCAGCGCGCGTAGTCGGGCACGTCGGTGGCAAACCGGATTTCGCCGCGATCGGCCAGCAACCGGGCGAAATCGGCGACGGTTTCGGTGCTGATGAGGCGGCGCTTGTGGTGGCGGGTCTTGTGCCAGGGGTCGGGAAAAAGAATGTCGATACGCGACAGCGACGCCTCCTCAAGCCGCGCCATCAGCAACCGGGCATCGTCGGTGAACAGGCGCACGTTCTCGAGACCAACGGTATCGAGGGTACGCAGGAAGCTGGCGAGCCCATTGACGAACGGCTCGCACCCGATGAACCCCCAGTCCGGGTGCGCCACCGCCTGACCGGCGAGATGCTCGCCGCTGCCGAAGCCGATTTCGAGAACCACGGCCCGGGTTGGCGGCGAAAACAGAGTGAGGGGATCGATCGGCGCGTTGCCGCCTAAGCCGATGCCGAGGTGTGGAAGATATGTGTCGAGAAGTGCCTGCTGGCCGGCGCGCAACCGATGCCCCCGCCGGCGGCCGTAAAGAATCCGCCTGGGACCGGCCGGGGGCGCGTCGCCGCCGCTCACTGCGAAGACGCGGGCCCTCAGGCGAGCGCGCCCTTCAGTTTGTCGACCAGGTCCAGCCGCTCCCACGAAAAGCCGCCGTCCTCGTCCGGTTCGCGCCCGAAATGACCGTAGGCCGCGGTGCGCGCGTAGATCGGGTGGTTGAGTTTCAGGTGCTCGCGAATGCCGCGCGGGGACAGGTCCATGACCTCCGTCAGCACATTTTCGAGCCTGACCTCATCGACCTGGCTGCCGCCGTGCAGATCGACGTAGAGCGACAGCGGCTTCGGCACGCCGATCGCGTATGCGACCTGGATCGTGCATTTGTCGGCGAGCCCGGCGCCGACCACGTTCTTTGCGAGATAGCGCGCGGCGTAGGCAGCCGAGCGATCGACCTTGGTCGGGTCCTTGCCGGAAAACGCGCCGCCGCCGTGCGGCGCGGCGCCGCCGTAGGTATCGACGATAATCTTGCGCCCGGTGAGACCGGCATCGCCATCGGGTCCGCCGACAACGAATTTGCCGGTCGGGTTAACATAAAAATGATCTTCCGCGCACATCCAGCCCTCGGGCAGAACCTCGAGCACATAGGGCCGGACGATTTCGCGCACCTGGTCCTGATCGACGTCCTCGGTGTGCTGGGTCGAGACGACAATGCTTTCGGCGCCGACCGGCCTGTCCGCTTCATAGCGCAACGTGACCTGGCTTTTTGAATCGGGCCCGAGATAGGGCTCGGATCCGGCATGACGCGCCTGCGCCATCTTGCGCAAGATGCTGTGTGCATAAGAAATCGGCGCCGGCATCAGCACGTCGGTCTCGCGGCAGGCATATCCGAACATCAGCCCCTGATCGCCCGCGCCTTCGTCCTTGTTACCGGTGGCATCGACTCCTTGAGCGATGTTGATCGACTGTCCGTGGACAAAAACATCGACCTTGGCGCGCTCCCAATGAAAGCCTTCCTGCTCGTAGCCGATCTCGCGCACGCACGCGCGGGCGATGTCTTCGAGTTCCTGGTGGGTGATCGAATCGGGGCCGCGAACCTCGCCCGCCAGCACGATCTGGTTGGTAGTGACCAGGGTCTCGACGGCAACCCGCGCCTGCGGTTCGAGAGTCAGATAATGGTCGACCACGGCATCCGAAATGCGGTCGCATACCTTGTCGGGATGGCCTTCGGATACGGATTCGCTGGTGAAGATGTAGTTGGATCTCATTATGGGTTGTCCTGATGCGGTGCGTTATGCGGTAGGGGCCGGACGCCGCGCGGCGGCCGGTGACGCAGGCTCATGGCGGCCGCGTCTCCCCAAGGGCGCGGGTTTTATCGGCAACATCTTCGCAACCGTCAAGTCCCGGACAGATGCCATCGCCGCGACCGCCCTGACGGGCATACCGCAAAAGGGACTGCGTCGGCCCGGTAAGGGCCACGATCCGGGAAAGTGAACTATTTTGATTGCGTCTGACCGACCGCCTTCACAAGGTCGAAAATACGACGCCGGGTGGCAACGTCGGAAATCTTGTAATAGGCCCGCACCAGTTCGAGAGTTTCTCGCTTGGTGAAATTGCCGGTCTCGAATGGTTCCTGGGCCGGTTCGCGAAGGCCCCGGGTTCGACCGGCAACGGCATCCGGCATGTCGTCGAAGAAAAACGACACCGGAACCTGAAGCACCTTGCTGAATTGAAACAGGCGGCTTGAGCCAATTCGGTTGGAGCCGCGTTCGTACTTTTGAATTTGCTGGAAGGTCAGGCTGACGGCTCTTCCAAGTTTTTCCTGGCTCATTCCCAGAAGGGTGCGACGCAGCCGAACCCGGCTGCCCACATGAATATCGACGGGATCGTGCCCGCGCTGTTTTGGTTTCGCCAAAGTTGCCTCCCACCTGTTATCGAGGTCTGCGTCGCAGCTTCTTGTTTCTATTTGAGGTGCGTTGGCAGGTAATTTCTTTGTGTATGCGGGGACTAGATATATCGCCGCCCGGTGCCGGTCAACGATTATCCGGATTTCAATTCGACCCCCGCCCACCTACGAAAATACGTCGCAACCTCGTCGCCCCAGGAAGAAGCAGCACCGCCGTCAAAACCCATACAACGGCCGCTGTCCAGTCGCCAAATCGGGCGTACAGCGGTTGCGATTTAGTCGCAACTGGCAGCACGCCGTTGATCGTACCGGCATCGCCAAGCCCGATCCGTTGCAACACCCGCCCATAGGGATCGACCAGAGCCGAGATACCCGTATTGGCTGCACGTACCATCGGCAGGCCCTCCTCGATTGCGCGCACGCGCGCCATTTCGAAGTGTTGCGCGGGCCCGGCGAGGGGCCCAAACCAGGCGTCGTTGGTAATGCCGAGCAACCATTGCGGCCGGTCGCCTGGATCGGTGACAGCGCCGGGGAAAATCGCCTCATAGCAAATCAGCGGGCTGAACGGCGGCAGCCCCTCGACGTGAAGGGTGGCCGGGCCCGAGCCTGCAGAAATATCGAGCGAGCCTTCGGTAATCTTTTTCAGGCCGAGGGCGCCGAGGACAGACCGCAGCGGCACAAATTCGCCGAACGGAACCAGGTGGTGTTTGTCATAGGTCGCGGCGAAAGAGGCATTCGGGTCGACCACCCGAAGGCTGTTCCAGGCGCGGAGGTTCTCGCGCCCGCCCTGGAAACGGAAGGCACCAGTAATCAGCACGGCACCCGGCGGCAGCGCGCCCGCGATTCGGTTCGCCACAACACCCTTTTCGACAAGGGCAAGCGTCGCTGCCGTTTCCGGCCAGATGACAACGTCGACGGCGTCCCCGCCCACCGCCGATAAGGCGATGTGCCGTTCCAGGTTGGCTTCGCGCAGCTCGACGCGCCACTTGTTGCGCTGGGCGATGGCGGGTTGCACCACCCGCACGCGCGTCTCGGTAAAGCCGGTTTCGGCATTGCCAAGCCGGATCGCGCCGGCGCCCCACACCACCCCAAGGCCGGCCGCCACGAAAAGACCCAACGTCCACGCGGCGCCGCGCGGGCGGCCAGGCGCGGAGGTTTCGTTCGGGCGGGCGCCGGGGTCGGGCGCCATCGCCGCCGGCGCCGCCGCCACCAGCACCGTCAGCAGCGTCAGCCCGTAGATTCCGGTAACTGCCGTTACCTGCAACATCGCGTCGCTCACGGTCCAGGTGTAGCCGATCAGATTCCAGGGAAAGCCGGTCAGGAAATGGCCACGAATCCACTCCGCCGCCGTCCACGAAAGCGCCAAAACCACGACGCGCCGAAATCCTGTCGTCCGCGAAAGCGGTACGGCAAGCGCGGCGGCGGCAGGAAAGATCGCAAGGCCCGCCGGCACTCCCACCACCGTAAACGGAACCAGCCATGCAAACAGGTCGCCGTCGACCAAGAGCGGATAGGCAAGCCAGTGCAAACCGGCAGCGAAAAAACCGAAGCCGAATCCCCATCCGATAAATGCGGCGGCACGCCAGGTGCGGGCGCCGTCGACAAGCCAGACCAGGACCGGGAAGGCGACAAGCAGGAGTGGAACCAGATTGAACGGCGGCAGCGCCGCGGCCGCGAGAACACCCGACAGGATGGCGACGCCAAGGCGTTGCCATCCCGACAGACCGGCAACGGCGGTCGCGACGCGGATCATCCGTCGGCTTTTGGCGGCGGTTTCTCGGCCGAAATCGTGATCTTGCGCACCCGCACTCTGCGAATGCGCCGGGCATCGGCGTCGATAACCTCGAATGCGACGCCCGACGGATGGGTGATGATTTCGCCCCGTTGCGGCACCCGGCCCGCCAGCGAAACGACGACGCCGCCCAGTGTGTCGATGTCTTCGTCGCGGTCTTCGGGCAGGAAATCGCAACCGATGAGATTTTCGACTTCTTCCCGGGGCGCGCGGGCGTCGGCCTCGAGTACGCCCGGTCGGATTTCGATAATCAGCGGCCCTTCGACCTCGTCGTGTTCGTCTTCGATCTCGCCGACCACGGCCTCGACCATGTCTTCGATCGTCACCAGCCCGTCGGTCCCGCCGAATTCATCGACCACCATCGCCATGTGAATCCGCGCCGTCCGCATCCGCAGCAACAGGTCGAGAACCGGCATCGAGGGCGGCACGAACAAAACGTCGCGCACGATTTGGCGCAGGTCGAAATCGGCGCTCCCGACCCAGTAGGGCAGAAGGTCCTTGATATGGGTCATGCCGAGGACCGAATCGAGCGTGTCGCGGTAGACCGGCAGGCGCGAATGCAGGGCCTCGCGAAAGACCGCGACAATGTCGGCGAGGCTCGAATCGATCTCGATGCCGACCACATCGGCGCGCGGGATCATTTCGTCGCCGACTCGCAGTTCGCCAAGCTTGACCAGGTTCGTCAGAATCATGCGCTCTTCGGCATTGACACGCTGGCCGGCGTCTTCGTGCTGCTCCAGAAGTTCGCGCAGATCCTCCCGCAGGGTCGTATCGCCGTCGCGCCCAACGCCCACTCCACGCAGCCAAGCGCGCAGGGTGCGCGCCAACGAAGGCGCGGAATCCGCTTCCGCTTCACGGGGGTGTTTTGGTGTCGGTGAGTCGCTCATGGCGCAATTGATTGCCCGGAGAGCGGCGGCGGCGCCTCTGGGTCCGAAGGATCGTCGCGGTACGGATCGGCGATCGACTGCGATGCGAGGATTTCGCGTTCGAGCGTTTCCATGTCACGCGCAGCGGCGCCGGTTTCATGATCGTAGCCGCACAGGTGCAGCACACCGTGCACAACCAGATGACAAACGTGGTGTTCGGGGCGTTTCGACTGCGCGCGCGCCTCGGCCATCACGGTTTCATGGCCGAGCACGACATCGCCGAGAAGGCGTACACCGCCCGGCGATTGCGCACTTTGCGGAAAGGCGAGCACGTTGGTCGGCCCTTCCTTGCCGCGGTAACGGCGGTTGAGATCGGCGACAAACGCGTCGTCGGCAAGCACGATGCTGACTTCCAGCACGTCCGCCTCAACACGCACGCGATCAAGCGCGGCGCGGGCGGCATGGGCAGCCGGCGCTTCGATCCCGGGCAGAATCTCGTCCCAGGCGTCGGCCTCGATGGTGAAGACGATATCGACGGTCATGAGTTCTGCGGGTCTGACCCGCCGGAAGCATCGACGGCATCAGCGGCTTCGGCGGCATCGGAAGCACCGGAAGCATCGGAAGCACCGGCGGCATCGGATGCGCCTTGCCGGGCGGTCTCAATTTCGTGCGCCTCGTAGGCACGGACCATGCGCATCACCAGGGGGTGGCGCACCACGTCGGCATCGGAAAACTGCACGAACGCGGCCCCTTCCACCCCCTTCAATATTCGCACCGCCTCGCGCAAGCCCGAATGCTCGCCGCGCGGCAGGTCGATTTGCGTCAGATCACCGGTCACCACCATCGAGGCGTTCTCGCCCATCCGCGTCAGCAGCATCTTCATTTGCATCGGTGTCGTGTTCTGGGCCTCGTCCAAAATAATGAACGCGTTCGACAACGTGCGGCCGCGCATGAAGGCAAGCGGCGCGATCTCGATTTCGCCGTTTTCGAGGCGGCGGAACACCTGTTCGATCGGCAGCAAATCGTAAAGCGCGTCGTAGAGCGGACGAAGATACGGATCGACTTTGTCGCGCACGTCGCCCGGCAAGAAGCCCAGACGTTCGCCCGCCTCGACCGCAGGCCGCGACAAAATGATGCGATCCACCGCACCACTGAGCAGGCGTGAGACCGCCATCGCCACTGCGAGGTAGGTCTTGCCGGTCCCGGCCGGACCGAGCGCGAAGACAAGGTCGTGCCGCCGCAGCGCCAACAGGTATTTGCGCTGCATCGGCGAGCGCGCGACGACATCGCGCTTGCGGGTGCGGATAACGATCTCGGACGTATCGGCGGAATCGCCGGCCTGGACCTCGGCCATGCGCAGCGCCGCCTCGACCTCGGCCGACCCCACCTCGTCGCCGCTTTCGAGGCGGGCATAGAGGTCCGCTAGCACCGACTTGGCGGTGTCCTGGGCGCAAGCCTCGCCGCTGATCGAGATGCGGTTGCCGCGCGAAGCCAGCGACACCCCCAACGCCTGCTCGATGATCGCGAGATGACGGTCGTGTTGTCCGAACAGCGCCGGCAGCAGGGCGTTGTCATCGAAGGCGAGAACCGACGCCGGCGTCGCGTCGGATCGGGGCGTGCGGGTCATTTTTCGACCCCGGCTCACGCGGCGGCTGCCTTTGCATCCGCCATAACGGTTCCGGCGAGGCTGTTGGGAAAAACCGCGTCGATCCGGACCGGCACGATACGGCCGCGCACCGATTCGGGCGCCGCCGCGCTGACCGCCTGAAGGTGGGGACTGCGCCCGGCGAGCTGGCCCGGATGGCGGCCCGGACGATCGAACAGGACGTCGACTGTGCGCCCGACACTTGATTCATTGAACGCCGCTTGTTGCGCGCTCAGTTTCGCCTGAAGCCGGGTGAGGCGCTCGGCCTTGATGTCGTCGTCCACCGTCGCCTCAAGACCGGCAGCGGGCGTGCCCGGCCGCGCGCTGTACTTGAAGGAGTAGGCCTGGGCGAAGCCGACCGCGTCGACAAGATTGAGAGTCGCCTGGAAATCGGCCTCGGTCTCGCCCGGGAAACCAACAATGAAATCGCTGGACAAGGCCATGTCGGATCGCGCGGCCCGCAGCGCCTCGACGGTGCGCAGATAGTCGTCGGCACGGTGGCGCCGGTTCATGGCCGCGAGGACCCGGTCCGAACCCGATTGCACCGGCAGGTGTAAAAGCGGCATCAACCGGGCGATCTCGCCGTGGGCGGCGATCAGGTCCGGGTCCATGTCGCGCGGGTGCGAGGTGGTATAGCGGATGCGATCGAGTCCATCGATCGCCGCCAGTTCGCGCACCAGGCCGGCGAGCGATACCGCCGCGCCGTCTCTCCCGGTGCCACGGTAGGCGTTGACGTTCTGGCCCAGCAAGATGATTTCGCGCGCGCCCGTGACGATCAACCCGCGCGCCTCGGAAACGATGGCGGCGACGGGGCGCGAATGTTCCGCGCCGCGCGTGTAAGGAACGACGCAGAACGTGCAGAACTTGTCGCAGCCTTCCTGAACGGTGAGAAATGCGCTCGGGCCTTCGGCGCGCGAGTCCGGCAGGGCATCGAATTTTTCTTCGACCGCGAAGTCGGTATCGAGCACGGCGCCGGTTTCGCGCGTCGCTCGTGCCACCATTTCCGGCAGACGGTGATAGGCCTGGGGGCCGAAAACGAGATCGACGTGCGGGGCGCGGCGGATCAGTTCCGCCTCTTCGGCCTGAGCCACGCACCCGGCCACGGCGAGCGTCAGGGTCTCCCCGCGGCGTGCACGCGCTTCTTTGGCGGCGCGCAGGCGGCCAAGTTCCGAAAAGACCTTTTCCGAGGCCTTTTCGCGGATGTGGCAGGTGTTCAGGATAACAAGGTCGGCATCGTCCGGCGATTCCGCGGCACGATAGCCCAAGGGCGCCAGGACGTCCGCCATACGGGCGGAATCATAAACGTTCATCTGACAGCCATAGGTCCTGATGAACAGGTTTTTGGTCAAGCGCTCCTTTCTTCCTTTCGGGGCCCGCGGGCCCCCGGGACAGTCAACCAAAAACCGGGCGGCGGCCGCGGGACCGGTCCGGAAACTCTCATAAAAGGTAGCATTTGGCTTTGCCGAGTCAAGCTGAGGCCCGGGTTTCTGTCCCCTTTCCGGGCAGTAGCGTGCGCACCTTGGGGCCCCATGACCGTCCCGACAGCGCGTCCGACAGGCCGCGCGCGACCGCGGCCTCGGCATGGGCGGTCATTTCCTTGCGCGAGGCAAACCGCTCCATCGTCACGGGCGGGTGAAAGGTCACCACCACCGTCAGCGGACCCAGCCCCAGCACGCGCCAGATATGCGGTGCGAGATCCATATCCCCGAACCAGGTGAACTCGGGCCGGAGATGACGGCCGAGAGGCGCCCCATTGAGACCGACATAGGCAATCGACACCGGCTGGACCGCCAGAGGCCGTCCCCGCACCGGCGGCTCGGCAAGCGCAAAGAACGAACTTCGGAAAGGCAGCACCCGGTTGCCGTCGCCCGATGTGCCTTCGGCGAACAGAGCCAGATTGTCGCCGGCTTCGAGACGCTCCCGCATTTCGTCGCGCACCCGGCCGGTCTGGTTGCGGATGCGTTGGACGAACACGGTGCGCTGAAGTTTGGCGAGAATCCCGAACAGGGGCCAGCTGGCGACTTCCTGCTTGGCGATGAAGCAAACCGGGACGAGGGAATCGATCACCGTAATGTCGAGCCACGACGAATGATTGAAAGTGAACAGCGTCGGCGTTTCGTCCGAAGGCGTTCCGCGAATCTGAACCCGCAGCCCCAAGATACGGGCAAGGCCGCGGTGATACAGCATCGGCACCGACACCATGAGCGGCGATCCGAGGGCCCGGGCCGCCGCCTGAACCGGCAGCAGCAACGCTGTCCACGCGGCAACAAGAATGAGATTCAGCAAGGCGCGCAAGGAGGACATGCAACGGTTTGCGGGGCGCGGCTTGGACGGATTCAGTCCGAATCCGGAGACCCGGGTCGCTTCCGGGGCGCTTTGGCGGCGCCGGAACCGGCCGGCGGGTCGAGCGGCAGGCCGTAGAGCTCGAGGCGGTGATCGACCACGCGGTAGCCCAGTTTCTCGGCGATCTTGGCTTGCAGCCGTTCGATTTCGTCGTCTTGGAATTCGACGACGTTGCCTGTGCGCAGGTCGATCAGGTGGTCGTGGTGTTCCTCACGACATTCCTCATAGCGCGCCCGGCCGTTGCCGAAATCATGCCGCTCGAGTATTCCGGCTTCTTCAAAGAGCCGCACGGTGCGATAGACGGTGGCGATCGAGATGCCGGAATCGATTTCTGTGGCGCGCTGATAGACCGCTTCGACGTCGGGGTGATCGTCGGCGTCGGACAGCACGCGCGCAATGACGCGGCGCTGGCCGGTCATCTTCAGCCCTTTTTCGATGCAGAGTTTTTCAAGACGCTCGGTCACCGGGAACCTTATACGCCAATTGGGTGGAGCGAACTATCGGGCTCCCGCGATTGCGCGCGGGAGAGGGCTATTTGCGACGGCGCTTGCGCCGCTTGGTGCCGAGGCCGATTTTTTTCGCCAGCTCGCTGCGCTGTTGCGCATAACGCGGCGCGACCATCGGATAATCGGCCGGCAGACCCCAGCGTTCGCGATATTCTTCGGGAGTCATATTATATCTTGTCTTGAGATGGCGTTTGAGCATTTTGAGTTTCTTGCCGTCTTCAAGACAAATGATGTAATCGGCCGTTACCGATTTCTTTATCGGCACTGCCGGCTGTGGCCGCGAGGTGGCCGCCGCCGCCGACACGCCGACACCGGCGAGGGCAAAATAGACCTGTTGAATCAACTGCGGCAAATCGGCGATCGCCACGGTGTTGTTGGACACGTGGGAGGCGACGATATCGGTGGTCAGCGCGAGCAGTTCGTCAGCTTGAGCGGCGTCGGGCATATATTTACGGCCTTCTTTAAGTAACTATGGCAATTATATATGTCTTGTTGTAGAGCCTAGCAACTGTAAAGAATCACAAGAACAGACCAAGTGCGGCTAAAATGACGGACCGTCCCCATCACTATCTCGACATCACGGGCGATGTCTGCCCGATCACCTTCGTCAAGACTAAGTTATTGATAGAAAAGGCAAATCCTGGCGATCTGATCGAGATTCGTCTGGCCGAAGGGGAGCCGTTAGAGAACCTTCCGCGCTCGGTGCGCGAGGAAGGACATGCGGTCTCCGGCCCCGTTTTCGAGGGCCGCGACGGGGCCGGCCGGAGCCTCTATCGGCTGCGCATCCGCAAGGCCTGAGCGGTACCCGCCGGGCCGAATTCGGGACCCATTCGGAATATCAGGGCATCTTCGCCCGGTTCGCCGTTATTTGCGTCGCTATAGTAATTCTCTTGCCGCCCGATCGGGTTGAATCCGGCGCCGCGGTAGAGGTCGCGGGCCGCCCAGTTCGATTCGGCGGCCTCGAGATAGACCGTCCGGACCCTCAGGCCGCAGGTCCGCTCGAGGCAAGCCGCCAGCAGGGCGCGCCCCAGGCCGCGGCCGCGGAATGCCGGGCACACCCCGATTTCGATGATTTCGGCCGCCTCGGCGGCCACCCGGAACAGGGCAAAACCTGCTGGTTCGGGCTCAGCAGCGCCGCCGCCGGCGGAGTCCGGAATCACCAGGGCTTGGGTGCCGGGCAGCGCCAGCGCTTGCACGACGGCGGCCTCCTCCCACGCCGCATCGAAGCAGGCCGCATGCAGGGCCGCAATCAGCGCTGCCCCGTGGCGACCGGCCCTGGCATCGATGACGGTGGCGGTCATGCCCGGGGCCCCGGCAAGCGGGCGTCGGGGGGACGCAAATACAAGGGCGAGGGCGGCTCGGTAAAGGCATCGGGCCCCTGTTCGGCGAGCGCCCGTGCCGCCAAAGTGGCCACAAACCGGGCCTCGGGCAGGGGTTCGGGGTTTTCGCCCGGTCCGCGCCAGCGCCTGGCCGTGGGCAGGACACCACACACAAGCTCGGCCCCGGTGCCGGCGGCGCACAGCGCGCCCTGCGGCAGCGCCGCTCCGAGAGCCGCAAGGGCAACCCGCTGCGGCTCAGTCGAGGGCGCCGGGCCCGGGCCGAATACCTGGACATAGACCTCGCCGCGGCGCGCATCGATGGCGGCGACGAGGGGACCCTCGCAATCTTCCTCGACGGCGGCCGCGATCGCTTCGAGGGTGGTGATCCCGATCACCGGTTTTTGGTGGGCCAGGCCGAAGGCCCGCGCCGCCGACAACGCAATGCGGACCCCGGCGAAAGTGCCGGGCCCGACTGTGGCGGCGAAGGCATCGACATCGGCATAAGCGAAGCCGCCATCGCGCCGCAGCGCCTCGGCCATGGGCAGCAAATGCTCGGCGTGGCCGCGCTCCAGACGGCGGAAGGCGGCCGCGGCGATTTCGCCGTCGTGCCACAACGCCACCGAACAGGCGGCCTGGGCGGTATCGAAGCCAAGCACCTTCATGCCCGCTTCCTATCAGGTTCGGCGCGGCGCGGCGATGCGCCCGCCCGTCCTCCGTCAATTTTCAGGACAGGAACTTTTCTCACCATGGGTGTAATTCATGGGTGTATTGGCTATGAAAGCAGACGAATGATCGAAGCGGGGACACAAACGGTGAGATCGACCCTAGGGACGTGGCGGCGGCTGGCCGCGGCATTCGTTGTGGCCGCGATGCTGGGGCCGTGGCCCGGCGCGGTGCTGGCGCAGTCCGCGGGCGGCGCGTCGGCTGTCATCCTCATATATCACCGCTTCGGCGAGGACAAATTCCCGTCGACCAATACCCGCCTCGTTCAGTTCGAGGCGCACATCACGGAACTTACCTCGGGGCCCTATACGGTGCTGCCGCTGCCACAGGTGGTGGACGCCCTGCTGGCCGGTACACCTCTGCCCGACCGCACGGTGGCCATCTATATTGATGACGCTTACCGCTAGATCTACACCGAGGCGTGGCC
>CAZTAK010000007.1:0-21982 GCA_964611585.1 uncultured Alphaproteobacteria bacterium
GTGGACCGGCTGGATCGTGTTTGCAAGTCTTGTCGCGGGCTCGGTGACGGCCTAGAGCTTTTCCCGTTCGCATGCGCTCACGCGAAAAGCTCTATCCGTTTGACATAGTACGCAAATCGTCGTCGCCGGCGATTCCGCCGGCTCGGGATTTGCGCTAGGCGAAAAATACGCGCCCCGGTTTCGCGGCGCGCGAATTGCTGGTGCGTCCCTAGAGGCTCTCGACGGTTTCCCTGAGAAGCCCCTGAACCTCGTTTGCGATATCGCCCAGATCCGGGTTGTTGACCGCCTGCATCGAGGCGATAGGATCGACCGCCGCCACTTCGATGTGGCCTTCGACCTGCTGGACGATGACGTTGCACGGCAGCATGGTACCGATCTTGTCTTCGGCGCTAAGCGCCTTGTGCGCGAACTTGGGGTTGCACGCGCCCAAAATTGTATAAGGCCGGAAATCGACGTTGATCTTCTTTTTCAGCGTGGTTTTGACGTCGATGGTGGTGAGCACCCCGAAACCGCGTTCCTTGAGCGCTGCGGTCACGTACTCGATGGCCTGCTCGAAATCCGTGGTCGCGAGGGTCTTGGAAAAGTAATAGCTCATGAAACCTCCATGGGCAGGTCTGCCCCCCAGGCAAGATGTCCGCCATATGGGGTGGGGTGCTGCCGATTGTCCGCCATATGGGGCGGGGCGCTGCCGATTTCAATTGCGGCCCGAAAGCGCCCACCGCCCCCTTTCAGAGAAGGGAATCTGCGCGGGCGCGCCGGTCAAGCCGCGGGCTGCCTTGCGGCCACGGGCGATTCCTGCCGATCTCGTATCGCCCTAGCGCCGACGGCGGGTCCGCGGCAACAACTTGGTGTAGCGCGGAAGCCGGATTTGTACGGCGCGGGCCTCGAGAACCGCCGATTGCGCCTTGCGGTAGCCGGCATCGCCGGACAACCGGGCAGCGAAGGCCTCAGGCGATTCGCCGGGCGCTTCGGCAGCACGGAATTCTTCCCACAGATCCGCGTGGTCCCGCGCCGGCAGGGAGCGGTTGTGCGCCGGAACGTCGGCCAGCGCGATCATGCTGCCCTCGTGCTCCAGCGCCCCGCCCGGCGCATGATAGACGTGCAGTGATTCGGTGACGCCCAGCTGGTCGACCAGGGCGCGCAGGCCGCCAATGCGCCCGAAATGATAGCCGCCGCCCTTGGACGCGAGCTCGGTCGCGTGCATCACCCTGAGCTGGGCCTTATTGAGGCAAACGACGAAAGCTTCCAGCGTCGTCCCCTTCGAGGGCGCCAGCGCCGCCGGAATCGCGCCATATTTCGAGAACCGGGCCGAAAAAACGGCATCGAAATCAGGCAAAACGGCGCGATATACCGGGATCATCTCGTCTTCGAGAGTCTCGGCGAACTTGCGCTTGAGCTGGCTCGGCGCCGCGTTGGAGCCAATCGCCAGCACCGCGGTGCGCGATTTCATGTCGTGGACTTCGTAGTTGCGCGCCGGCAGGACGTTGCCTTCATAAAGAATGAAGCTCTCCCCGCGGAGGTCGTAGGGATAGCCGCGCGCCCGGTCGAGCGGATCGTCGGATGCGAGTACCGGAGGTTTCGTGTCGGTCATAGGACGTTGGCGGGTGCAGGTTCGGGAAGGGGTCGGTCGTCACGCGCCTTCTCGGGCGCTATAGTCCGGCTTCTTTCGCACACTCGCCCGTCCGCATCAACATGACGACGCCCTCCCTTCGTGAATTCATGCGTGTCCTCGAAGACGCGGGCGAACTTGTGCGCGTGACCGAGCCGGTCTCGACCGACCTGGAAATGACCGAAATCCAGACCCGGCTTTTGGCCGAAGGTGGGCCCGCGGTCCTTTTCGAGAACCCGGTGGACACCTCGGGCAAGGCTGCGGCGATGCCGGTGCTGGTCAATCTGTTCGGCACCGTCGCCAGGGTGGCGCGCGGAATGGGGCGCGAACCGGGCAGTTTGCGCGACCTCGGAGAGACGCTTGCCTTCCTGCGCCAGCCCGAGCCCCCCGGCGGCTGGCGCGAGGCGGCGGCGATGCTGCCGCTCTTGAAGACAGTCATGGCGATGAAACCGAAAACGGTGTCCGCCGCACCGTGTCAGGAAACGGTGTGGACCGGCGAAGAAATCGACCTTGGGCGTCTCCCGGTCCAGATCTGCTGGCCGGGCGAACCGGCGCCGCTCATCACCTGGCCCGTCGTCGTGACGCGCGATCCCTCGAAGGACGGCGCCGGCAGGTTCAATCTCGGCGTCTATCGCATGCAGGTCACGGGCCCGAGCCAGACCCTGATGCGCTGGCTCCGCCACCGCGGCGGCGCCCAGCATTTTGAAGCGTGGAAGCGGACCACGAACGAGCCGATGCCGGCCGCGGCCGTGATCGGCGCCGACCCCACAACCCTCATCGCCGCCGTCATGCCGGCGCCCGAATCGATGTCGGAATATCAGATGGCGGGATTGTTGCGCGGCGCCAAGACTGAGCTGGTGGATTGCAAGACGATCCCGTTGCAGGTACCGGCGGCGGCCGAGATCGTGATCGAGGGACACGTCCACGCCGATCGCAGCGCCGACGAGGGCCCCTACGGGGACCACACCGGCTACTACAACGCGGTCGAACCATTCCCGGTGTTCGAAGTCAGCGCCGTCACCATGCGGCGCGATCCGATTTATCTTTCGACTTTCACCGGCCGCCCCCCGGACGAGCCGAGCATTCTGGGCGAAGCGCTGAACGACATTTTCGTGCCGCTGTTGACCCAGGCGTTTCCCGAGATCGTCGATTTCTGGCTGCCGCCGGAGGCGTGCTCCTACCGCATCGCCGTAGTCAGCATCCGCAAAAGCTATCCCGGCCACGCCAAGCGCATCATGATGGCGGTGTGGTCGTACCTGCGCCAGTTCATGTACACGAAATTCGTGATCGTCGTCGACGACGACATCGACGTGCGCGACTGGAAGGACGTGATGTGGGCGGTCTCGACGCGCATGGACCCGGCGCGCGACATGACGCTTATCGAGAATACGCCGATCGATTATCTCGATTTCGCCAGTCCCGAATCGGGCCTGGGCTCGAAGGTCGGGCTCGACGCCACCACCAAGCTGCCGCCGGAAACGAGCCGGCAGTGGGGCACCAAGATTCGCATGGATGACGAGATCGTCCGCCTGGTCACGGAAAAATGGCCGAAGCTGGGACTGCCGGGACCGGGGACGCCGATTTGGAAATAGCGATCCGCCACTCGCGCACGGGCACAGGCGGGCCGCCAGAACCCCGCGCTTCGGTCCGAGGCGCGCTGAGACTGCGCCCGCAATCTTCTCGAACGCAACCACCCCTGCCGGTTTGGACTTTGGCCCCGTTTGCCGCCTGAAATCACGCGCGCCACGCACTGGCGGCTACGCCCCGAGTCCCTATATTAGGGCGGTCCGCCCTTCCCGTTCCCCTGACCCGGAGCCCGGCGATGTCCGCAGCCGTCACGGCCGAACAAACCGCCCTCGATTTTCTTTCCGGCCTGATCGAACGCGCCCGCGCCGCGGGCGCCGGTGCGGTGGACGCGGTGTTGATCGATTCGACCTCGCTTTCGGTGTCGCAGCGCCTCGGCAAACGCGAAGACCTGGAGCGTTCGGAGTCCGGCGATTTCGGATTGCGCGTCCTGGTCGGCAGGCGCCAGGCGGTGGTGTCCTCGAGCGACCGCGGCGACAAATCGGTCGCCGAACTTGTGGAGCGCGCCGTCGCCATGGCCCGGGCCGCGCCTGAAGACCCTCACTGCGGCCTCGCCGATCCGGAATGGCTGTGCGCCGACCCGCCCGCGCTCGATCTCGCCGATACGGGCGAACCTTCGGCCGGGACGCTGTATGACCGCGCCGCCGCCGCCGAAGACGCAGCCCGCGCCGTCGAAGGCATTACCAATTCGGAAGGGGCGCAGGCGAGCTGGGGCCGCTCGACGGTCGGGCTCGCCACCTCGGGCGGATTTGCCGGCGCCTATACCGGGACCCGTTACGGGCTTGCGGCGTCGGTGCTGGCGGGCGTTGGCCGGGGCATGGAGCGCGACTACGACTGGGTCAGCGTGCGCCACGAATCCGATCTCGAAGACCCGGCCGCCCTCGGCCGCCGCGCCGGGGAGCGTGCGGTCGCCCGCCTCAATCCGAAAAAGGTGAGCACTGCCCAGGTGCCGGTACTTTACGACCCGCGAATATCGAATGGCCTGGTGCGCTCGCTCTCGGGCGCGGTGTCGGGTTCGTCGGTGGCGCGCGGCACCAGTTTCCTCAAGGACAAGATGGGGGAACGCATTTTCGCGCCCGGCATTTCCGTAATCGACGATCCGCACCGCGCGCGCGGCCTGTCGTCCCGGCCCTTCGACGGCGAAGGGGTGACGACCAAACGCCTGGCCGTCATCGAAGAGGGCGTACTCATGACCTGGTTTCTCGACCGCGCCACCGGGCATCAACTTGGCCTGCCCTCGACCGGCCACGCCGCGCGCGGCACTTCGGCCCCGCCCTCGCCGTCCTCCAGCAATCTTTACCTCGAGGCCGGCAGCCAGTCCCGCGCCGACATGATTGCCGGCATCGACGCTGGGTTTTACGTCACCGAGCTCATGGGCATGGGCGTCAATCCGGTTACCGGCGACTACAGCCGCGGCGCCTCCGGATTCTGGATCGACAAGGGCGAGATCGCCTACCCGGTCAGCGAACTGACGATCGCCGGAAACCTGAAGGACATGTTCCTGAATCTCACACCGGCCGACGATCTTGAGTTCCGATACGGTGTCAATGCCCCGACGTTACGCATCGACGGCATGACCGTGGCAGGCGCATGAGCGGCGCGGCGGGATCGACGCCGCCGCCAGATTTCCCGGAAGATGCAGCCCTTCTGTTTGCCGCGGTGCGCGAAGCGGGCGCGCTGGCGCTCACCTATTTTCGCGGCACGGTCAAATCCTGGGACAAGAAACCGGGCGATCCGGTGAGCGAGGCCGACATCGCCGTCAACGACCTTTTGCGTGCGCGTCTGTGCGGCGCCCGGCCCGGATACGCCTGGCTGTCGGAAGAATCCGAAGACGCGGCCGCCCGCCTCGATGCCCAACGCCTGTGGATCGTCGATCCCATCGACGGGACCCGTGCGTTCCTGCGCGGCGAAGACCAGTTCAGCGTCACCGCCGCGCTGGTGTACGGTGACGCGGTGGTTGCAGGCGCCGTCTTCAACCCGGCGACCGGCGAGGCGTTTGAAGCGGTGGCGGGTGGCGGCGCGCATCTCAACGGCGAGCGGATTGCCGTCAGCCGCCGCAAGGGTGTCAAGGGTGGACGGTTTCTGTCCAGCCAGCGCGCGTTCAAGCAAACCAACTGGACCGAGGCGCTGGAGGGCGGAGAGTTTCATTTCATCAATTCGATCGCCTACCGCCTGGCGCTGGTCGCGGCGGGCCGCTTCGATGCGTCGATTACGCTTTCGCCCAAAAGCGACTGGGATATCGCCGCGGGCACCCTGCTGATCGCCGAAGCGGGCGGTGTTACCAGCAGCCTCGACGGATCGCCGCTTCAATGGAACCGAAAGGTGCCGGTCCACGCCAATCTCGTCGCCGCCAATCGCCCATTGCACCGGGCGCTGATCGAACGATTTGGCGGGCTAGCCCGGGACGATCACACCTAGGCGCTGCGGCGCGACCTCGATGTCAATCGGCAGCGACAACACGACGTCGCCATCGAGCTGCACCGGTTTCCCGGCCGGCGCCGCGACACGCAGCTTCGTTACCGGAATGATCCTTACGTCCGGCAAGGTAAAAAGCTTCCCCCGCATATAGGCGAGGCCATAGCGCGTCAGGTTCCAGCGCCCGTGGCTCATTCCCAAAAGAACATGCAGCTTGCCGTCGTCGAGCCGGGCCTCGGGCACGATTACCTTGGGCCCGCCGTAGCGGCTGGCGTTGGTGACGATCACGCTCGACACGGTGAACGTCTGTTCGCCTTCGCCGGCGTCGAGAACCACGTCGTAGACCGTGTTGCCTTCGCGAATCAGCGTCTGCACCAAGGCAATGTAGTACGCCCCCTGCCCCAGAAACTTCTTCAGGGTGGGCGAGAGAAACCCGACCGCCGCCGCATCGGTGCCCGCACCCGCGGTCAACAGGAAATACCTTCCGTTGGCGCGCCCCACGGTCAGTTGCGAAGCCGGGCCTTCCGCCAGAACGCCCGCAAGCTGCGCCGGCGTCTTGGGCAGGCCGGTTTCGAGCGCCAGCACGTTGATGGTGCCAAGCGGTATGGTGGCGAAATCGGGCGTGTCCCCGTCGGGGCGCGTCATCAGGCCATGAACGACTTCGCCCACGGTGCCGTCGCCGCCGGCCGCCAGCACCACGTCGGCATCGCTCGCCTCGCGCGCAAGGGCAATCGCATCGCCGGAACGTTGCGTTACCTGCACCGTTACCAGGCAGCCGCGCGCGCTCAGTTCCTGGACGGTTTCGGTGAGCAACCAGTGCCGCCGCCGCCCGGCAACCGGGTTATGGATGATGAAGAAGCGGCGCGCCACGGCAACGATGACAGGATTGCCGGAGCCCGGCTCCGCCGTCAGGCGGGCCGCACCCAGACCGCGTTATCGTGGAAGGCGGCGCCGCCGTTGGGAGGACCCGCATCGGCCCCGGTCAGGACGTTGATGCCGTTGCCGCCTTCGTAGGCACCGTTGGGCCAGATGCCCTCGACCACGACCACGTCGGGCTGAAGGCCGTCGAACAGGCGGACCGGCACCACCACTTCGCCGCGGGTGTTGCCGATGCGGGCGCGATCGCCCTCGCCGAGGCCGAGCCGCGCGGCCGCATCGGGATGAATCAGAACCTCGGGCGCGCCTTCCCGCTTCTGCGACCCGGGAGTTTCGGTAAAGGTCGAATTGAGAAAATTGCGCGCCGGCGGCGTCATCAACCGGAACGGATGAATATCGCTGGTATCCTCGATGACAGCGAGATGATCGGGCAGCGGCGGCATGACGGCATGATCGGCGCCGATAGCCGCCCAGTCGGGGGCAAAGTGGAACTTGCCGTCCGCATGGGGAAAGCCGTCGAGAAAGTGCAATTCACGAAAATCGGGCAGGCAGTCGAGCCAGCGGTCGCGGCGCAGGCTTTCGGCGTCGCCATAGCCCGACGCCCGCAAGGTGGCGTCGATCAAATCCATCGCCGTCATCGAAAATCCCGGATGCTCGGCGCCAACACGCCCGGCAAGAGCGCAGATCACTTCGTGGTTGGAGCGCGTCTCCGCGTAGGGCTCGATCACCTGCGGCCCCAGCATCAGAAACGAATGGCCGCCGCCCTGATAGAGGTCGTCGTGTTCCAGAAACGTCGTCGCCGGCAGCACGATGTCGGCCATGCGCGCGGTCTCGGTCATGAACTGTTCGTGCACCGCGACGAACAGGTCTTCGCGCGCGAAGCCGGCCCGAACCTTGAAGCCTTCCGGAGCCACCGTGACCGGATTTGTGTTCTGCACCAGCATCGCCGTCACCGGCGGGCCGCCGCCGATGTCCTGCGGATCGCCCGTCAGGATCGGCCCAACCCGCGACATGTCGAGTTCGCGGACGTTCTCATCGAAGGCGTCGAGCCCCTCGATCAGGGTCATGTCGACGGCGAAGATTCCACTGTTGATGTAGAACGCGCCGCCGCCTTTGTGTTTCCATTTGCCGGTCAGCGACGGCAGGCAGGAAATGGCATGCATGTTGGCGCTGCCGTTGCGCTGGCGCGACAGTCCAAAGCCGACCCGCAGGAAGGCGCGCTCGGTGCGGCCGTAGAGCCGCGCGAAGTCGACGATGGTTTTCGGATCGAGGCCGGTAATCGCTGCCGCCCACTCGGGTGTGCGCGCCGAAAGGTGCTGGCGCAGGCCTTCGGGCGCATCGGTGTACTCAGCCATGTAGGCTTCGTCGGCGTAGCCCTCTTCCCACAGAACGTTCATCACCGCGCAGGCAAAGGCGCCGTCGGTACCGGGCTTGAGGCAGATGTGCTGATCGGCCACTTCGGCGGTGGCGTTGCGGTAGGGATCGATCACCACGAGCTTGGCGCCGCGCTCCTTGCGGGCACGGCTGACGTGGGTCATGACGTTGACCTGGGTCGCGACGGCGTTGGTGCCCCAGATCACGATCAGATCGGCGTTGGCCATCTCGTAGGGGTTGCCGCCGCGCCTGGCGCCGATGCCCGCTTCCCAGCCGGAAAACGCAAGCGCGGTGCAAATGGTTCTCTTCTGGCGCGAATAGCCCTTGACGTGGCGCAGGCGGTTGATGCCGTCGCGCTGGACCCGCCCCATGGTGCCCGCGTAGAGGTAGGGCCACACCGTTTCGGGCCCGTGCTTTTGTTCGGCGCTCAGGAACGCCTCGGCAATTTCATCGAGCGCGTCGTCCCACGAAACCGGCTCGAATTTGCCCTCGCCCTTGGCGCCGGTGCGGCGCAAAGGCTGGGTCAGGCGGTCGGGATGGTGAACGCGCTCGTGATAGCGCGCGACCTTGGCGCAGACGACGCCGGCGGTGTAGGGATGGTCCTTGGCACCGTGAATGCGGCCAATGGTGTGCGCGTCCTTGCGCTCGACCACAAGGGCGCATTGCGACGGGCAATCGTGAGGGCAGACGGCGGGAACGATACGGGCTTCGGTCATGCCGGCCCAGACTAGAACCGGCCCCACCCCGCGGCAAGTGCCAATTCGGCTGCAACGCGCCCGCCAACGCATTGAAATCCAACATCAATCGGCGTCACCCCATTTGGCCCGAATCCACGCCCGTGCTAGTCTTTCCACCACGACAAGGGATCAAACGCCTGTGACGAGACAGAGCGCGGACCCCGCCCCGCACCGGGCATCGACGCGCGTCCTGGTGACGCGCTTGCTCCGGGGCTATATCCGCAAACATTACGGGAAGCTGGGCATCGCCGCCGTGTGCATGGCACTGGTGGCGGCCGCGACCGCGACCAACGCTTGGATGATGGAGCCGGTGCTGGACGAGGTGTTCCTCAACCAAAACCGGACCATGCTGGTGATCGTACCGCTGGCCGTGCTGGCGGTCGCTATTATCAAAGGCATCGCCAGCTACTTTCAGGCCTATTTGATGAGCGTGGTAGGCCAGCGCATCATCGCCGAAATCCAAATCGAATTGTTCGCCCACCTGATGAAGGCCGACCTCGCCTACTTCAACAACACCGCGACCGGCCGGCTGATTTCTAATTTCCTCAACGACGTGAATCTGCTGCGGGAGGCTCTGACCAAGGGACTGACCGGTATCGCCAAAGACACGCTGATGGTTTCGTTTCTGGTGGCGGTCCTTTTCTATCAGGACTGGCGGCTCGCAATACTTACTTGCTTCGTCTTTCCGCTGGCGATCGTGCCGATCCGGAAACTCGGGAAACGGATGCGCAAGGCCTCGACTCAAAACCAGGAACGCACAGGTGAGTTTTCGATCCTGCTCAACGAAAGTTTCGTTGGCGCCCGTCACGTCAAGGCGTACGGCATGGAGGATTACGAGACCGAGCGCGCCGCCCGGGCCAATGAATCGCGCCTCAAGGCTTTGTTCAAGGTGGTTCGCACCCGCGCTGCGGCGACCCCGCTGATGGAGTCGCTCGGCGGCCTCGCGATCGCGGTCGTCATCTATTACGGCGGCCTTCGCGTGATTTCGGGCGAGACCACGCCGGGCACGTTCTTTTCGTTCATCACCGCGCTTCTGCTGGCCTATCAGCCGTTGAAAAGCCTCGCCAATCTCAACGCCGCCCTTCAGGAAGGGCTCGCCGCGGCCGAGCGCGTGTTCACGATGTTCGATCATAAACCCGAGATCAAAGATGCGCCGGACGCTAAGGAACTGAAAGTCAGCACCGGTGCGCTCAGGTTTGAATCGGTCCACTACGCCTACGACGAAGTGGCGCCAGCGTTGAACGGAGTCTCGTTCGAGGTCCCTGCGGGCGAGACGGTGGCACTAGTCGGGCCGTCGGGTGCCGGGAAAACGACAATCCTAAATTTGGTTCCACGCTTTTACGACGTGACCACGGGGTGCGTTTCCGTCGACGGCGAGGACGTGCGCCAGGTAACGCAAGAATCTTTGCGCGCTAACATCGCGCTGGTGAGTCAGGAATCAGCGCTTTTCAACGACACGATCCGGGCAAACATCGCTTACGGCCGGCCCAACGCAACCGACGACGAAATCCGCGCCGCCGCCACATCCGCCGCCGCGCACGATTTCATCGTCGAGTTGCCGGATGGCTACGACACCGTTGCCGGCGAGGGCGGGGTGAAACTCTCCGGCGGCCAGCGCCAACGCGTCGCCATTGCGCGCGCGATGCTGAAGGACGCCCCGGTGCTGCTGCTTGACGAAGCGACCTCGGCGCTCGACACAGAATCCGAGCGCCAGGTGCAGGCCGCGCTTGCCGAACTCAGCCGCGGGCGCACCACCGTCATCGTCGCCCACCGGCTGTCCACCGTGATCGATGCCGACTGTATTTACGTCCTCGACGCCGGCACTATTCGCGAATCGGGAACCCACGCCGAACTCCTCGCCCGCGGTGGGCTCTACGCCAAGCTCTATGCGCTGCAAGGCACGCCCAGCGACGAGGGCCAGAACCGCGCCCAGGCCTGAGCCCGGAGCACAACCATGAGCCTCGCCAAGGCCATCGCCCGCAACGAGGGCGCCCGCAGCTTCCTGTGCCGGCTCGCGGCCCTGTACATCCGCCTGGTGCACTGGACCGGGCGATGGCAATTCATCGACCAAGACGCGGCGATGCAGACGCTCGCCGACAACAGCCCGGCGATCATGGCGTTCTGGCACGGACGTATCTTGATGATGGCGGCGATTTGGCCGAAGCGGTACCCCCTCAACATGCTGATCTCTCAGCACCGCGACGGCGAACTGATCGCGCGCACCATCGGTTATTTTGGATTCGAGGCGGTGCGCGGTTCCACCACCAAAGCCGGCGTGCAAGCCCTTCGCACCCTGGTTCGCGGACTTGGGCAAGGCGTCTATGCGGGCGTGACCCCGGACGGTCCGCACGGGCCGCGGATGAGGGCCTCGGACGGGGTCATTGCGGTGGCGCGGTTGTCGGGCGCAGCAGTGGTGCCGATCAGCTATTCCGCGTCCTGGCGGATTGTACTGTCGAGTTGGGATCGGTTCATCGTGCCGTTACCGTTCACCCGCGGTGTGGTGGTATACGGCGAGCCGGTCCGCGTCGCCCGCAATGCCGACGAAGACGCGCGCGAGGCCGCGCGGCGCACCCTCGAAGACCGCCTCAACGCCATCACTGCCGACGCCGACCGGGCTTGCGGCCATGAAAGCGTGGCGCCCGCGCCCGAGCCCCGTTCCCTCGGCGAAGGCCATGCCCGCCTCGGCCCCTGAGGCGGGGTTCGATCATGCGAACGCCTGAATTCTGGCGGGCAGGGCATACGCTTTTGCCCACACTGCTGAGTCCGGCGGCCGCGATCTACGATATGGCGGGGCGGGCGCGGCGGGCGCTGGTGCGGCCTGTGCGCTCCGGGGTGCCGGTGGTGTGCATCGGCAACCTGGTGGCGGGGGGCGGCGGAAAGACCCCGGCGGCGCTGGCCGTTGGCGCCCGGCTGCAGGCGCGCGGGCAGATCGTGCATTTCCTCACCCGCGGCCACGGCGGGTCGTTGCCGGGCCCCGTGCGGGTTGACCTGCAACGTCACACGGCCCGTGAGGTCGGCGACGAGGCGCTGCTGCTGGCGGCGCGGGTGCCGACTTGGGTATCTCGCAACCGGCCGCGAGGCGCCGAGGCGGCCGTCGCCGGCGGCGCGGGCGCGATCGTAATGGACGATGGGTTCCAGAATCCTTCGCTTCACAAGGACCTGTCGCTGGTGGCCGTCGATGCCGGGTTCGGCATCGGCAACGGCCATGTGATTCCGGCCGGGCCCTTGCGCGAGGTCCCGGGCCGCGCCCTGCAACGAGCGGCCGCGGTAATCTACGTCGCCGATCCGGCGGGCGCGCGCATTGCGCCGCCGCAAACCTTGGCCAACGTGCCGGTGCTGGCCGCGCATCTCGAACCGGCGCCCTCGGCCCACGGCCTGACCGGCGCCGCCGTCGTTGCCTTCGCCGGCATCGCCCGGCCTGGAAAATTCTTCGCGAGCCTGCGGGCGCTCGGCTGCGACCTCAGAGCCGCGCACGTTTTCGCCGACCACCACCGCTACCGCGAGCACGAGATCATGGCGCTGGTGGAAGAGGCAGCGCACGAGGGCGCAAAGCTGGTCACCACCGAAAAGGACCACGTCCGCTTGCCGACGGAGGCCCGCGCCATGACTGAGACCTTGCCTGTTACCCTCGAGTTCGAGGACGATGGCGCGCTCGACCGGCTGCTGGACCGCCTGCCCGCGTGAAACACGCCAGCGCTGCCCGCCTATGACCGACGACCTATCCGACACGCGGCCGCTGTCGCTGTCCCATTGGCTCGAAGCCGCCGGGGTGGCTGCGGCCGTCACCGTCTGCAGGCGGTTGTCACTCGACCGCGCGTCGAACCTTGGCGGCCGGCTGGGCCGGACGATCGGTCCACGGCTCAGCATTCACCGCCGGGCGGTGCGGCATATCTCGCGGGCAATGCCGGAACTGGGCAGCGACGGCGCGGAAGAGGTCGCCCGCGGCATGTGGGAGAACCTCGGCCGCACCTTCGCCGAGTTCGCCAAGCTCGATACGCTCGACTGCTATGCCGGCGACGGGCGAATCGAAGTTGCCGGCATCGAACACATCGACCGCGTGCGCGAGGCCGGCGGCGGGGCGATCTTTTTTTCGGCCCACTTCGCCAACTGGGAAATTCTGCCGCTCTCGGTGACCCAGCGGGGCCTGCCGGTCAGCCTGGTGTACCGCAGCGCCAACAACCCCACCGTCAACGATATGATTTTGCGGATGCGCCGCCTTTCGACCGAAACCAACGTAGCCAAAGGGGCGGCTGGCGCCCGCCAGTTGATCAACATCATCAAGAACGGCGGCAGCTTGGGAATTCTGATCGATCAGAAACAGAATGCCGGAATCCCCGTCCCGTTCTTCGGGCGCGACGCGATGACCGCGCCAGCGATGGCGCAACTGGCCCTCAAGTTCGGCGTGCCGCTGATCCCGATTTCGGTAGTGCGGCGCGGCGGGGCGTGGTTCTCGGTGACGGTCTCGCCGCCATTGAAGATTGCCCCGACCAGGGACCGTGCCGCCGACACGCTCGCGATCATGACCGAAGTCAACCGAATTCTCGAAACTTGGATCCGCGCCCACCCGGAGCAGTGGCTGTGGCTTCATCGCCGCTGGGCAGACTAGGGGCGCAAGCGACTATTTCGGCCCCTTGATGCCAGCCCGCACCCCAGGAGCATTTTGTCAGCTTTCAATTCCTTCCGGCGATCGATCCCGGTTGCGGCGGGCCCCAACGCCGGACTTGATCCCTTGGTACCGCATCCGTTCAGGCGGAATCGGTTTCGGCGATCCCTGAACGGGAGAAGGTGGCTCAAAACCCGCCAAGACTGAAGCCTTCCCGGCGGATCGACCGGCAGCGGCGATTATTCGTTCGAATATCATCGGATGATTGAGGGCTTGGGCCGTGATTCTTTCCGCCCCTTGCCTTTGAATCAGCGGGCGGCGATGAAATCCTTGACCTGCATGCTGAACCACTCCGGTTCGGTCCAGCAAAGCTGCGGCATGCCGTTTTCGCGCACGGTTTCCGTCGAGCCATCGACCAACGCGGCAGCGGCCCGATTCTCGGGCGCAAGCTTGTCGTTCTCTGCGGTCAGGAATAACACCGGCCCACGAAGCTGCGCGAGGGCAGAGGCAAAATCGTACCGCGCGACGGCCAGAAGACCCCAGTGCAGCCGGTCATAGACGCGCAACGTCTCCGATGCGGCCATCTGGATCTGGTCCACATCGCTATCGCGGCCGTAATTGTCGAGCCGGCTGCTCCAGACTTGCAAGAAATGCTGACCGTCACGGCGCACCGCCGGTTCGCCGAGAGCAACCGCGAAACTTTGCATCCGCTCTTCGCTCAGGAACGGCGTTCCCGAGAGCACCACATGGGTTGTCTTTTCACCGGCCTGGCGGGCGATTTCGACGGCAATCGCCGCGCCCGTCGCAAAACCGGCGACGGCGAATCGATCGACCCCGAGCGAAGACACGGCCGCCAGCAGCGGTTCCGCATAATCTTCAACCGCCGGCGGTTCCGGCGGCGGACTCGATCCGCCGTAACCCGGCGTATCGATGGCAAAGGCGCGGCAATGCGCACCGAGGTGCGGCAGCGTGCGTTCGTACATGCGCGACGAAAGGGGCGTTTGATGCAACAGGATGACGGCCGGGCCTTTGTCACCGGAGGTCCGGTAATGAATCTGGCCGCCGCCGACATCGACATAGCCACAGCGAATATTCATCGGCCTCTCCCAGATAACTTCATGAGGCAAATCAAGGCATCGGCCTGCTCCGGCGATGTCCTCAAGAATGGAGGCGTCCCGAAGGGCGTCGACATTCCGAGCAAGCCGTTTGCGCTCCCTGATTCTATCGCAATTATCGAGCCGACCCCCGCACCGACCGAATAGCCGCAACAGGCGCCGCCGTCAGTTCCCCGCCGCCTCCATCGGGCCAACCAGCAATTGCGGATCGATCCGGGTCTTGAACCAGTTGATGCGCCAATCCAGGTGCGCGCCGGTGACCCGCCCGGTGGCGCCGACTTCGCCCAGTGGGTCGCCGGTTTCGAGAAAATCGCCCACGCCCACGTGCACCTTCGACATGTGCAGGAACGCTGACGTCACGCCGTGGCCATGATCGAGGATGACCGTGCCGCCGGTATAGAACAGATCGGTTTCCGCCAGCACCACCCGGCCCGGTGCCGGCGCCGTCACCGGCGTTCCCACCGGGGCGGCAACGTCAACGCCGAAATGGGGCTGGCGCGGCTCGCCGTTCAGAACCCGCTGGCTGCCGAATACGCCCGAGATCGGGCCCCGAGCCGGCCACACGAAGCCGTCGCCGAACCAGGTCTCGGGCGAGGCAACCGCGCGCGCCACGCCGATGAGGGCATTTTCGCGGCGGATACGGTCGAGGAGCTCTTGCGGCGGCGTCACCTGTTTTGGCGGCAGGCCGTTGATGCGCTGGATATCGTACGCGCGCCGCGACACGGCGAGCGTGCGGGCGATCTCGCGCCCGCCGGACAAGCGCACCACAAGCGCCGATTCGTCCCCGTGATCGCGCCCGAAGCCGACCACGAACAGGCCCTCGGGCGAAACCATGATCGCGGCGCCGTCGAACAGGACCTCGGCGCCCGGTTCGGTGCGCCCGAGAATCAGACCCCCTTGGGCGAATACCCCCGACAGCGACAGCCCCGGTGCCTCGATCGTCGCCGGACCGGGCACCGGCGCCGGGTCGTGGGCGGCCGCGGGCGCGATCCAAAAGCCAAGGACCAAGGCCGCGCAAAGAATGCGGCCCAGAACGCGCATTCAGTCCCGGTCTCCGGCACGCAGTTCCTGGTGCCGGCGCAGCGCGATCTCGGCGCTGGAATAGGGTTCCTGCACGTCCGGGTTCCAGTAGCGCAATTCGTCGAGGGGAATCTTTTCGCCGGTCGTGGCGCACGTCACAAAGGCGCCGGGGCGGATCACATCGAAACTGCCGGCGTGGTACCGGAGTTTGGCCTCGCCGTGGGCCGGTCCGTGCATCACGCCGGCGTCTTCCGGCGGCCGCGAAAAGCGGGAACCGGGCCGGACGAACGGCGATTTTCGGGAACGACCGTCATTCTCTCCCGCCTGCCGCCTCTTTGAGCCGGGCCTGGGCAATTTTGGCGCTCGCATAGGCCTCTTGCAACTCGACGCTCCAGTAGCGCAGGTCCTGAAGCGGGATCGCCGCGCCGCTGACCGCGCAGCGCACGAATGTGCCGGGCTTTACCACTTCGAAGTTGGGGCTGAAGTAGCGCAGTTTGGCTTCGCCGTCCGCCGGTCCGTGCATCAGAACAACTTTCCTTGACTACCGTTGCGTGTTCGCGGGCTGGGTTTGGCGCCGGCTTTCGGCCGGGCAGAGCCCGCGGGCGAGGTATCTTTCGGCGTTGCGCCATCATCGACGTGCGCGCCGACGCTGCCGTCGTGAAACTCTATCATAACCGCCATGCCGGGGGACGCCCGCGCCGCCTCTTTCACGGGCTGCCCGGCGCCATCGCGGACCAGCGCGAAGCCGCGCGCCAGCACGTTTTGGTAGCCGAGACTGCCGAGAAGGCGCGCCGAGGCCTCGAGCCGCCGGACCCGGGTCTCCATCCGCCGCGCCAGGGAAGGCGAGAGCGCCTGCGCTGCATCCGCGACACACCGCCGCCGCTCGACCAGGCCCGCCGTCACCAGACCGGGCCGCAGACGCCCCGAGGCGCCCGCGAAGGCGGCGCGGTGGCGCGCGACTTCGCCCAGAAGCGCACGCGAGAGCCGCTGCCCGCCTGCCGTCTCACGGAATTGAAGCGCCTTGCGGTCGAGGCCGTGACGCAGCGTACGGCCCAACCGTGCGCCGGCGCCGTCGTAGCGCTGCTGGGCGATATTCAAGAGATCGCGCGGGTCGCGCAGTCCCCGCGCCGCGGCGCGTAATCCCGCCCGCGATTCGCTCATCAGCCGCGAAAGTGCCGCCATCAGACGCCGCCGCTGGCCCGCAATCTGATCGATCAGATCTTCGCGCACCGGGACCGCGAATTCGGCTGCCGCCGTCGGTGTCGGCGCGCGCAGGTCGGCGGCAAAATCAATCAGCGTGGTGTCGGTCTCGTGGCCGACCGCCGAGATCAAGGGAATCTCGCTTGCGGCCGCGGCGCGCACCACGACTTCCTCGTTGAAGGCCCACAGGTCTTCGAGACTGCCGCCGCCGCGGCCGACGATCAGCACGTCGGGGCGGGGAACGCGGCCGCCTTCTGCCAGTGCATTGAAGCCTTCGATGGCGGCGGCGATTTTTTCCGCCGCGCCCTTCCCCTGCATCGGCACCGGCCACAAGAGGACCTGGCGCGGGAAGCGTTCGCGCAGGCGGTGAAGAATATCCCGAAAGACAGCGCCGGTCGGCGAGGTGACAACGCCGATCACGCTCGGCAGGTAGGGTAGGCGCTGCTTGCGGTCCGCATCGAACAAACCCTCGGCGGCGAGGCTGAGGCGCAGTTTTTCGAGACGCGCCAGCAGTGCACCCTCGCCCGCGAGTTCGATGCTCTCGATAATGATCTGGTAGGTGGAGCGCGGCGGATAGGTCGTCACCTTGCCGACGGCGATGACCTCGGTTCCCTCCTCGGGCGGAAAACGCAGGCGTGCGTAAACCCCCTTCCAGCAGATCGAATCGAGGGTGGCTTTGTCGTCCTTGAGCTTGAAATAGACGTGGCCCGAGCGCGCCTGCGTGAGCTCGATCACCTCGCCCCGGACCCGCACCTGCCCGTATGAATCTTCCACCGTCCGCTTGAGCGCGAAGGCAAGCTCGGAGACCGAATATTCAGGCGCGTTGCCGGAAGCGGAATTATCGGTGTCGGATTCGGTCAAAGGTCTTTGCTTTCGTCGGCGGACGGCGTGGGCACGAACCTATGATACAAGGTGGCGTCTTTCGGGCAATCAAGATGCGGACGCGAGGCGGGCATGAACATTCTGGTGGTCGGATCGGGCGGGCGCGAACACGCCCTGTGCTGGGCGCTGGCGGCATCGCCGCTGACGCGAAAACTCTATTGCGCCCCCGGCAATGGCGGCATCGCCGGAACCGCGGCTTGCCTCGAAATCGATCCGATGGATTTCGATTCGCTGGTGGCGGCCTACCGGAAACACGAAATCGACTTCGTCGTGGTCGGGCCCGAGGCGCCGCTGGTGGCGGGGCTGGTGGACCGCCTCCGCCGGGAAGACATCAAATCCTTTGGCCCGACGGCCGCCGCCGCTGCCCTCGAGGGCTCCAAGGGCTTCACCAAGGATCTGTGCACGACCTACGGAATCCCCACCGCCGGCTACGGGCGTTTCAGCGCCGCCGGACCCGCGCATGACTACATTGCCGGGCAGGGCACGCCGGTGGTGGTCAAGGCCGACGGGCTCGCCGCCGGCAAGGGCGTCATCATCGCCGAAACCACCAAAGAGGCCGACGCCGCGGTCGACGATATTCTCGGCGGCCGGTTCGGCGAGGCGGGCTCGCAGGTCATCATCGAAGAGTACCTCACCGGCGAGGAAGCCTCGTTCTTCGCGCTCGTCGACGGGACCGCTGTGCTTCCTTTCGGGTCGGCCCAGGACCACAAGCGCGCCGGCGACGGCGATACCGGCCCCAACACCGGCGGCATGGGGGCGTACTCGCCCGCGCCCGCGGTCACGCCCACCCTCGAAGCCGAGATCATGGAACGCATCATCCGCCCCACCGTCGAGGGGCTCGCCGCCATGGGCCGGCCCTACACCGGCGTCCTCTACGCCGGGCTGATGCTGACGGACCAGGGCCTCAAACTTCTCGAATACAACGTCCGCTTCGGCGATCCTGAATGTCAGGTCCTGATGGCGCGTCTGCATTCCGATTTGTTGCCGCTGCTGCTGGCGGCCGCCGACGGTGTGCTCGACCATGTTGACGTGCGCTGGCGGGACGATGCCGCGCTGTGCGTGGTGATGGCTGCCAACGGGTACCCGGGTGCCTATGACAAGGGCAGCGTCATCGGCAATCTCGCCGCCGCCGATGGGGATGACAACGTGACCGTCTTTCATGCCGGCACCAAACGCGACGGCGGGAAGATTCTCGCCAATGGCGGGCGCGTTCTCGGCGTGACGGCGTTGGGTGCGGACGTCGCCGACGCGCAAACGCGCGCTTATCGGGCGGTGGACGAAATCGACTGGCCGAGCGGCTTCTGCCGCCGCGATATCGGTTACCGGGCGATCGGACGTTAAATCGGGCGCCGTTCACGTTGCCTTAACGCGTTGGGGGCAAACTGGACCCGGTTGCAGGACCGGAAAGGGCGGGCCCCGGATGGGCATTACCGGCACGGCTGGGGCATTACCGGCACGGGCCTTGCAACCACCATATTGCCACGTGCTACGGGCTTGGCGTGTTTCTCTCAACCGGTCCGGCGCACGTACCAGTACCGCTTGATCCAAACCTCTCATCACTCAGGCGTGCGGTCACCGCGCGCCTTTTTTTGATTCCGCCGTTGGCGTCAAGGCGTTGCACGACTATCCTCAACGGCGATGCTAAAAACGCCGCCCATCCCCCTGACATGAACGAAGCCAACGAGCGCTCCGAAACCATGGCCGTGCGCGCGGCCCACCGCATGGACGCGGATCGGCTGGGGCTCTACCTCGCGGCCCACATCAAGGGCTTTGCCGCGCCCGTCGAAATCGAGGAATTCCGGGGCGGCCAATCGAACCCGACCTATCGCCTCACGGATGCGAACGGGCGGCAGTTTGTGCTGAGGCGCAAACCGCCCGGCAAATTGCTCCCCTCGGCTCATGCGGTTGACCGCGAATACCGGGTAACGACGGCGCTTGGCCAAACCGACGTGCCGGTGCCGAAAACGTATCTCCTGTGCGAAGACGCGAGCGTCGCCGGCACGCCATTTTATGTGATGGACTACGTGCAGGGCCGCATCTTCTGGGACGTGACGCTGCCCGGTATCGCGCCGGCCGAGCGCGCACGCATCTACGACGCCATGAACGACGTGATCGCGCGCCTCCACCGCGTCGATACCCGCGCCGTCGGGCTTTCGGATTTCGGCCGCGAGGGCGGCTACGTCGGTCGCCAGATCAAACGCTGGTCGGCGCAATACCGCGCCTCGGAAACCGAAACCATCGAATCGATGGAACGCCTTATCGACTATCTTCCCGCCAACCTGCCCGAAGACGACGAGACCTGCCTGGTGCATGGCGACTATCGTCTCGACAACATGATCTTCCATGCCAGCGAACCGCGCGTGCTGGCGGTGATCGACTGGGAAATCTCGACGCTCGGCCACGGAATCGCCGATTTTTCCTATCACTGCATGCTGTGGCGGATGCCGAAGGGGGGCTACAAGGGACTGCTGGGCCACGATCTCGCCGCGCTCGGCCTGCCCACCGAGGACGAATACGTCGCCCGCTATTGCGAGCGTACCGGGCGCGCGCAGATCGCCCATTGGGATTACTACATGGCCTACAACATGTTCCGCATGGCGGCGATCCTGCAAGGCATCATGGGGCGCGTGCGCGACGGCACCGCCGCCAGCGCCGAAGCGAAACAGACCGGCGCCATGGCCCGCACCGTCGCCGACACCGGCTGGGCCCAGGTGGAGAAGGTGGGGGGTTAGGCGGGCGCGTGCGGCCCTAATCCGCCTCCGCCACCAGCAGCACGGCATCGCCATCCTGATAGCGAAGCAAGGGGTGGGGCACCAACGGCCGGCGCGCTGCTTCCCGAAAGCCAAGCCGGCGATCCATGCGCATCGCCCCTTCATTGCGCTCGAAACAGATCAGGCTGAGCCGTGGCAGTCCCAGTTCGCTGGTGCGCTGGAAGACAGCCACCATCAGCCGGGAGCCGATCCCTTTGCCGCGCGCATCCTCGTTCACCGCGATACCCGAGAGATAAAGGCTGCCGTCGTCTTCGAGCTCGCTGTAGGGACGCAGCACGGGATCGGACTCGGGCGCGGCGTCCGGGTCCACCACCATGGGATAGCTGTGCGCCATTCCGGCGGGGCGGCCGTCCACCTCTGCGATCAGACAGTTTTGGTACGAGAACGCAACGCCTGAGCGCCGATACCGGCGCGTCCCCGCTTCAAGCACGGTCTCGCCCGGCTCTTTGACGAGCGTCCAGATGTATTCGGCAAGTCCGTCCGACGAAATCAGAAAAAGCCGCGCAATGTCGGCCGCATCATCCGCAACCGCGGGCCGGTTTGTAATACTCATGCCTCGGGATCAGCTGTACTTGCGCAGTTCCAGTTTGGCGACGGTTTCGCTGTGGACCGCGTCGGGGCCGTCGGCCATGCGCAGGCCCCGCGCCGAGGCCCAGGCGTGAGCGAGCCCGAAGTCGCCCGAGAAACCGCCGGCGCCGTGCGCCTGCATCGACCGGTCGAGCACGGCGAGCGCCATGTTGGGCACCACCACCTTGATCATGGCGATCTCGGCGCGCGCCTCTTTCGAGTCCACCTGATCCATCATGTAGGCGGTTTTCAGAACCAGCAGCCGCGACTGTTCGATCTCCATGCGGCACGCCGCGATCTCAAAGCGCAAGGATTCATGATCGGCCAGCGCCATGCCGAACGCCTTGCGCGAGCGGGCGCGCTTGCACATGGCTTCGAGCGCGCGTTCCGCCGCGCCGATCAGACGCATGCAGTGGTGCACCCTTCCCGGCCCGAGGCGGCCCTGCGCGATCTCGAAGCCGCGGCCCTCGCCGAGAATCAAATTCTCCGCAGGCACGCGCACGTCGCGGAAGATGATTTCCCCGTGCCCGTGCGGCGCGTCGTCGTAACCGAAGAGCGTCATGGGCCTGAGCACCTCGACGCCGGGCGTATCGGCAGGCATCAGAATCTGCGACTGCTGTTTGTGCTTCGGCGCGTTTTCGTCCGTCTTGCCCATGAAGATGTAAATATTGCAGTCGGGGTGCATGGAATTCGAAATCCACCACTTGCGGCCGTTGATGACATAGTCGTCGCCGTCGCGTTTGATGGATGAACGCACGTTGGTCGCATCCGAAGAGGCGACGTCAGGTTCGGTCATGCAGAAGGCGGAGCGGATTTCGCCTGCCAAAAGCGGTACCAGCCATTGTTCCTTTTGCGCGTCCGTGCCGTACTTCCATAACACTTCCATGTTGCCGGTATCGGGCGCATTGCAATTGAACACCTCGGGTCCGATCGGGCTGCGGCCCATCACCTCGCACAAGGGCGCGTATTCGAGATTGGTGAGCCCGATGGCGAGTTCCTCGTCGGGGAGGAACAGGTTCCATAGGCCCTCGCCGCGCGCCCTGGCCTTGAGGTCTTCCATGATCGGCGGCACAGACCAGCGATCGTTTTCGGTGAGATGGCGGGCGTAAGCGGTTTCGGCCGGAAAGACATGTTCGTCCATGAACGAGCTCAGGCGCGCGCGCAGCTCGTCGACGCGGGGAGTGGATTCGATCACCATAGCGCGGGCCTTTCGGGAAAGCGGTGCCGGA
>CAZTAK010000007.1:22082-63102 GCA_964611585.1 uncultured Alphaproteobacteria bacterium
AATGTTACCGCCTGGCGGCGAAGAAGTCGCGCAACAGGGCGCCCGCGCGCACCTCGTCGAGGCCGCCGATGACCTCAGGCGCGTGGTGGCAGGTTGCTTGCGCGAAGATGCGGGGACCGTGCTCGACGCCACCGCCCTTGGGATCGGCAGCGCCATAGTAGAGCCGGCGGATGCGGGCGAACGAAATCGCCGCTGCACACATCGGGCAGGGTTCCAGCGTCACGTAGAGATCGCAGCCCTCGAGCCGTTCAGAGCCGACCTTGGCGGCAGCGGCCCGGATCACGCGCATTTCGGCGTGCGCGGTGGGATCGCTGGTCTCCCCTGTCGCGTTTCCCGCGGCGGCCAGCACCCGGCCGCTCTCGCCCTCGACCAGCACCGCCCCGACCGGCACCTCGCCCTTGCTGGCCGCGAGGTGCGCTTCGGCGAGTGCGCGCTGCATGTGGTTGTCCTGTGCCATCGCCCGCGACCATGCGAAGGCCGGGCGCGCGCGTCAAGGCCGCAAACCGGCCCGTTGGCTGGGCTCGGCGCAGCCCTGGAGCAATATCCGAGGGGCTTGAACCGGCGGGGGTCAAGCTCCTCGGGTGAAATTGCTCGAATCTTTAGTAAGCTAGAGCAGCTTTATCCGTTCAGTGATCGCCGAAAGCGATTCCACCAGATCGGATGCTGCTCTAGTCTCGCGGCCATGCCCCGCCCCCCTGTCATCGGCATCACCGCCGACCGCGAAGAACCCGGTGCCTATTCCAACAAGCCCTGGTATGCGCTGCGCGAGAACTACTGCGAAGCGGTGGAACGCACGGGCGGCCTCGCGCTGGTCCTGCCGCATGCGGCCGGCGGTGCGGTCGCCTATGCCGAAACCCTTGACGGCGTGGTGATATCGGGCGGCAACTTCGACGTCGATCCGGCCCTGTTCGGTGCTTCGAGCCGCCACCAAACCGTCACGACCAAGGACGCGCGCACCGACTTCGAAGCGGCGCTGGCGCAGGCCGCGCTTGAGCGCGATCTGCCGGTCCTCGGCATTTGCGGCGGCCAGCAACTGCTGAATGTCGTCCTCGGCGGAACGCTCATTCAGCATATTCCCGACGAGGTGCCGGGCGCGCTCGCCCACGAGCAGCCCAACAGCCGCGACGAACCCGGCCACACCGTGGCGCTGGCACCGGGGACGCTGCTTTACGAAATCGTCGGCAGCGCGGAAATGGCCGTCAACAGCGCCCACCACCAGGCCGCCGCCGAAACCGGCGAGGGTGTCACCGTCAACGCCACCGCCGCCGACGGGGTGATCGAGGGAATCGAGGCGCGGCGCTACCGGTTTTGCCTCGGCGTGCAGTGGCATCCGGAATACGACATCGATCCCGGCGACGCGAAGATCTTCGCGGCGTTCGTGGCAGCGGCGCGCGCGCACAAATGAACACGCAAACCGCTGAACGCATTGCCAAGCGCCTCGCCCGGGCCGGTTTGTGTTCGCGGCGCGAGGCGGAACGCTGGATCGCGGCAGGCCGCGTCGCCGTCGATGGCGAAATCCTGACAACACCCGCTATCACCGTAACGGCGGAGAATCTCGTCACTGTCGACGGCGAGCCAATCCCGGCGGCGGCCGGCACGCGGCTCTGGCGCTATCACAAGCCCAGGGGCCTTATCACCACCCATCGCGATCCGCAGGGGCGCAAGACGATCTTCGAGGCGCTGCCCGATGACATGCCGCGGGTGGTTTCGGTCGGGCGTCTCGACTTCAATACCGAAGGGCTGGTGCTGCTCACCAACGACGGTGAACTGGCGCGGCGGCTGGAGCGGCCGGGCGGCTGGCTCAGACGCTACCGCGTACGGGTCCACGGCGAAATCGACGAGACCAGACTTGCGGGCCTCGCCCGCGGCATCGAGATCGAGGGTGTCCGCTACGGGGCTATCGCCGCAAATCTTGACCGCCGCCAGGGCGCCAACGCCTGGCTGGCGCTGTCCTTGCGCGAAGGCCGGAACCGCGAAGTGCGGCGCGTGCTCGGGGCGCTTGGCCTCGAGGTGACGCGCCTGATCCGGGTGGCCTACGGGCCGTTTCAATTGGGGAGTCTGGCCGTCGGCAAGATCGCCGAGGTTCCGCCCAAGGTGCTCGCCGATCAACTGGGCAAGGCAGCCTGACGCAATGCTGCGGATCATTGCCGGACGCCTCAAGGGGCGGCGCCTCAAGATCCCGCCGGCGGACGGCGTGCGCCCGACCATCGAGCGCGTACGCGAGGCGGTGTTCAACACGCTTACTCACGGGCTGGTGGCCGAAGGCGGCGCGGCGCTGACGGGGTTGCAGGTGGCCGACGTCTTCGCCGGCACCGGCGCGATGGCTTTCGAGGCGCTTTCGCGCGGCGCCGAGCATGTGATTTTTCTCGATACCGACGCTGCATCCCTCAAGGCCATCGACCGCAACGCGGACGGCATGGGCGAATCGGACCGCATCACCGTCCGCTACGGGGACGCCACCGCCCCGGGCGTGGCGCCGTGGCCGTGCAATCTGGTGTTTCTCGATGCGCCGTACCGCTCGGGGCTCACCGGCGCGGCGCTGGTCGCCCTGGCGGAAGCCGGCTGGCTCGCGCACGCAGCAGTGTGCGTCGTCGAAATCGGCGGCACCGAAGATCTCGACCCGCCCGCGGGCTTCGCGGTGCTCGACACCCGCCGCTATCGCACCGCCAAGGTAATCTATCTGCGCTTTTCCGGTTGAGAAGACACGCGACCGCCATCGGCTGAGGAAGTTTATTCCATCGCCCGGGAATATATCGCGCGCGACAGCGCGTCGCGCGGCCGATCCCGATTCAGCGGCACGTCCGGGAGCGGTCAGCGCCGTCCGAACAGGCGTTCGATGTCGGCGAGCTTGAGTTCGACGTAGGTTGGGCGGCCGTGGTTGCACTGGCCGGCGTGCGGGGTCACTTCCATTTCCCGCAGCAGCGCGTTCATTTCGGATTGCGACAACCGCCGCCCGGCGCGAACGCTGCCGTGGCACGCCATGGTGCTGCAAATGGCGTCAAGCCGGTCCCTCAACGTAAGGGCGGAGTCGTATTCCGCGAGTTCGTCGCCAAGATCGCGCACCAGCCCTTGCAAGTCGGTGTCGCCCAGGAGCGCCGGGACCTCGCGCACGATCACCGCGCCGGGGCCGAAAAGTTCCAGCACCAGACCAAGATCGGCGAGTTCGCCGGCGCGCGCCGCCAGCCGCCGGGCTCCGTCCTCGCCGAGTTCCACCACCTCGGGCATCAACAGGCCCTGTTTGGCGACGCCGCCGTTGGCAAGCGCCGCCTTGACGCGTTCGTACACCAGCCGTTCGTGGGCGGCGTGCTGATCGACGATGACGATGCCCTCGCCCGTCTGCGCCACCACATAGGTCTCGTGCACCTGGCCGATGGCGGCGCCGAGGGGATAAGAGCCCGCGCCCTCCGTACCGCCCGGATCGCCCCCTGCGAATGCGTCACCACCGCGGGCCGACGGCTCGAACCCTGCCGGCGCGTGATACTGCGCCGCCGCCTCGGCGAGACCCGGCCCATAACCGCTGCGGTAAACGCCAGAACCGCCGCCGCCAGCCCCGCCCGGACGGAACGCGGCCAGCGCCGCCTCCGCCCCCGAGGTTGAGGCCCGGTGGCCGGCGCGGGCGAGCGCGTCGCGCAGTCCGGTCACGATCAGGGCGCGCACCAGACCCCCTTCGCGGAACCGCACTTCGGCCTTCGCTGGATGGACGTTGACATCGACCCGGTCGGGCGGCACCTCAAGGAAAAGCACCAGCACCGGATGGCGGTCGCGGGCGAGATAATCCTGATAGGCCGCGCGCACCGCCCCGGCCAGCAGCCGGTCGCGTACCGGCCGGCCGTTTACGAACAGATATTGCGCCTGCGCGTTGCCGCGGTTGAAGGTCGGGACGCCTGCAAACCCGGTGAGCGCGATGCCGTCACGTTCGGCGGAGACCTGAATCGCGTTCTCGCCGAAGCCACGGCCCATGACATCGCGAAGGCGCAACAGCCGCCCCTCGCCCGCAAGGTCGTTCCGTGCCTCATAATTGAACAGGCGCCGCCCCGACCCGGTCAGTGAAAACGCGATGCCCGGATGCGCCATGGCAAGGCGTTTGACGGCATCGACCGCGTGAGTCGTTTCGGTACGCTCGGCCTTGAGGAACTTGAGCCGCGCGGGCGTCGCAAAAAACAGATCGCGCACCTCGACCCGCGTGCCCGCCGGCTGCGCCGACGGCGCCGGGCCCGAGACCGTGCCGGCAACAACATCGAGCGCCCAGGCTTCGTCCGCGCCGCGCGCCCGGCTCTGGATCGAAAGTCGGCTGACGGCGGCGATCGAGGGCAGCGCCTCGCCGCGAAACCCCAGATGGGCGATATGCAGGAGATCGTCGCCCGGCAGCTTCGATGTCGCGTGGCGTTCGATGGAAAGCACGAGATCGCCGCGCGCCATGCCGGTGCCGTCGTCGTCGATGGCGATGAAGTCGCGGCCGCCGCCCGTGATCTCCACGTCGACACGGTGCGCGCCCGCATCAATGGCGTTTTCGGTCAGTTCCTTGACCACGCTGGCCGGGCGTTCGACCACCTCGCCCGCGGCGATGCGGTTCACGGTGCCTTCGGGAAGGCGGCGGATCGGCATGGCCGCAGTATAGCTTACGCCGTGCCGCCCCCGGCCAGATATTCGCGCGTCAGCCGTTTGCCCTCGTCCACGGCAGGCTGGTCGAAGGGATCGGTGCCATTCAGGCGCGCGACCAGGATCGTCTCCGCCATGAAGTGGGCGAACAGGGCACCCAGCGCGGCCTCGTCGAGGCCCGCCATTTCCAGTACCCGAACCGGCCGGCCCCGGCGGCGCAGGGATTCGGTGGTGGCCCGCGCGTTCGCCGCGACAACCTCGCCGAGGGTGCGGCCCGAAAGGTAATCGAGGCCCTCGATGCCCTCCGCACGCGCCACACCGAGGTCGATTTTCGGACCCGGCGCGCCATCAACGGTAATCACGCTCAGGAACGTTCCGCCGGGCCCGTCGAGCCAAAGCTGGAGCTGGGAATGTTGGTCCACCGGCCCGAGCGCCGCCACCGGGGTGGTGCCGCGCCCGCCCTTACCGAGGCTTTCGCCCCACAGTTGCCGGAACCAAAGCGCGAACGGCCCCAGCCGGTCGGCGTAGGGCATGAGAGCGTGAACGCCGCTCGGATTCGCGTGCGCGAACGCAGCGAGGCGGGCGGCGGCAAAGGCAGGTGCGCAATCGTCCACGGTGAGAGTTTTCAGTACGGCGCGCGCGCCCGCCCGGAAGGCCGCTGCATCGAGGCCCGCGACCAGTGCCGGCAACATGCCGACCGCCGACAGGACCGAAAACCGTCCGCCGATATCCGGCGGGTGATCGATCACCGGGAGCGACCAGACCCCGGCCAGCGCCCGCAATGGCCGCGGACCGGGATCGGCGATGACCAGCGCGTGTTCGGCGGTTTTGCCTTCCGTCGCGGCCTCGATCAACGGGAGCGCCACCAGCGTTTGCGCCATGACTTCGGCGGTGGCGCCAGACTTGGAAATGGCGAGCAGAAACAGGCGCGCCGGATCGATCGACTCGAACAGCCGCGACAATGACTCGGCATCGAGATTGTCACAGAAATGAAGCCGCGGACCGCCATCGCGGCCGAGCGCTGTTGCGGCGCGCGCGCCCAGACCGGACCCGCCCGTGCCGATGATCAAAACGTCATCGTTGGCGCTTCGAATCCAATTTGCAAGGGTTTCGAGTTCGGCGAGGTCGCCATTGTCGTAGGCAACCGCCAGAGCCGGCAACCGGCCCGCGGCGATCCCGGCGGCGAGATCGTGCGCCGCCGCCCGGGCCCGATCCATATCGGCCTCGGCGACGGCCGGTTCGCCACAACCGTTCAGATGTTGCCGATATAACATGACCTGCCAGCGGACCGCGGAAACGCGCGCGCACCCTATCAGACGGGCCCGCCCTCGACCAATCGCCCGGCCGGCCGAACGGCCGAACGGCTGCAAGGCCTAGGGTTCGGCTTCGATGTCGCGGGGGCCTTCGATGCCGACCGGGTCGCCAACGATGATGGTCAGCATTTCGTCGGCCCGGAACAGGCGCTCGGCCATGCGGCGCACGTCTTTCAGCGTCACCAAATGGATGATGTCGCTACGGCGTTCGAGATAATCGATGCCGAGGTCGAATATCTGGAGCCCGATCAGGGTGTTCGCGATGCGCGTGTTGCTGTTGAGCCGGAGCGGGAACGAACCGGTGACGTAAGTCTTGGCGGCCTCGAGCTCTTCGGCAGTGATGCCATTCTCGGCAATGTCCTCAATCTGTTCGCGGACGATGGCGAGCGATTCAGCGACGCGCTCGTTGGCGGTGCCGACGCCGCCGAGAAACAGTCCGGCCTTTTGCATCGGATAAATGGAACTGTAAACCGAATACGCGAGCCCGCGCTTTTCCCTGATTTCGTCGTATAGACGCGACGAGAAACCGCCGCCGCCCAAGACGTGATTGAGCAACACGGCCGCGAAATAGTCGGGATCGTCGCGCTTGACCCCGGCCAGGCCCCACAAGACCACGCTTTGCGGAATCTCTTTTCGGACAATCAGGGTCTCGCCCGTATTGGCGAACTGCGTTTCAGGCACGTCGTAGGGCACCGCGGTTTGCGGCAGCGCCAGCAAGGCGCTATCGAGCAGGCGGCCGAGCGCGTCGGGGGTAATATCGCCGACCACGCCGATAATCATATTGTCGAGCGCAAACCGCGTCCTGACGAACGCGCGCAAATCGTCGGCGGCAACAGCCGATACGCTTTCTTCGCTTCCGCGCACGGAACGCGCATAGGCGTGCCCGGAAAACGCTTCCTGGAAGAAGGTCTTGCCGATGATCCGGTTGGGATCTTCCTTGGCCCGAGACAGGCCGGTCAGAATCTGGCCGCGGATCCGTTCCACCGGTTCGTCGTCGAAGCGCGGCTGGGTCAGCGACAGGCCCAGCAGGCGAAACGCCTCGTCGCGATTCTCGGTCAGCGTCCGCAGGGAACCGTTGACGGTGTCGCGCCCGGCCTCAAAGAAGAGCGAAATAGCGAGATCTTCGAGGCGCTCCTGAAAGGCAAACGAGTCGAGTTCGCCCGCCCCCTCGTCGAGAAGGCCGGAAAGGAGATTGGCCAGTCCGTCCTTGCCCGCAGGGTCCAGCGCAGCGCCGCCGAGGAAGGTGATTTCGAGCGCCAGCATCGGAATCGAATGCTCCTCCACCAGCCAGGCGTTGATTCCACCGGGACTGACGACCTCGGTGATTTTGACGGCAGCGCGCGCGGATGGCGCCACGAGAACCGCCGCCAGTAGAACGAGAACCGCAATCGCCGCCGCCCGCGGCCTGAGGATCGCCTGCACGGTCATGGCCCTACTCCGCCTCTTGCAGCAGAATCGCGGTCACGGACTGGGTATCGTCGAAGATGAATTTCGCGGCCTCGTTGACCTGTTCGAGCGTAAGTGCACGGAGTCGGTCGGGCCAGTTTTCCACGTCTTCGACCGTGCGGCCGATGGTCAGCGCCGCGCCGAACGTGCGCGCCGCTCCCTGCACGCTGTCGCGGGCATAAACGGCGGCCGCCAGCATACTGCGCTTGGCGCGGTCGAATTCCTCCTGGGTGACGCCGTTTTCGACTACTTCGTCGACAACCGCCAGCAGTTCGCGCTCCACGTCTTCGATAGTGCCGCCGTTGACCGGCACGCTGACGATGAAGAACTGGCTCGGGCCCAGATTGCTGCCCGAATAATAGGCGCTGGCCTGGGCCGCGACTTTCTTGTCTACCACCAGTTGGCGGTAAAACCGGCTGGTGGTGCCGCCGCCGATTATCTCGGACAGCACCGATAGCGGCAGGGCGTATCGCGCCTCGCCCCAAAGATAGCTGGGCGCGAGATAGGTGCGCCGCCACGATGGCTCGCGAACGCGCGGGTGGCGCATTTCCATGCGGCGGGCGGTCAGCTGGGGCGGTTCGTCGGGCCGGACGCGGGGTAGAATCTCGCGCGCCGGAATCACGCCATAGTATTTTTCTGCCAGCGGCCGTACCTGATCGGCGGTGACGTCACCGGCAATGATCAGGATGGCGTTATTGGGGGCGTAGTAGGTGCGGTAAAACTCGAGCGCGTCGTTGTTTGTCAACGTCCGGATTTCGTGCTCCCAACCGATTATCGGCAGGCGGTAGGGATAGTGCAGGAATTGCGCCGCACGCATCTGCTCGGAAAGCAATGAACCAGGGCTGTTGTCGACTCGCGACCGCCGTTCTTCGAGAATGACGTCCCGTTCGGCGAGCATTTCGTGTTCATTCAGGGTCAACCCGGTCATGCGGTCGGCTTCAAGTTCCATCACCATTTCAAGCCGGTCGACGGCGACGGTCTGGAAGTAGGCGGTGTAGTCGGTCGAGGTGAAAGCGTTTTCCTGGCCGCCGTTGCGCGCCACCACTTCGCGGAAGGTGCCGGCCGGAAACCGTTCGGTGCCCTTGAACATCAGGTGTTCAAGGAAATGCGCGATGCCCGATTTGCCCTTGGGTTCGTCTGCCGAACCGACCCGGTACCACACCATGTGCGTCACGACCGGCGCACGATGATCGGAAATCACCACCACCTGCATGCCGTTTTCGAGTTCGAACGCGTCGGGATTGAACACCGCGGCCCGGGCTGGCAGTGCGGCCGCAAGAAGGCCTGCGACAAGTGCGGCGGCAACGGTCGCCATCACAGCGCCATTGAATCCGCAGCGCACGCTATTGCGGGAAACGCCGGGCCGGTGAAACCGCGAAGGTATTCTCATGTTGACGTCGCTTTCGCCCTGCTGAGTCCCATAGTTAGGGGCGCCGTGGGGGCGGGCGCAAGTCCTTCGCGCGCCACCCGGTTCACAAGCCCGTCACTTTGCGGGCGCGCGCGATCTCAAAAGATGTTGCCGATCAACGAACGGCTGCGGCGGCGGATGGTCGGCGCGGCGGCGGGCTGGACCGGAGATTGCGTCCGGGCCTCGCCGGCCAGTTGCTGCTCGCGCACGCGGCGGGATTCTTCGATCGGGTTGATAACATCGCCGTCTTCATCGTTACGCCAGAAGATCAGGCGATCGATGAAACCTTCGTCTCGTTCGGCCAACTGAGTGGTTTCGCTGAGCAGCACCTGACGAATGTTGCTCTCGCCGCGCACCACCCCGGCCTGGCGCAAAAAGGCCTGTTCGCCCGCGGTCGGCGCACGCGCAGGTGCCGCCGTGTCGCCGGACGACACAACGACCGCTTGCGCCTGTTCGGACGTGTTCGTGGTTTGCAACGGCGTGGCGCCTGGCTGCGGCGGGCGCAGGTTGAAATCGGGCGGCAGGGTCAGGGGTGCCTTGCGCACGACAGTGAATTCATCGGGCGCCTGCTTGCCGCCGCCGAAGGTCTGGCGCAACCCCGAGCAGGCGCCGAGCACGAGCGCCGCGGCAACCAGAAGGGCGATGGATCGGGCCGGCAAAGAGGCGGTATTAGTCATTCGCGTGCGGTTCCCGTTCATTTGTGCCGTCGCGGCCGGGTAGCGATCCCTTCGAGCAGGATCATCCCGACGCCACCGACAACGGCCATGTCGGCGACGTTGAAAGCCGGCCAATGATACCCCAAAGCGTGGAAATCGAAAAAGTCGGCGACAAAGCCCCACAGCAGCCGGTCAATGGCGTTCCCGACCGCTCCGCCGATCACCAGGCCGAGCGCCAGCGACAGCCACAACGTCCGCGCCCGCACCAGCCACCAGACCAGGCCGGCGGCAATCACGAACGCCACGCCCGCCAGCAGCCACGGGGGCAGCGTTCCGTCATTACCAAGACCGAAGCTGATTCCGGTATTGCGGGCCAGCACCAGATTGAAGAACGGGGTGATTACAATGCCGCCGCGATCCTCAACCACGCCGATCATCCACCACTTCACAATCCGGTCGGCGCCAACCACCGCAATTGCGGCGATCAACCCGGCCCGAAGCGTCATGCAGCGGGCCTCGACACAGCGGCGACGGCATCGGCGCAACGGCCGCAAATGTCGTTGCCGTCGCCGTTCGTAACCTCGGGCAGGACCTTCCAGCAGCGCGCGCACTTGTGGCCCGCCGCCAGCCCTGGGACGACGCCGACGCCGTCGACGTCGTCGAGCGTGAAGACGCCCTCGGGCGCCGGTCCTTCGATCAGCTCCGCGGCCGAGGTGATGAATATGTCGGCAACGTCGGCGCCGGCAAAGGCGGCCAGGTCGTCGGCACCAGCGTAGACCTTGGGGTGGGCCTGAAGGCTGGAACCGATTCGTTTTTCGCGGCGCTCGATTTCAAGAGCGCCGGTGACCACGCGCCGGACGCCGCGGATCGCGGCCCATTTCTTGGCCAGCGCGTCGTCACGCCACGTATCGGGAAAATCGGGAAACTGCTGCAAATGGATGCTTGAATCGGGTCCGGGATAGCGGTTCAACCACGCCTCTTCGGCGGTGAAGCACAGGATCGGGGCAAGCCACGCCGTGAGGGCATCGAAGAGCACGTCCAGCACGGTGCGTGCCGCCCGCCGGACATCGGAATCCCTACGGTCGCAGTAGAGCGAATCCTTGCGGATGTCGAAATAGAACGCCGACAGATCGACAATGCAGAAGTTGTAAAGCGCCACAAACAAGCCGTGGAAATCGAATCTCTCGCTGCCTTCGCGCACGGCATGGTCGATCTCCCACAGCCGGTGCAGAACCCACTGTTCGAGTTCGGGCATCGTCGCCGCATCCACCCGTTCCGAATCCTCGAACCCATCGAGGTTGCCGAGCAGGAATCGCAGGCAGTTGCGGATTTTGCGGTAGCCGTCAACGCTGTGTTTGAGGATGTCGTCGCCGATACGAAGGTCTTCGGTGAAATCCGAATTGACCACCCACAGCCTCAGAACGTCGGCGCCGTGCGCGTCGACCACGTCCTTCGGGCTGATCACGTTGCCGAGGGATTTCGACATCTTGCGGCCTTCTTCGTCCATGACAAAGCCGTGGGTCAGGACGGCCTCGTAGGGCGCGCGGCCGCGGGTACCGCAGGATTCCAGCAACGAGGAATGAAACCAGCCGCGGTGCTGGTCGGAACCCTCGAGGTAGAGCGAAGCCGGCCATTGCAGGTCGTCGCGCTCTTCCAGTACGAAACTGTGGGTAGAGCCTGAATCGAACCAGACATCGACAATGTCATCGACTTTTTCGTACTCCGCGACATCGTAGTCGGGCCCCAGGAAACGTGCGCCATCGTCGGCAAACCAGGCGTCGGCACCTTCCGAGGCAACGGCGGCGATAATGCGTTCGTTGACGGATTCGTCGCGCAACGGCTCGTCGGTATCGCGGTTGACGAACACCGTGATCGGCACGCCCCAGGCGCGCTGGCGCGAGACCACCCATTCGGGCCGGTCCTCGATCATCGAATAGATGCGGTTGCGGCCTTGCGACGGGACCCAGGTCACCTCGTCGATGGCCTTGAGCGCCTTTTGGCGCAGATCATTCGTGCTCATGCTGACGAACCACTGCGGCGTGTTGCGAAAGATCACCGGCGCCTTGGACCGCCACGAATGGGGGTAGGCGTGAACGATGGTCTGTCGCGCCAAAAGCGCGCCCGCCTCGGCGATCGCTTGGGTGACGGTCGCGTTGGCATCGCCTTCGCGGCCTTCGGAATCGAGGATCGTGCACCCCGCGAATAGCCCCACATGATCGAAATAACGGCCTTCGCCCGAAACCGTCTGCGGCACTTCAATTCCATTGCGGCTGCCGAGGTCGTAATCGTCGGCGCCGTGGCCGGGCGCTATGTGCACGAACCCCGACCCCTGATCCATGGCGACGAAATCCGCTTCGAACAGCGGTACGTCGAATTGATAATATTCGTCACGCTCATGCAGCGGGTGGCGACAGACGACTTTGTCGAGGCCCTCGCCGGGGAAGGTTTCTCCTTTCGACCATTCTTCAATTTTCGCAACCGCCTGAACCTGAGTGGCAAGTTCTGTCGCAAGCACGATGCGGTCGCCCGGCCTGGCATGGCTGCCTTCAGCCACATCGTTCACATTGTAGACGGCATATTCGTGCGATGCCCCGTAGGCAATGGCGCGGTTGCCGGGCAGCGTCCACGGCGTCGTCGTCCAGATCAGCACCGAGGCGCCTTCAAGGTACTTCCGCCCTTCCGGCGCCGTCTTCACCGGAAAACGCACGTACACCGAAGGCGATTTGTGGTCGTGGTATTCGACTTCGGCCTCGGCGAGCGCGGTTCTTTCGACCACCGACCACATCACCGGCTTCGAGCCCTTGTAGAGCCCGCCGTTCATCAGGAACTTGCAGATTTCGCGCACGATCTGGGCTTCGGCCTCGAAGGCCATCGTGGTGTAGGGATTATCCCAGTCGCCTTCGACGCCGAGGCGGCGGAATTCCTCGCGCTGGATATCGATCCATTTGTCGGCGAATTCGCGGCATTCGTGCCTGAACTGGATGATCGGCACCTCGTCTTTGTCCTTGCCGGCCTCGCGGTAGCGCTGTTCCACCTGCCATTCGATCGGCAGGCCGTGGCAGTCCCAGCCGGGAACATAGTTGGCGTCGCGCCCCATCATTTGCTGCGAGCGGTTGACCACGTCCTTGAGAATCTTGTTGAGTGCGGTGCCGATGTGAAGGTGCCCGTTGGCATAGGGCGGCCCGTCGTGAAGGATGAATTTTTCTCGCCCTTTGGCGTCGGCGCGCAACCGCTCGAACAGGCGCATCTCGCGCCAACGGGCGAGCATGTCGGGCTCGCGCTTGGGCAAGCCGGCGCGCATCGCAAATTCGGTTTTGGGCAGAAGGACGGTGGACCGGTAATCGGCAGGCATGGCTCAAGAGTCTCGCGGGTTCAGCGGAAATGACGGCAAGTCGGACCCCGGCCCTAGGAACGGGCCGGGCACCTAATTCGTCCGTTAATCTGCGGCTGAATCCGGGGCGATGCATGCATAATCGCGCTTTGTAACAGTGCGTTTTGGGCGTGTCGAGCGTTGTGGGTGGACCCTATCTGGCCGCCAGCACCTCTTGCGCATCCTCGCAATCCTTGGCGATTTGCGCCTTGAGGGATTCGAGGCCGTCGAATTTGGTTTCTGGCCGCAGATACGCAATCAACTCGGCCTCCAGCGTGCGGCCGTAAAGATCGCCCGAAAAGTCCAGAATATGGACTTCCAACACGATGCCGTCGCCGCCGAAGGTAGGCCGCCGGCCCAGGTTGGCCACCGCGCCACGGCTTTCGGTTTCGCCCTCGAGGCACGCGCGCACCGCATAGACCCCCAGTGCCGGCACCAGATGCTCGCCGAGATCGAGATTGGCGGTCGGAAACCCGAGGGCGGCGCCCCGCGATTCGCCCTTTTGCACCGGGCCTGAAATCATCCACGGCCGCCCCAGCAGGTCGGTGGCGTCGGCGACGCGGCCCTCACGCAGAGCATCGCGTACGGCGCTGGCGGAATAGACCACGCCCGACCCGGTCGCCGCCGGTTCGACCACCGTCAGGCCGAATCCGTTCTGTTGCGATTTCGCCCGCAACAGTGCGGCATCGCCCTTGCGGCCTTTGCCGAAGACGAAGTCATACCCGATGATGATGTGGCGCGCGCCCAGGGCGTCTAGCAGGACGCCATGCACGAACCTTTCGGCCGGCGTGTCGGCCAGCGCGCCATCGAACGGAATTGCCGACACGAAATCGACACCGAGTTTTTCCAGCACCTTCACTTTCTCCGCTAGCGGCGTCAGCCGGAAGGGCGCATCGCCGGGCCGGAAATGATTGCGCGGGTGCGGCTCGAAAGTCAGCACGCCGCAGACGCACCCGGCGGCGGCCGCCACCGCCCGCGCCGCCGCAATTACCGCCTGATGGCCGCGATGGACGCCGTCGAAATTACCGATCGCGACGACGCCGCCACTTAATTCGGCCGGCAATTCGCGAAGATCGCGGAAGAGACGCATTCGGTTGGATCCTGAGGCGGGGTCGTCGGGCAGCGCGCCGGGCACGAAGGGAGCCGCGATCACGCCCCGGATGGAACCATGATCAGGGCTTCGCCCTCGACCACGACGGTATCGCCGACGCGGCAGACGGTAGCAAGGGTGACCCGTTTCTTTTCCGCATTCAGCGCCGTGACCTCGACCCGCACCGTCACGCTGTCGCCGATCCGGACCGGCGCCCGGAACTTAAGGGTCTGGCCCATATAGATCGCGCCTGGCCCGGGCAGCGTCGTGCCGATCATGGCCGAGATATAGCTTGCCGCCAGCATGCCGTGGGCGATGCGCTTTCCGAATCGGGTGGTGGCGGCATAGTCCGCGTCGAGGTGGATCGGATTGTTATCGCCCGACACTTCGGCGAACCGCCGGATCGTCTCGTCGCTAACCTCGTGTTTTGCTTCGGCCGCCTGGCCGAGACTGAGCTGTTCGAAGGTGAAGCCGGTCGGTATCGTCTTTTTAGTCATATTATCAATGGGTTAATGGAATGCTACAAGTGCGGTCCGCGGCACTATAGGCCCCGGACGCGGGCCCAGACAACCGCGACCCGGGTTATCCTTAACGATTTCTTCAAAGCCCCCCGCTAGGTTTTTCGCGGCTCGCGGCGGATCGACCGGCGCGGACCGGAGGAATTCCGGACAAAAGGCATGGCCATGGACAGACAGGCGCTTTCCGGCAAGATCGGTGAACTCGTCGATGTGATGCGCACCGACAAAGACCGCCGCATCTCCATGACCGACATCGCCTCCATTACCGAGGTTCTGATTACCACGATGGAGAGCTATTTCAACGCCATCGATACCTCGATCTACCGCGAATTCCAGGTTGTGAGCGACCGCATCGCGTCGCTGCGCAGTGACGTCGCCGACGCTCAGCTCAATGAAATTCGCGCCGACAGAATTCCGCGCGCGGGCAAGGAACTTGACGCGGTCGTCAAAGCAACTGAAGAGGCGACCAACACGATCATGGAGTCGGCCGAAGAGATCATGTCCGCCGACGTCACCGACATCGAGAAATGTCAGGTCAACGTCAACGACGCCTGCATGCGCATTTTCGAGGCATGTTCGTTCCAGGATATCACCGGCCAGCGCGTGACCAAGGTGATCGACACGTTGACCTATATCGAAGAGCGGATCGGCATGATGCTGAGCGCGTGGGGCAACGAGGTGAAAGATGCCGTGGCCCCGTCCGACGAGCGCGAAAGCGGCGACACGGACGCGGCCCTGCTGAACGGCCCGGCGCTTGAAGGCGAAGGGGTCAGCCAGGACTACGTCGACGCCATGTTCGACCCCACCTCTACCGGGCAAGACGAACCGGCGCCCGCTGAGCCCGCCGCCGCTGCGCCAACCGAAGCCGAAGCCGCGGCCGAGCCCGAAGCCGCACCCGAGCCCGAAGCCGCGCCCGCACCCGAAGCCGTGCCCGAAACCGAAGCTGAAACCGCGCCCGAAGCCGAAGCCGCGCCCGAAGCCGAAACCGTGCCAGTAGCGAAAAACGCGCCGCCTGCCGCGGCGTCACCGGAAACCGCACCCCTTGCCGCTGCCGCAACCGACGGCGCGCTCGCCGAAATCAGTCGCGATGCCGACATGCCGAACACCGACAAGAAGACCGCGCAGGACGAGATCGACGCCCTGTTCGACTAGAAAGAGAGATTGCCCGCCGCGCCGAGGGCCACGCCGCGTTATCGAGAGCCACGCCGTCGTTTTATCGAGACGGGCAAAAGTCGCCGCGGATTGCGTCATGATTTCCCCCCTGAAACCTTGGCCAACGCTGGTAGGTGCTTGCCCGGTTGCAAAGCGCGTGGGCGTGTGAGTCAATTGGGTCCTCGCCGCCGCGAAAGACCTGCCATGACCCAGCCCTCGATCTACCTCGACACATCGCCGCCGGTGGCGGCAATCGTTCTCAACAAACCGGCCCGGCGCAACGCGCTTGATCTCGAAATGTGGCAGACGCTGCCGCGTCTTCTGGACCAGATCGAACAAGACGAAGAAATCCGCGTCGGCATCGTCCGGGGCGTCGATGCGCGGGCCTTTGCTTCGGGCGCGGATATCAAGGAATTCGGCAAGATTCACGGCGATCCGGAAACCTCGCACGACTACAACGAGACCGTGCGCCGGGCGGCACGCAAACTTTCGCGGTTTCCCAAGCCGATGATCGCGATGATTCAGGGGCCGTGCGTGGGCGGCGGCTGCGGTATCGCGCTCGCCTGCGACTTACGCATTGCCGACACCTCGGCGCGGTTCGGCGTTCCGCCGGCAAAGCTCGGCTTGATCTACAGCCTCGAAGACACCAAGCTGCTGATCGACGCGGTCGGCGCGTCGCGGGCACGGGAGATGCTGTTCACCGGCCGGCTGGTGGAGGCCGACGAGGCGCTCGCCATCGGCCTGATCGACCGCCTGATCGCGGCCGAAACCATCGAAGCCGAAACCATGGCGCTGGCGCAGGAAATCGCCGCCGCGTCGCCGTTTAGCGTGCGTCATTCCAAACGAATCGTCCGTATGATTCTGGACGGGGCCAGCGAAGACACCCTCGAGACCCGCGCCGTCTTTGATGCCGCATTTCAGGGTGCGGATTACCGCGAGGGAACGCGCGCCTTCATCGAAAAACGCAAACCCGATTTCCGCGATTCGTGATCAGAGCAGCGCTTCGGGCCGCATGTCGAGGCCGGCTTCGCGCTCGAAGGCTCGCGCGATACGAAGCGCGCGCGCGTCTTCCCCGGCCGGCGTCAACACCTGAAGGCCAAGCGGCAGGCGATCGGGCGTCATTCCCATCGGCACGCTGACGGCGGGCGCACCATATAGATTCGCAAGTGCGGTGAAGTCGGCCTGGTTGTCGGGCGCGCCCTCGGAAAACGCAAACGCTGCCTGCGGCGCAGCCGGTGTCACGATGGCATCGAGCCCCTCGAATGCCTGACGCAGCACCACCCGCAGTGTATCGATGCGGCGCTCGGTCTCGATCAGTTTGGCCGACGCCACCGAGCGCCCGAATTCCAGCATCGAGGCGGCTTGCGGCGACAGCGATCCGTTGTCTTTCAACCGGCCGGCGTGAACGAATGCACCTTCGACCACGGTGATCAAAAGCCCGGCGCGGCGCATCTGGCCGACTTCGATCCCGCCCAGAGTAACGGTCCGCAGGCCGGCGCCACGGGCTATGAGAATATCGAGCGCTGAGGAAAACGCTACCTCAACATCGGCGTCGACCGCGATACCGGCAAATCCGTCGAGCACGCCAAGCGTCATGCCGCCGATGCCGGGCGAATCGCCGGGGTCGAACCCGGCTTGTGGTGTCGCGCGCGAGTCCGCCCACTCGGGATCGAACCCTGCGAGCGCATCGAGAAAGAGGCCGAGGTCGCGCACCGACCGCGCCAACGGTCCGACGTGATCGAAGCGGAAACTCAAGGGCACCAGCCCGCGCGGCGAAACCCGCCCCGGTCCCGGTTTGAGTCCCGCCACCCCGCAATAGGCCGCCGGCAAGCGCACCGAACCCAGCGTATCGGTGCCGAGCGCCCCCGCGCACAGGCCCGATGCCACCGCGGCGCCCGAGCCGCCGCTCGATCCCGCCGGGCTGTAATCGTGGCGGTGCGGGTTGTGGGTGGCGCCGTAGTGCGGGTTGTCGGTGGTGGCGCCGAGCGCCGCCTCTTCCATGTTGAGGGTGCCGAGGAACACGCACCCGGCCTGACGCAGTTTCGCAGCACAAACCGCATCCTCGCCGGCGATCGTGTCGCGCCGCGCCGCCATGCCGGCGGTGAACGGCATTCCCGCGACCGCGATGTTGTCCTTGACCGCAACCGGGATCCCGTCGAGCGGGCCGCGCGTGCCGCCCTGCGCCCGCCGCCGGTCAGACTCGTCCGCCTGCGCCCGCGCCTGCTCCGCGTGGACATGAGTGAAGGCGTTGACGGCGGGATTATGGGTTGCGATCCGCGCAAGGCAGCTTTCAGTCAGTTCGCGCGCCGAAAACGCACCCGCTGCCATCGCCGCCCCGAGAGCGCCGGCGTCGTCCCACACCGGAACGGTCATGTCAGGTTTTCCGGTTGTCGATCAGGCGAATCGCCTTTTGGCGCCTGTCGACTTCGGTCAACGCCGCGGTCGCCCCCTTGGCGGCAAGTTCGACCAGTATCTGGATCCCGAACAGCTGTTTGAGTTGCGCCGCCAAACTGTCGTGTACGGACTGGTTTGCCGGATCTTCGACCTCGACCACGACGACAAGTTCCTCGCGGCCGGTCGCGTCACGTTCGGCGCGACAGACGTATTCGCCGGTCGCCGCCGGATGCGCGACCGCCGCTGCACCGATGGCAATCGGGTAAAGGTTGATACCCCGCAGTTTGACCATGTTGTCGCTGCGCCCGAGGAATCCTTTGATGCGGCGCAGGTTGAGGCCGAGCGAGGACGACCCCGGCAGGAACCCCGATACGTCCTTGGTGTCGAACCGAATCACCGGGAAGATATCGTCTTTGAACAACACGGTATCGACCATGTTGCCGTCCTCGCCATCGGGTACGGGCACGCCGGTTTCGTCGTCGAGGATCTCGAGGACATGCCCGTCCTCCTGGACGTGCATACCATCGAGGTCCGGGCCCTCGAAGGCGATGATTCCGGTATCGCCGACGCCATACCAGTCGTACACATGTTCCGCCCCCCACGGCCCGCCGATCGCCTCACGCGGTTCGCGCCCGAGGTGGGCGATGATCATGCGGATCGAGAAATCGTGGTCCGGTTTCAAGCCCTGTTCGCCGGCGACCTGCGCGAGCTTCTTGATGTAATCGGAAAAACCCACGATCACCGATACGCCGAAGCGGCGCATCAGTTCGACCTGGGCCACGGACCGGGTCTCGTTTCCGGTGCCGGCCGAGAGAAAGATCGAATTCGAGTAATGCACGAATGCCTCGCGCACGTAATGGCCACCGTTGATCATGCCGTGGCCATAAACCGAATGAACCACGTCTTCAGGTTTGAGACCCATCACGTGAAAAGCGCGGCTGAGAAAGAGGTTCTGTAGCTCGCGGGACCTGGCGTCGTAAAACAGCACTTGCGGCGCGCCGGTGGTGCCGGACGTAGTGTGGAACACGACCGGCGGGCGCTTCTCGGGCGGGTAGGTGTCCATCCCGTGAAAATCGCCGAACGGCGGGTGCAAATCGATGCTGGCCATCAGGTCGGATTTCGAATAGCGCGGCAGCTTGCCGATATCGTTGAGCCCTTTGATGTCGCCGGGTTCGAGTCCCTGTTCCGACCACAGGCGCCGGTAGAAGGAAATCTCCCAGCCCCGCGCCACGACTTTTTGGAATCGGTTTTCCTGGCGCGCGCGCAACTCGTCGCGGCTGAGGGCGCGGAAGGTGTCGAGAAACACCGGCCCCGGCGGATAGTCTTTCAGCATCGCGGCGGCATCGAACGATTGAAAATAGTCGGGATACGTCATGAAATTTTGAATGCCAGCGGTTGGGGTACGGACGGCGCTACTGGATGGTCAGCGACACGAGGCGGGAAACATCGTCCACGTCCTCCAGGGTCTCGATCAGCTCGACCATCTGTATTCCCTTGGCGGTATCGAGGGGCTGCGCGCCGAAGGTCCAGTTGCGCATGAACTTGTCGACGTTTTGCTCACGGCTAAGCGGGTTTTCAGGATGGCCGAAGATTTCCGGTATGTCGACGCGGTGGTGGGTGCCGTCCTTGAGATAGATATCGAGACGCTGCGGCGCAAGCCGGTTGAGATCGGGGTTGTCGTCCTGGATGTATTCGACCCGCGCCGCCAGCGCGTGCACGGCCGGGTTCTTTAACCAGCCGGGCTCGAAGTGGGGGACATCGACGGTGCCCTCAAGAACCATGGTCGCGGCCACGAACGGGATGCAGAGCTTGGCGTAGTTGGGCGCCGGATCGGGTATGTCGGGCCGTCCCACCAGCCGGTAAGCCAGGGGCGGCACGCTGGCGACGATTTTCTCGATGTGCTCGGGATCGAGGCCGTGGACGTCGCGCACCTGTTTGATCCCGTCCACCACACCATGGGTCAGCCGTCCCGACGGAAACGGTTTGTGCGAGACGCGCGCGATCTGCCAGGTCTTGCCGAGAGTGGCGAACACCGGCTCCCAATCGCACGCGCCCTCACCCTCGTAGAGATTGAAGTAGCCATACTGGCCATCGAAAACCCCGTGTGGCCCGATCAGGCCGTGTTCGGCGAGGTCGCAGGCCGCCACCGCGCCGCGGGCGCAGAATCCGATCTGCATGCCGAGAACGGGCGATCCTTCCTTGTGAGGCTGGAGCGTGCCGGAAATCTGCCCGTAGGTGGCGCCGAAGGCATTGACCAGTTGCGCCGTATCGAAGCCGCGCAGTTTCGCCACGGCCGCCGTGGCGCCGAACGCACCTGCGGTCGAGGGCCGGAAGAACCGGAGCCCCGCGTTCGAGGACACCCCGAGCACGCACGAAGAATCGACGCCCAGCGCCACGGCAAGCATCATGTCCTTGCCGGAAACGCCGCCCTGGCGATCGGCTTCGGCGGTAACTGCACCCAAAATCGTCGCCATCGGGTGAATCACCGCGTCCTCGTTGACGCAGTCGTATTCGAGGCAATGAATCATGTAGGCGTTGACGATGGCCGCACTGGCAGCCGGAAACCGAGTCCCGTGCACGAAGGCGCGCGAGTCGGTGCCGGTTCCCCAACCCGAAACGGTGTCGAGCAATTCGCGCACGAATGGCCCGTTTGATCCGGCGACGCCGACGCCAATTGAATCGAGAATGAAAGTCCTGGTGGCACGCACCGCTTCGGCGGGCAGGTCGTCGTATCGGGTTTCCACCACGTGGGCAGCGAGAATCTCAACCGGGTTGGTCATTGGATACCGCGTCAGAAAAGGATTTTTTTGGAAATACCGCGTTAGGAAAGATGTGGGGATGCCGCGTCAGGAAAGATGCTGGGTGAGGCCGTCGAGCGTGCCGCCGGTTGCCAGCCGCGCACACGCCGAGACAATACCGTCGATGCGCTCTGTCACGAACCCGGCCGCGGACATCAGCTCGCGCGCCTTGGCGACGACACGGGCTTCGTCAACCGGATTGGCGGGATCGCCGAGGGCATCGGTAACGGCGGCCCGGACCGTCCGCCCGTCCTTGAGAGTTGCCTCCACCTCCGCCCCGTAGTGTTCGGGGTAGGCGGAATCGAAGGGCTCCGCCGTTGCCACGGTTACGCGCTCGCGCAAGTGCGCAATGTCGGCCCGGTTGAAGGTCTCGGGCTCGAAGGAACTTAGGTTCGGCGGACCGTCCAACAACACCACGGCAACCGCATGCTGATGGCTGAACTTGGATTCGACGACGGTTCCGGGATGTGTCCGGTCGCAGAAAGCGACCGCATCGGCATAGGTGCGCACGCTCAGAGACTCGATTTCGCCCACTTCGACCTGATCGCGAAGCACGAGGCCTGCGTCGATCACCGGGTGGGCGTGGCGGCACGCGGCCCAGGGCTTGAACGAGGTGTCGTACATCTTCCAGGGCGCTGCCGGCTCCGCCAGCACGATCTCCGGATTCGGGTCGGGGCAGAGGCCCGCGTAAAACCCCTGCGGCCCTTCGAGAATGAAACGCGGGCCGGTGAAGCCCTTGGCGGCCAGCATCGCCGCCACCAGCCCCGATTGTGCCGCCCGTGCGGTGTGAAGCTGCTTCGACATCGCGTCTTCGTGGCGCACCTGCCACAGCCCGCCTGCGGTCGTCCCGGCATTGCCGAGCGCATCCGCAAGGCGCCCGTCGTCGAGGCCGAGCACCAGTCCTGCCGCCGCGGCCGCGCCGAACGGCCCGCAGGTGGCGGTGTTGTGAAACTGTTTGTAATGGCCGAGGCCGACCGAGGCGCCGATGCGGATCACCGCGTCGTAGCCGCGCACCATCGCCTCGAGGAATTCGTGCGCCGCCACCCCTTCGGCCTGAGCGCAGGCGAGCGCGGCAGGGATTACCACCGGCCCCGGGTGGAGAATCGAGGTCCGGTGAATGTCGTCCATTTCAAGGACGTTGCCGTAGCTTCCGTTGACGAACGCCGCTGTTTCCGCGCGCACCTCGCCGACCGCGATCGCCGCGCACGGTCCCGCCGGTTGCCGCGCGCCGTAGTCCTGCATCACCACGCCGGGCGGCGCCGCGGCGCCAAGGACTGCGCAACCGACCCAATCCAATACGTGCAGGGATGCGCGCCCGCAGTCGGCCGCCGTAACCGGGCGTCGCAGAATCGCGATCAGGCCTTCGGTCAGGCTTGCGGCCTGTGCAGTATCGGGTTTGTGACGCTGTGCCTGCGGCACGGCTTCCCCCTAATCGGTCCGGCGGTCCGGTTTCGCTGTCCCGCCCCGGAGATCGAACCGGGGCGCATGACCGGCGCGCCGTAATCGGGAATTGGACCGCCCCCACCCGGTTTGGATGGGGGCGACGGGCCCATGCTAGCATAGGCGTTCGCAAAGACAATCAATCCACCGGTTTTCCGTTCCATGACCCAAACCATTCAGGTGGCCGACGTGCCCGGCCTGCTGCGCCCTGGCATGACCGTGTTGATTCCGGGCTGCGGCGGTGAATCGCTTTTGTTCCGCGAAGCGCTGATCGCGAACCCGGAGGCGGCCCGCGGCGTCACCTTCATCGGCGTGCTGATCCCGGGCGTCAACCGTGTCGACTACGCGGGGCTTCACGACGAGGCCCGGTTGCGCGCGTTCTTTCTGACCCCCGACATCGCCAAGTCCTACGCCGACGGCAAGGTCGAATTCCTGCCGGTGCACTATTCGGCGGTCACGAAGTTTCTGCAAAACGAGGTCGAGATCGATCTCGCGCTGATCCAGGTGGCGCCCGCCGCGCAAGGCCGCCACAGCGTCGGCATTGCCGCCGATTTCATCCCCGCCGTCCTCGATAACGCCAAGGCCATCGTCGCCCACGTAAACCCGGAGATGCCGGCGATGGCGGACGGGCCCACCATCGAGACCGCGCGCCTCGACTACATCGTCGAGGAAGCTGCGGCGCTTATCGAATACGATCTCGGCCGGTTGTCCGAACCGCTGCTCGACCTGGGGCGCAACGTGGCCAGCCTGATCGGCGACGGCGACACGATCGAGATCGGTTTGGGCAAGATTCAGGCGGCGGTATTGGGCCCCCTGACCGACCGCAAAGACCTGCGCCTCCACGCCGGCATGATCTGCGATCCCTTGACCGGACTGCTCGCAAGCGGAGCCTTCGCCAAGCGCTCCAAAGCCCGCCCGCCCGTCACCACCGGAGTCGCGGTGGGTTCGCGCGGATTCTATGATTTCGTCAGCCAGTCGTCCGACATCACCTTCCGGCCCGTGACCCACACCCACGACGCGGGCGTGCTGAGCGAAATCGAAAATCTGGTGGCGATCAACTCATCGATCGAAATCGATCTGCTGGGCCAGGCCAACGCGGAAATGATCGGCGGCCGCCAGGTAAGTTCAGCGGGCGGGCTGGTCGATTTCATGCGCGGCGCGCACCGGTCGCGCGGCGGACGCGCGGTGCTTGCCCTGATTTCGGCCACATCGGACGGCAAGACCTCGCGCATCGTGCCGAACTTTGCGACCGGCACGGCGGTCAGTTGCGCCCGCGCCGACATCGACTTTGTGGTCACCGAACATGGGATTGCGGATCTGCGTGGCACCGGCGTGCGGGCCCGCGCCGAGGCGCTGATCCAAATCGCCGCGCCCGCGTTCCGGGCCGAACTGGAAGCGGCAGCGAAGGCGTTGAAGGGTTAGGGAGGCGGGAGCCGCAATCCTGTGCCCGACGATCGATCAACGGCATGACCGGCAGGACAGATCCCGAATCGCAGCCCGGCGCGCCGCAGTATGTTGCGGTGCCCGCCGGCAAAATCGCCTCGGTGGTGACCTATCTCGACATGCGCGCGGCTCCGCCACCTCGGCCGTCGCTGCGGACCGATCTTGAGATTCGCGGGGTCGAGAAGCCGGCGCTCGACTGGTACCGCGATCTCTACCGGGCGGTGGGCAGCGACTGGCTGTGGTTCAGCCACCTGCAAATGAACGACGCGGCGTTGTCGGCGATCCTGTCCGATCCGGCGGTCGATATACTCGCCCTCCGCCAGGGCGGGCGCGACATCGGCTTCGCCGAACTCGACCGCCGCAGGTTTCCCGACGTCGAGCTGGTCTATTTCGGGCTCCTCGGCAAAGCCATCGGCCGGGGGGCGGGGCGGTTCCTGATGAATGCGGTGCTGGAAACGGCCTGGGCCCACCAACCGGCGCGGCTTTGGGTCCGCACCTGCACGCTGGATCACCCGGCGGCACTCGGTTTCTACAGGTGCTCCGGATTCACGCCCTACAAACGCGAGATCGAAATCGCCGACGACCCGCGCCGGACGGGCGTCTTCGCGCTCGAAACCGCACCGGGCATTCCGGCGTTGTGACCCCTGCGCCCAAATAGCCCCCTACTTCCGAAAACCTCGATGTCGGCCTCGGAATAGCCGGTGGCCTTCAAGACCTCGTCGGAATGTTCGCCGAGGCCCGGCAGAACAAACTCCGATTCGCAGCCCGGCACGCCGCAGAATGCTCCCGCTTGCCCGTGCAACGGTTTCTGGTGGCCTGCGGCCCATTGTTGGATCGCCATCCAGCAGCTAACGTGACCAGCAACCACGCCTGCCGCAAAGGGTAATTCATGGAGCATCGGCGCTACGGTGGGATCATCCGGCATATCCACGACAACGGAAACGAAGTTGGGCGCGAATGGTTCACGATCAGCGTCCATCGAGATCAACGCACGGTCCGGGCGTTGTGCGAACTCGAGGGCGAAGAGATTGTGCGGGACACGACCTACACGGTCGATGGCGACTGGCGGCCACTGGATTGTTTCGTGCGCCTGTCGGTCAACGACGCCTTTCAGGGTTCGGGCTGGTTTCTCTTTACCGATCACGCCATCGAATGCGAGACCTTCACCGCGGATGCCGGCCGGGTTTCACAGACCGTTTCCGTAGCCCGGCGGCCGCCCGTATTCGTGCCCCATCCGCTCGTCTGCGACGGCTGGCAAACGGCAGCGCTCAGCGATGTGAAGCCGGGCCAGGTGCAACATATCCACGGCGCCGCGGACTCCTCACCGCTTCCGCACGGCGGGTCGGGGCCGATGATCGGCCTCACCGACAAGGCCTTTCGTTACGAGGGAGAAGAGACGATCACGGTCCCGGCAGGCACCTTTCAGACGCGCCACTATGATCTGTTGCCGTCGAACACGGACTGGCCGCCGCTTGGACTCTGGGTTGCGGGCGAAGACCGGCAGCTGATCAAAGCGCGCTGGGATCTCCGTGAGCGGGACTACGTCCTGACGGAGCTCTGGGGGGACATGGTCTAGGGCCGTTCGGCGCAGCGGCTACATCCGGGGCGCAACGCAAGCGGTATTGTTGCGGGCCCTGGCAGGATTGTCCGTTCAGCGATCGCCGAAAGCGATACCACCTGACCGGATACCGTTCTAGATCGCCCCCTTTTCCCGGAACCCTTCGATGTCAACCTCGGAATAACCGGCGGCCTTCAGGACTTCGTCGGAATGTTCGCCAAGACCCGGCAGGGCGAAGTCGACGCGGCCGGGCTCGTTCGTAAATTTGATCGGGATCCCCATGTGGTCGTTGCCTTGCCCGTCCTTCAACCGCGCCTCGCGGGCCCCCACCTGCGGGTGATCCCACGCCTCTTTCAGGTCGAGCACGGGTGCGAAGCAGATGTCGCGGCCCGCAAACCACTCCACCCATTCGGCGCGTGTCCTGGTCTTGAATTCGGCGCGCAGGAATTCCTGCGCGGGCCAGTGGCCGGGGCCCGGCTCGCCGATAACGGGCTCGATGAATTCTGGCCGGCCGAGGCCCTCGAACAAGTTCTTGGTGAATTTTGCCTCGGCACCGCCGATCGCAATGTGCTTCCCATCGCTGGTTTCATAAATGTTAAGCATGGCGTTGCCGCCGAGCGAGCGTTCCTCGTCGAGCTTGGGCGCGCGGTTTTCGGCGAACACGCACCCGGTGAGGTTGGGTTGCGCGTTCATCAGCGAGTCGTGCATGCCGATATCGATGAAATCGCCTTCGCCGGTCTTCTGAGCCCGCAACAGCGCCATCACGATGCCGCCGAACGCGAGGTGCGAGGCCAGCATGTCGGCCGAGGCGATCCCGACAATCGCCGGTCCGCCGCCGTGCGAGCTGGTGATCGAGGAAACCCCCGACAGCGCCGCCGTTGCCGTGTCGTGCGCCGGCTGATCGCGCATCGGGCCGGTTTGCCCGAACGCCGCGATCGAGCAGTAGACCAGGCGCGGGTTGATCTTGCGCAGGGTCTCGTAATCGGTGCCGAGGCGCGCCATCACCCCCGGCCGGAAGGATTCGACAAACACATCGGCCGTTTCCACGAGCTTGTAGAGAATCGCCTTGCCTTCGTCGGTCTTGAGATTGAGCGTCAGGCTTTTTCTGCCGCGCTGGGTGTTGCGGAAGAATACCGTTTCGCCGCCTTGTTTGTAGCCAATATAGCGGCCCGGTTCGCCACCCTTGGGGTTCTCGATCTTGATTACCTCGGCGCCGTGATCGGCCATCATCTGCGTCGCCGCCGGTCCGGGTAGGAACAGTGACAGATCGATTACACGAATGCCTTCCAGTTTCATCGCCTGGACCTTTCAGACTGTGAATGCGGAGTGTCAGATGACGCCGTCGGCGCGCAGCGAATCGATTTCGGACTGTGCGATTCCGAGTTCGCGGAGGATTGCGTCGGTATCGGCGCCGAGTTGCGGCGCCGCCTCGCCCGGCATGCGTTCGCCGTCGATCTTGATCGGATTGGCAAGGAGACGGAAATCGCCGCGCGCCGGGTGCGATACGGTCTGGATCATCTCGCGCTCTGCCAGATAGGGGCTATCGAGGGCGGCGGCCAGGTCATAAACGGGCCCCACCGGAATGCGGCCTCCGAAGATATCCATCCATTCGGCCACGGTCTTCTCGGCGAATACCGGATCCAGGGTTTCAGTCAGGCGATCGCGGTTTTTGAGGCGCGCCGAGAAATCTGCGAATTCGGGATTGTCGCCGATGTCGGGACGGCCAACGCCGTCGAGCAGGTTTCGCCAAAATTTATCGGTGAGGCCCATGATATAGACCCAGCCGTCCTTGGCGGTGTAGAGCTGGCTCGGCACCAGCGAGGGATGGCCCGAACGCGGCACCCGTTCGGTGACGAAACCTTCATTGAGGTACCAGGTCGCCGGGTAGGACATCTGATGGAGCGCCGTGTCGAACAGGCAGACATCGATGTCGGCACCTTGGCCGCTGCGTCCGGCGGCGAGAATCGCCGATACCATACCCAGCATTGTGGTGATGCCGGTCATCCAGTCGACGATGGAAAGCCCCATGCGCGTGGGTGGCCCATCGGGCTCGCCGGTGAGCGCCATGAAACCGGCCTCGCCCTGCATGAGATAGTCGTAGCCGGGCCAGGTCGCGCGGCTGCCCTCGCGGCCGTAGGCCGAGAGATGGGCGCAGACGATGCGGGGATTGGCGTCCTTAAGGGCCTCGTAGGTGAGGCCGAGCTTGCCCGGTTGATCGCCGCGCAGGTTGTTGATGAGCCCGTCGGCGGATTCGATCAGGCGCCGAAGAATCGTCTGCCCCGACTCAGCCTTGAGGTCGAGGGTGAGCGAGCGTTTGTTGCGGTTCAGGGTCTGGAAGAACTCGCTGTCGGCTTCGCCCAGCAGGAACGGCGCAACGTGGCGCGACATGTCGCCGCCCGCTTTGGGGTTTTCGATCTTGATGACATCGGCGCCGAGATCAGCGAGGTACATGGTGCCGAACGGTCCGGCACCATAATGCTCGACCGCGACAATGCGGACACCTTCGAGGGGACGGTTCAAACCGGATTCCTGGCCACAAGCTGTTTCGAAATGATGATGCGCTGGATCTCATTGGTGCCTTCACCGATGCACATCAAGGGCGCGTCCCGGTAGTAGCGTTCGATATCGAACTCTTTGGAATAACCGTAGCCGCCATGAATGCGCATCGCCTCCAGAGAATTCTCGACCGCCGCTTCCGAGGCGAACAGCTTCGCCATGCCGGCCTCCATGTCGCAACGCAGGCCGGCGTCATAGGCGCGCGCCGCATTGACGACCAGGGCGCGAGCCGCCTCGACCCGGGTCGCCATGTCGGCGAGTTTGAGTTGAATCGCCTGATGCTGGCAGATCGGTTTGCCGAAGGTCTGGCGCACCTGGGCGTAGGCGATCGAGTCTTTGAGGGCGGCGGCGGCAATGCCAACGCCGCGGGAAGCCACATTGATGCGGCCGATCTCCATGCCGCCGGCAACCTGATAAAACCCCTGGCCTTCCACACCGCCGATCAACCGGTCTGCCGGGACCTTGTAGTCCTCGAACACGAGTTCGCCTGAATCGATCGACTTGTAGCCGAGCTTTTCGAGACGGCGGCTGACAGTGAAGCCCTCGCCCTTTTCCGCCAACAGGAACGACATACCCTTGTGGCGCGGATCGGCATCGGGATCGGTCTTGACCAGAATACCGAGGCAATTGCCCTCGATGCTGTTGGTGATCCATGTCTTGGTGCCGTTGACAATGTAGTGATCGCCCTCGCGGCGCGCGCGCGTGCGGATACCCTGGAGGTCGGTGCCGGCGTCGGGCTCGGTCAGGCCGATGCCACTCCGCCATTCGCCCGAGGCAAATCGCGGCAGAAATTCCCGTTTTTGGTCTTCTGTGCCAAAGCGCTGAACCAGGACCGCGACGATAAGGTGGGAGTTGAAAACACCGCCCAGCGCCATCCATACGCTGGCAATGACTTCGACGATCTTGGCGTAGGTGGAGGTCGACAGGCCGAGGCCGCCGTATTCCGGGTCGATGAGGGCACCGAACAACCCGAGTTCCTTCATCTGCTCGACGATCTCGTGGGGATATTCGTCGGCGTGGTCGAACATCTTGACGTGCGGGCGGACGTCACGCTCGAGCCACTTGTTGATCGAGTCGATGATCTGGGTCTCTTCTTCGGGAGACATCGCCCCCGTTTCGGTCTCGACGCCTGATACGCTCATCTTCTTCATCTCCCTCTCGGCAGTGCGCCCACCGAAGTCGGCATTCGATTGGTACAGGCCGGATTTGTCATTCGCGGCGTGACCGCTAGTAGTTTTCGGCTTTGTCGTCCGCGGCGTGACCGCGCTTCGCGATCAGAACATTGCGCTCGAAGCTCATGACAACCTTGCCGTTCTGGTTCGTGCCGATCATCTTGACCGTCACGATACCCTGTGTCGGCCGCGACTTCGACTCGCGTTTGGAGATCACCTCGGATTCCCCATAGAGCGTATCGCCGATGAACAACGGAAAAGGAATCTTGATGTCGCCCCACCCGAGATTGGTGACGGCTTTGCCGCTGACATCGTTGACGCTCTGGCCGACCAGAATCGCCAGAGTCAGGGGACTGCAAACGAGGCGCTGGCCGAATTCACTCGACTTCGCGTATTCGGCGTCGAAATGCACGGGATGCGTGTTCATCGTCAGCAGCGTGAACCAGGTGTTGTCCGTCTCGGTAATGGTGCGGCCGGGACGGTGCTCGTAAACGTCGCCGATCTGAAATTCTTCAAAATAGCGTCCGAAGGATTCGCGGTAGCGGTGGGGGGCGACCTCTTTGACGCCGACAACCATGGTGTCCTCCCGAGTGTGATTGCGGGATGTGGACACTAGCGCATTGGCCCCGTGGTCTTCAACGGGAGGCGCCAATATGCCGCAGCCGCGCGAACAAATGCGGGCGCGACGGCCTCACCATGAACGTTGAGGGGCCACAGGCGGATGCGACGTTGTGCGGTGACATGACGACGGGTTAGGAGTCTCCAGGCCACCGGCCTGCAGCGGCGGCAGCTGATACCGGAAGGGACGGGGCCGGGCTCACCCCCCTTACGCGCAATGGCAAGCGGAATGCGACCCTGAGCGGCCGTTTGACGTCGGCGGAACCTAGAGGCGCACATCGTGTTGGATGGATACACCAACCTCCTGTATGATTTCTGCCTTGTGAAAGGCGATTTGCGGCCCGCGATTAGAGACACCGGTTGACGTGTCGACGTTCCGCAGGCGTGAACCGGGATCTTGCTATCGCGCGGAAATCAAACTTTTTTTGGTTTGGCCGCTGGCAATTGCCATTCCTTTGAGGGAGAAACGCACCGCCCCTTGTCGCCTCTGCGGTGCAGAAGGGTACGACCGAGATGGCCCGTCCACACATTGAATATATCCAGTCCCAATGGTTGCCATGGCGCAAAGGGATTGCCGGCGGCGCGCGGCCGGACGTCTTCAAGAAAATCCTCAGCATCGATAAGGACGATGGCTCTTGCAGCCTTCTCGTCCACTACCCGCCCGGATGGTCGCGCACCAGCGTCGAACATCTGCGCGCCACCGAGGAGTTCTTCGTTCTCGACGGCGCCCTCACCATCAACGACGTTCACTACGAAAAAAACACCTACGCGTTTCTACCGGCGGGCTTCCCGCGCCGTCGCACCTTCAGCACCGATGGTGCCGTCGTTTTGACCTTCTTTTCCAGGACTCCCGTCGCGGTCGCCGGCTCAGGCGGGCCCGAGGGCTACGACCGCACGCGCCTGATCGAGTACCACAGCGCCCCTGACAAGGCCTGGGGCAACACCGAAAAGCACGAATCGTCGCCTGAGTTCAACTCGACAGGCACGGGCTATCAGCTTTTCCGCGAGGACCCCGATACCGGTGAGCGCACCTGGATTCTCGGTGTGCGTGCCTTTTGGCAGGGTGGCAATGTCGAAATCCATCCCGTCGTCGAGGAAGCCTACGTGATTGCAGGCTCGATGATCGGCGGCAAGGGCGAGCGCAAGGCGGGTGCGTATTTCTGGCGCCCGCCCGGTCTGGAACACGGGCCGATGGGGTCGCCCTTGGGCGCCGTGGTCCTGTTCCGTTGCGTCGGCGGGCCACTGACAACGACTTTTATCGACAAGGGGACGTTTACCTGGGACCCAGAGTACGAACCCGTTTTGCCCCCTCATTTGATGAAATACGCCGACCGGCCCTACACGGGGGGCCGCAACTACTGAGGCGCGCCGATAACCGAAGGGACCCCGAACCACCGCGGCCGCGCGGCTGACCGGCGGCGGGGCCGGCACGAATTCGGGTATCGCGGCGCTCTGCGGCATCCGGGAGCACCGAGGTCGCATCGCTGTATTCGCGGAAGCCGCAGGCATTGCCCTGCGCCGGAGAACCGGTGTTGTCGTCCTGTTCAAGGCAACCAACGCGCATTGGCTCTGAGGCGCGACAGGCGAACCAGGGCGGTGGCGCGACGATGTGCGCCTGCACGGGGCGCCGGCAATACGGATCGCCTTCGTGGCCTTCGAGGCGGGCGGCCTTGCAGCTATTCCGGTGCCGGAACCTGCGCCGCAAAATGGTCGGCGATCTCAAGCCGGGTCGCGATCCAGACGCCGGATTTGGCGGTGGCATGCTTGAGGAATCCCTCGAATGCGCCGATGCGCCCGGGCCGGCCGATGATTCGCAGGTGAACACCCAGAGACATGATCTTGGGGTTGCCGGCCTCACCTTCGGCATAGAGCCAGTCGAAGGTGTCGCAGGCGTATCTGAGCCACTGGTCGGGCGTCAGCGCCGGATCGGTCCAGAATTTCATGTCGTTGGAATCGACCGCATAGGGAACGATGACAATGGGGTGCCCCTCGACCACGTCCCAGAACGGCACGTCGTCTGAATAATCGTCCATGTGATAGCGAAAGCCTTCCTCGGCCAGCAGGCGGCGGGTGTTGTCAGTGAGCAGGTATCGCGACAGCCAGCCGTAGGGGCGCGTGCCGGTGGTGCGCTCGATCGACTCGACGGCCTTGCGGATGAAATCGCGTTCCTCGTCTTCGTCCATGCGGAAATGGTGAATCCAGCGATACCCGTGGGAACACGCCTCGTGGCCGTGGTCGCGGATGAAGGCGCCGATCTCGGGCGCGCGTTCCAGCGCGAGGGCCGCCGCGGTCCAGGTCGCGCGGACATCGTAGTTTTCCAGCAGCCGCATTACCCGTGGGGCGCCCGCGTTGATGCCGTACTGGTAGTTCGACTCATTGCCATAGTTGCGGATCGGCTTTTTGACGAACACGCCGAGTTCGTCCACCGGCTCCATGCCGCGATCGCCGTCCTTGATCGAGGCCTCGGCGCCTTCCTCGACGTTGACGACGATACTGAGCGCAATCTTTTCGTTGTTGGGCCAGGTCATGGCGGTACGCGGCACGGGCGACTCCTCAGGTTGCAGCGGCTTGAGCGCGCCAGTGGGTCGACAGAAATTCGCCGATTCGCTCGGCGGCGGCGTCGGCCTCGGTCAGGTGGTCGGCATAGTGATGCCAGACATGAACCATGTCGGGCCAGACTTCGAGGGTCGAGTCAACCCGCGCCGCTTCGGCCCGCGCATGGAGCGTTTCAGAATCGCCGAGCAGGGTTTCGATGCTGCCGACCTGAATCAGAAGCGGCGGGAGGCCGGTGAAATTCGCAAACAACGGTGAGGCCCTGGGGTGGCGGGGGTCGGCGCCATTGAGATAGCAATCGGCCATCGGCTGAAGGCGCGCCCGAAAAGCGGTGGGATCGCTCGCTTCGTTCCGGTCGAGCGTTGGGGTTGTGAGCGTGAGGTCGGCCCAGGGCGAAATCAGGAAACACGCCGCCGGCATCGGCAATGCAGCTTCGTGCGCCTCGACCAGCGCCGCCAACGCAAGTCCGCCGCCCGCGGAACCGCCGCCCACCGCCAGGCGGGAAGAATCGATCCCGGCGTCGAGAAGCGCCCGATAGGCGGCAAACCCGTCATCGGCGGCGGCCGGAAAGGGATGCTCGGGCGCGAGCCGGTAGTCGGCCATGAACAGACGCGCCTGCGCCGCGCGCGCAATGCGGGATCCCATCGGACGGTGGCTTATGGGCGACCCGACAACATACCCGCCGCCATGAAAATAAAGTACGACGGGCGCGCCGCTGCCGGCAGACGCGTCATGCCACTCACCCGGAATAGGGCCCGCCGACCCCGCCGTGACGCTTACCCCTTCGGCGAGCGGGCCGTCGCCGCGCGCGTCCGACCCGGCCCGCATCTGTTCGAATGTCGCATCAAGCGGCGGACGGTTTTCCCGCAACGACCGGATCAGCGCTTGCGCTTCGCTTGTTGTCACGATTGGCCCCTAGTGCATTTCCTCGCCGCCCGAGACGTCGAAGTTCTGGCCGGTGATGTAGTCGGCCTGCCCGGAACACAGAAACGCGCACATGTTGGCAATGTCTGAGGCAAGACCGACGCGGCCAAGCGGGATCCGGCTTTTCATCGCATCGAGATATTCGTCTTCGGTCTGGGCGCGAACGGCACTGAAATGCTTGTTCTGCCAGTCCCCCAACCCGGTGGTGACATGGTTCGGGCAGATCGAATTCACGGTGATTTTCTGGACCGCAAATTCGAGCGCTGCGGTGCGCGTCAGGCCGACCAAACCGTGCTTGGATGAGACGTAGGCAGCGGCGCCGGCAAACCCGTGTTTGGCGGCTTGGCTTGCGATATTGATGATGCGGCCGCCGGTTCCTTGCGCGATCATCTGTTTGGCCGCGTGTTTGATTCCGAAAAAGACGCCGCGCAGGTTTACGTCCAGCACCGCGTCCCAGTCTTCTTGTTCCAGGTTCAGAATATCGGTCATCAGGTAGCCGATGCCGGCGTTGTTGACCATGATGTCGAGACGGCCGAATTTTTCGACCGCGGTTTCGACCGCGCCCGCGATCTGGTCCTCGTCGCGGACATCGCACACGGCGGCGGCAGCGGTCCCGCCACCGGCTTCGATCTCTGCGACGATCTGGTTCATCTCGTCAGAAAGGCCGACGTGGGTAGCGGCGAACTGCTCACCCTTGGCCGTCCCGATATCGGTGACAACGACGCTCGCGCCCTCGGCGGCGAGACGTTTCGCCATCGCCTCGCCCAGGCCCTTGTGCCGGCCTGCCCCCGTCACCAGAGCAACTTTTCCTGACAAATCATACATTTAGCGTCCCCCCTACCACGGCAGTTCACCACCGTTCATGGCGATGCACTGGCCGGTAATGTATTCGGCCTCGTCCGTAAACAGCCACGAGACGGCGTTGGCAACGTCTTCCGGTTTGCCCCACTGGCCCCACGGCACGGTCTTTTCAAGCATGTCATAGGCCTGATCCCGGGTCATGCCTTCGCGCTCGCCGATTTGCGTCAAAAGCGTCTCCATCATCGGCGTTTCGATGTGGCCCGGCGTATAGCAGTTGACGCGAATCTTGTGACGGGCGAATTCGCCGGCCGCCGCCTGGCTCATCATGATGATAGCCGCCTTGGTGGCGCAGTAGTGCCCCACGTTCGCAACCCCGTGACGGCCGCCGCCTGAGGACGCATTGACGATGACTCCGCCCTCGCCCTGTTCGATCAGACGTTTGGCGCCCGCCTTCATGGAAAGGAAGATGCCGGTCACGTTCACATCCATCATGCGGCGCCAGGTTTCAGCGCTGGTCTCCACCAGCGGCCGCCATATCGCAAAGCCCGCGTTGTTGACCATGAAATCGAGACGCCCGAAGTGGCCGACGGTTTCTGCCACCATCGCCTCGACCGCCTCCTCGTCGGTGACGTCGCAGGATATTGCGCGCACCGCGGCGCCGAGTTCGGACTCGAGCGCCTTGGCGGCGTCGAGGTCGATGTCGGCGATCGTTACACGCGCGCCGTCGGCCACAAGCCGCTCGACGCAGCCGCGCCCGATGCCGTTGGCGCCGCCGGTGACGACGGCGACTCGTCCTTCATGCCGCGCAGTCATGGTTCAACCGAACCGCTCGGTCACCATGAAGGTGGGGTTATCGGCGAATTCCCGAAACTTGGTGGCAACGTCGGCCATGGCCGCACTGTCGCCGACATCTTTGCCGAGCGCCTCGGCACTCGATATGTCGATGATTTCGATATAGCGGTAGGGCGGTTTGTCGTCGGACCCGAAGACGCTCTCGGCTCGGTAGACGTTGAACTTTTCGACGGCATTCAAGGCGCCGGCGATCGGGATATCGACCTCTTGGGCCCATTTTTCGTAGTCGCTCTCGTTCTGGGCTTCGCGCAGATTGAACAGCACAATCAGAGTCGTCATCTCGTTCCCCTCCCGGAATTTCAATTCTGTTCCTGCCTTCGTCATAGGCCGGAACCGCCTCGGCCTCAAGCGCCGCCTCAGGCCGCCGGGCCAAGCGGCGCGCGGCCGAGAATCATGTCCGCCGCTTTTTCACCGATCATGATGGCAGGGGCGTTGGTGTTGCCGCCGACCAGAGACGGCATGATCGAGGCATCGGCGACCCGGAGTCCCTCGACGCCGCGCACCTTTAGTTCGGGATCGACAACGGCAAGCTTGTCCACGCCCATTTTGCAGGTGCCGACCGCATGAAAGATGGTCTCGGCGGTTTCACGGATCCAGACATCGAGATCATCGTCGGTCTTGCGCTCGGGACCCGGCGAAAGCTCGGCGCCGCGCAAGGCGTCAAACGCGGACTGCGAGAACACCTTGCGAACAATCTTGACCCCTTCCCGGATGGTGCGAACATCGCTTTCTTGCGACAGGAAATTGGTGTGAATCGCAGGCGCCTCGAACGGGTCGGTGGAGCGCGCCCGGACCTCACCGCGGCTGTCGGGGCGAAGGCAGCAAATGTTGGAAAAGAACCCGTGCATCTTCTTGCCGCCCTTGTCGGGGCCGAGGCCGGGCAGGAAATGGAACTGGACGTCGGGCAATTCGAGATCGGGACGGGTCTTGATGAACCCGCCGGCCTCGAGCGGAAATGACGCGGCTGGACCGGTCCCAAACAACACCGCCTGAACCAGCGCCCATACCGCCGTCTGCGGCCGGAACATGGAACGGACGGTGATCGGCTGGGTGCATTCGTGCTGGACATAGACGGTGACGTGGTCTTGCAGGTTCTTGCCGACGCCCGGCAGATCCGACACCACGTTAACGCCAAGATCGCGAAGGTGCGCCGGATCGCCGATTCCCGACACCTGCAACAACGCCGGGGTGTTGATGGTGCCGGCCGCAACGATCACCTCGCGGCTGGCGTGGGCAATGACGCGCTCGCCGCCCTGCATGTATTCGAGGCCGGTGGCCCGTTTTCCGTCGAACAAAATGCGCCGCGCGTGGGCGCGAATTTCGACGTCGAGATTGGGCCGGCTGCGCACCGGGTGCAGGAAGGCACGCGCAGTCGAAACCCGCCGGCCCTTGTGAATCGTAAAGTCGTAGCGCCCGAACCCTTCCTGTTGGGCGCCGTTGAAATCGTCGGTCACCGGGTAGCCGGCGGCTGTGCCCGCTGTGATGAAGGCATCGTAGAGCGGATTCTTGGTCGGGCCGCGGCGCACATCCATCTCGCCGCCCTGGCCGTGGAAGGCATCCGCCAGTTCGGGATTGTTCTCCGAGCGGCGGAAGTAGGGCAGCACCTCGTCGTAGGACCAACCCGTGCAGCCGAACTGGCGCCAGATGTCGTAATCGCGCGCGTGGCCGCGGATATAGACCATGCCGTTGATCGAAGACGAGCCGCCCAGAGTCTTGCCGCGCGGAATGTAGATCTCGCGCCCGCCGAGATTGGGGTCGGGTTCGGAATGGTAGTACCAGTTACTCATCCGGGTGGGATACAGGACCCCGCACAAAAGCGGGATGTGAATCAGGGGGTTGAGGTCACGCCCGCCCGCTTCGAGCAGAAGCACGCGGTTGCCCCGGTCCTCGGACAACCGGTTGGCAAGCACGCAGCCCGCCGACCCGGCGCCGACGACGATGTAATCGTATGTCTCGGTCATGCCGCAACTCGCCCCGACAACGATACCTGTGACCGACTTGCGTCCTAGTCGATGAGTTCCCCTTCGCTCACGCGCCAGCACCGCACCATCCGCCCGTCTTCAAGTTTGCTCAGCGTTTGCACCATGGCGCGGCACTTTTCGACCTGCGAGGCGCAACGCCCAAAGAGATAGCAGCCCTTGGGTAGATTTTCGGTGATCGGGCTCGGGATCTCGCCCTTCAGGGTCTCGCGTACCTCGCGGTCGACACGCCGCTCGGCGACATCCGGGAACAGATGCGAGGCCAGCAGCGCCTTGGCATAGGGGTGGCGCGGGGTTTCGAACACCTGTTCTTTTGTGCCCACTTCGACGATTTCGCCGAGATACATCACCACAACCCGGTGGCAGATGTACTTGACGGTGGTGAGGTCGTGCGAAATGAACAGGTAAGAAATCTTCAGCTTGTTGGAAAGGTCGATCAGAAGCTGGATGATTTCGGCGGTGGTTTCCGGAGTCAGGGCCGAGGTGGGTTCGTCAAGCACGATGAAATCGGGGTTGGAGGCAATGGCGCGGGCGATCGACACGCGCTGCTGGCGTCCGGCACTCATTTCGCGCGGCAGCGCGTGGACCACTTCGTGTTCCAACCCGACGAGATCCAATAACTCGCGCATACGGTCGGCCTTCTGGCTCAAGGTCATTTCGGAGTGCAGGTCGAGCGGTTCGCGCAAGACCTGCCGCACGGTCCAGCGTGGATTGAGCGAATCGAGCGGGTCCTGGAATACGATCTGCATCCTCGAACGTTCTTTGCGGAACGCTTCGAGGTTGACCGTGGCGAGGTTCTGGCCGTGAAACAGAATTTCGCCCCTGGTCGGCTCTTCCAACCGCAGCAGGCAACGCCCGACGGTGGTCTTGCCCGAACCGCTTTCGCCAACCAGACCGAGACATTCGCCGGGTTGGATTTCGAAGCTCACGTCCTCGATGGCATGAACCTTCGACCTCGAGGCGCGAATCGGGAAATGTTTGGTAAGGCCTTCGATCTTGAGCAAGGGCTCGCCAGCGTGAACGGTGGCGATGTTCTTACCGCCTTCTTGCGCTTCGCGCTGCAACCTGAGAATCGAAGTCGAATACTCGTGCTTGGGCGAGTGGAAGAATTCATGCACTTCGGCTTCTTCGACGATGGCGCCATCGTGCATGATCAACACGCGATCGCAATAATTGGCGACGATACCAAGGTCCTGTGTCACCAGCAGGACGGCCGAGCGCGTTTTCTGCACCGTTTCCCACATCTCGTCGAGAAACTGCGCCTGAATGGTTACATCCAGGCCCGAGGTCGGTTCGTCGGCGATCAGCAGTTTCGGCTGCGACGACAACGCAATTGCGATCAGCACGCGCTGAGCCATGCCGCTCGACAGCTCGTGGGCATAAGCCTTGACCCGGCGCTCGGGATCGTTGATGCCGACCATACGCAGCATATCGACGGCATGTTCCCAAGCTTCTCTTCTGGTGACGTCGTTGTGGGCGCGATAGACGTTGGCAATCTGGGTGCCGACCCGCATCATCGGATGCAAGGAATAGCGCGGGTTCTGGACGATCATGCCGATGTCCTTGCCGCGGATGGCCTCCAATTCCTCTTCGTCCATCGTCGTCAGGTCGCGGCCGAGGAATTCGATCTGGCCGGCATCGATTCGCCCCGGCGGCCGAACCAAGCCCAGCAACGCCATTGCCGCTATCGATTTGCCGCAGCCAGGTTCGCCCATGATACCGACGAATTCCCCCTCGCGGATCGCTATCGAAAGTTCTTTGATTACGGTGACAGGGGGTGCATCGGGGCGCGGGAACACGACCTTTATGCCGCGCGTCTCGATGATCGGTTTTGCGGTACTGGATGCGGCCGCGGTCTGTTCGTCGATGGACATTAATGGTTCCTGTTGCCGGGGACGCAGCGCGCCTTAGCGGTATTCTTCTTCCAGACCATGGCCCACGGTCGCAAATCCGAACACGGTGAGCGAGATCGCGATGCCCGGGAACACCGACTGCCACCACTCGCCGAGAATGACTTGCTGCGATCCCAGGGCGATCATCAGTCCCCATTCCGGGGTTGGCGGGCGCACGCCGGCACCGACAAAACTGAGCGCCGACGTCAGCAGGATCGCAAAACCGATCGTGGTCGAGGTCTGGATCAGCGACGGCACCACGGAATTGGGCAGCACATGGCGGAACGCCACCGTCCACTGGCGATTTCCGACCGCCCGCGCCGCCTCGACATAGCCGCGGGTCTTTTGGCCGAGCACCTCGGCGCGCGTCAAACGTACGAAAATCGGTGTGTAAACAAATCCGAGCGCCAGAATAATGTTGAAGGTATTGCGGCCCGCCAGCGCAACCAGAATCATCGCCGTGATAAAGACCGGGAATGCCTGCATCAGGTCGGATATGCGCATCAGGACTTCCGTCGCCCAGTTCTTGTAAAACCCGGCCAGTAATCCCAATACGGTACCCACTACCAATGACACCAGCGCCGCCAGCAGCGCGATCGTCATGTCGGTACGCGGTGCGGCGATCGTGCGCGAGAAAATATCGAGCCCGGACGAATCAGTGCCAAACCAGTGCGGCGGGTTTTCGAGATCGCTGAACGTGACCTGCCACAACAGTTTGGGCCACTCCGAGAGCGACGGCGGAGGAAACGACACATCGCCGGTCGCATAGGTCGGATCGAAGGGCGCGATTACGGGCCCGAAAAATGCCAAAAAGACCGACGTCGTCACGACGATGATGCCGAAAGCGAATAATTTTTCCTCGCGGAATTTCTTGAACAGGTCTAGCTGACGCCGCTTCTTGGTGACGTCCACCACCATATGCGGTTCGAGGTGTTGATCCAGATCTTTGGGCGTTCCGGTGCCGGTTGGGTCGCTGGTCATGGGTCGCGCCTAATAGGTGATTCGCGGGTCGAGGAAAGCGTGCAGAATGTCGATGGTGAGATAAATCAGCAGCGACACCACCGCAATGATGAGCACCGTCCCCTGGATGGCCGGATAGTCGAAACTGAGGATCGAGCGGATCGAATATTCACCGAGTCCGCCGAGGGAAAAAATCAATTCGATCGGGACCGCGCCGCCCAGAAGGAAGCCATAGAAAATACCGATCAGCGTCATCGCCGGGGCGAGCGCCGCTCGCAATGCGTACATTCCGACCCGGCGACTCGGGAGCCCGCAACTGCGGGCATACAAAATGTAGTCCGAGCGCAGAACCCGCACCATGTTCTGGCGCACCATCTTGATGATTGGCCCGGAAACGACGAACACCAGCGTGCCGACCGGCAGCATCAGATGCCAGGCGGAATCGACGAAAGCCTTGAATTCACCGCGCAGAAGCGAATCGAGCACAATAAACCCGGTAATGACTTCGGGTTCCGACATCAGCGGGTTGAGCCGCCCCAGAGGCGCCGGCGCCATCGACCAGCCGAACCATTCCCACGACTTGAAGAAAAAGAAGAACACGAACATCAGCCCCCACCAGAACTCTGGTTGGGAGCCGGCGAACAATCCCCACACGAACGTCACCTTGTCGCCCATGCCGCCCGGTCTGTTCGCGCTCACCATGGCAAGCGGGACCGCTATCAGGAAGGCGATCAACAGGCTGTAGGTAATCAGCTCCAGCGTAATCGGCAGGAAGCGCCCGATCTCCTCCGCCACCGGCGAGCCCGTCACCCACGAATCGCCGAGATCGCCCTGGGCGATGCCGGGTTGATTCGCGTCGGAATAGATGCCGAGATAGTTGCCGAGCTGCTGCATGATTGGCCGGTCGAGCCCGAGCACGGCCTCCGCCTGGGCGTAGGCCTGTGGCGTCGCGTTGAGTCCGACCAGGCGCGCCACCGGGTCGGCTGGCAGCAACCGGATCAAAAAGAACACGACTAACGAAATTCCGATCACCTGTATTATGGCGATCAAAAGGCGGCGGACGATGAAACGCAGAATCATGAAACGATACGGTCTGGAGTGACGGGGAGAGGACTAAAGGTTTTTCTAGTAGTTGCGAGGTTATCGCGCTTGCGGCCAGTGGCCGCAACCGCAATGTAAAGGCGCTTTACAAGCGCGCCTATTCCTCCATATAGAGTTCGGCCCAGCGAGTGTTGCTGTCCGGATGCAGTGTGATACCGCGCATATTGTCGGCGTAGGCCCACTGCGACTTGTACTCGACCACCGGAATCCACGGAATCTCGTCCATGAGAGTGTTCTGGAGTTCCGTCAACATGCCCTGGCGCACGGTCGGATCGCTCTCGACTTTTTGCGCGTAGAACAGGTCATCCACCCTTTCGTTCAGATAGTTGGTCATGTTGATGAGCCCACCCTTCTTCGGCGACACGAAGTAGAGCAGCACCGCGTACGACGCATCGACGCCGATCGGACGCGACTGATCGTAAAGCGA
>CAZTAK010000008.1:0-59495 GCA_964611585.1 uncultured Alphaproteobacteria bacterium
AAAAACACAGCGGGCAGCTGAGCCGCGCTTGCGTCGAGCTGGCCAAGGACTGGCGTACCGACCGTTATCTGCGCCGCCTCGAGGCCATGATGGCGGTCGCTGACAAGGACGCCAGTCTGGTCCTGTCGGGGTCGGGTGACGTGCTTGAACCCGACGACGGTCTGATCGGCATCGGCTCGGGCGGCAACTACGCGCTGGCCGCCGCGCGGGCGCTGATCGACCGCGACGACCTCGACGCCGAAGCCATCGCCCGCAGCGCCATGGCCATCGCCGCCGATATCTGCATTTACACCAACAACAATCTGACCCTTGAAACCATTGGTTCATGACTTCATTCAGCCCCCGCGAAATCGTTTCCGAACTCGACCGGCACATCGTCGGCCAGATCGACGCCAAGCGTGCCGTCGCCATCGCGCTCCGCAACCGCTGGCGGCGCCAGCAGCTCGACGACGACCTGCGTGAGGAAGTGCTGCCCAAGAACATATTGATGATCGGGCCCACCGGCGTCGGCAAGACGGAAATCTCGCGCCGGCTGGCGCGTCTTGCCGCCGCGCCGTTTTTGAAAGTAGAAGCCACCAAGTTCACCGAGGTCGGCTACGTCGGCCGCGACGTGGAACAGATCATTCGCGACCTCATCGAAATCTCGATTCACATGGTGCGCGAACAAAAGCGCAAGGAAGTCAACACCAAGGCGCACCTGGTCGCCGAAGAACGCGTGCTCGATGCCCTGGTCGGCAAGAATGCGACCGAATCGACGCGCCAGTCGTTTCGCCAGCGCCTGCGGGCAGGCGAACTCAACGACAAGGAAATCGAAATCGAAGTAACCGATTCCGGCGGTTCCGGCATGCCCACTTTCGACATCCCCGGCATGCCCGGCGCCCAGATGGGCATGATCAACCTCAACGAAATGCTGGGAAAAGCGCTCGGGCAAAACACCAAACCCCGCCGCATGACGGTGGTGGAATCACACGAAGTGCTGGTCGAGCAGGAAAGCGACCGGCTTCTGGATCAGGACAAACTGGTCAGGGAAGCGATCGATCGGGTCGAACAGAACGGTATCGTGTTCCTCGACGAGCTCGACAAGATTTGCGCGCGCTCGGAACGCGTGGGCGCCGACGTCAGCCGCGAGGGCGTGCAGCGCGATCTGCTGCCCCTGATCGAGGGGACCCAGGTTTCGACCAAGCACGGCACCGTGCGCACCGATCATATTCTGTTCATCGCCTCGGGCGCGTTTCACATCGCCAAGCCATCCGACCTGTTGCCGGAACTTCAGGGGCGGCTGCCGATCCGGGTCGAGCTGAAGGCGCTGACGCGCGACGATTTTGTGCGCATCCTGACCGAACCTGAGGCGAACCTGATCCTTCAGTACACGGCGTTGATGGGCACCGAGGACGTGACGCTGATATTCGAAGACGATGCCATCGAAGAAATCGCGACGCTCGCCGCCGAGGTCAACGAGGGCGTCGAGAACATCGGCGCGCGGCGCCTGCATACGGTGATGGAGCGCCTGCTGGACGACATCAGTTTTTCCGCCACCGACAGGCCCGGCGAGACGATTACCATCAGTGCGGCCTATGTCCGCGAGCAGGTGGGCGATCTTGCCAAGGACGCGGATTTGTCGCGGTTTATTCTGTAGCGGCGCGGCTCAGGCGCCCAATTCCCGCAGCATCTTCTCTAGCTGGTCCTCGTCCAACTCGCCGATTCGTTGCGACAGGCGGTTGGCGAGTTCGGTGGCGCGCGGCGAGAGTCCGGCGGTGTCGATCCTGATGCGCGGGTGCGAGAGCCGGGCGCAGCGTTCGAGGTCTTCGGCCTCGTCCCAGATGATGTTGAAATAGCCGCAGATACGCTGGATCAGTTCCGGCGTCGGCGGGCCGCGGCGGCCGTGTTCGAGGGCCGAGAGATAAGCCGGCGATACCTTCAGGTCCCGCGCCATCTGCTTCAACGACACATCGTTGCGGGCGCGTAGACTGCGCACGCGTTCGCCGAACGGGGTCATGCGCGGGTTCGTTTCAGGAGCACATAGAGCGCGCCTTCGCCGCCGTGCTTGGGCGTCGCCGGTTGCCAACTAACGATATGCCGGGCGAGGTCGGGCGTGGCGAGCCATTTCGGCACCAGGATACGCAGGATGCCGGCATCGCGATCGGGCATGAAGCTGGGGTCGTCGCTCTCGCGCGGGCTGCCCTTGCCGGGAATCACCAGCACGCAGCGCCGCCCGCGCTCGATGCCATCGGCGATGAACCGCCTGAGCGCCGCGTGCGCCTGGTCCCGGGTCATGCCGTGGAGGTCGAGGCGGGCTTCGATTTTCATTTGCCCGCGCTTGAGCCGCTGGGCGGTGCGCTTGTCGATTCCGGTGAACGGCGTGGCGCGCGTGCGGGCGCGGCTGACCTCGAAAGTGGGTACGGACGGTGACGGTTTTTCTGCCACGGCGGCGGGAACAGAGGCGGATTCCGCCTTCTCCGCCGGCGCCGGTTCCGGCGCAGGTGCGGGTTTCGCATCGGCCGGGTCGGGCGCGGTGAGGCCGTCGACGGCACGGCGGCTGCGTGTTTCGGCATCGAGCTTGCGCGCCTCGCCCATCGCCGATTCGAACAGCGCCCGATCGTCGCGGCTCAGGTCCGGGACCGGGCGGTCCTGGATCGGGCGGTCCGGGCCCGGATGGTTCGCGCGCCCCTTTGCGCCCATCAGTTTTCCTTGCGCGCGCGGCGCTCCAACAGGGTGCGCGGCAGTAACGCAAAGTAGCGACCGAACTGCTTCATCCGGCCCGCAATTTCGCCCGCCGCATCGCCCGAGCCCCAATAAACGTCGCCCCGGACGATGCCCTTGATCGCGCCGCCCACGTCCTGGGCCACCATGAGCCGGCGAACGCGCGCCGGGCTGTCGCCCGATTCGACAGTGGTATCGACGAACACCGGGACGCCGAGCGGTAGCCAGCGGCGGTCGAGGGCGAGCGAGCGCCCCGGCGTCAGCACCACGCCCTGGGCGCCGACCGGCCCGTCTTCTTCGAGCAGGCGAAAAAACACGAACGACTCGTTCTCCTGCATGACGGCAGCGGCCTCGCCCGGGTTCGCTTCGAGCCAAGCGCGGATCGACTGTGCCGACACTTCGTCTTCGGCGAGCGCACCACGAGCCACCAGTACGCGTCCAATTGCCGTGTAGGGGTGGCCATTCGAACCGGCGTACCCGACCCGCACCGTGGTGCCGTTTTCGAGATCGATCCGGGCCGAACCCTGGATCTGCATGAAAAAAGCATCGACTGCGCTATCCAGCCATAACAAGGGTTCGGGGCCATCGTCGAGCGCGCCCGCGTCGATTTCGGCACGCGTTTCGACCGGCACCAGGCGCGAGCCTTCCAGCCGGCCGACCAGACGCTGCCCGGCGAGGGATTCGCGGAACGCGCCGAGCTCGACCGTGAGGTGGCCTTCTGGCCGCGGGTACACCGGCACATCAAAGCGGGTATTGCGCGTGCGGCTGCCCTCCAGGACCGGCTCGTAATAGCCGGTGAACAGGCCGAGGTCGTCGCTGTTGTTCTGTATTGCCACGGCGCGGAACCAGGTCTGGAAGAACCGCCGCGCGTCGTCGGCGCTGAACACGTTCAGCGCCATCGCCGCCTCGCACGCCGCGCGCCAGTCGGCGACCGTGCCGGCGATCCCGTTTGCGCCGAGGCTGGCTTCATCCGAAAACGTCAGAAGCCGGGCACAACTTTTCCGGAACGCATCCAATGCGGAAGCATGATCGTCCTCGGCCCAACCGTCAAGTTTTACGTAGGCTCGCGGTTCCAGTACGAGGCGGTCGACCGGCGGTTCAGGCTGCACGATCATTAGGGTAACCAAAGCCGCGACTATGACTGCCAACAGGAACAGGAGCCCCGCAAGGCGACCGGTCATCAATTTTCGCTACGGGTCGCGACCAGTTTCCAGTTCGGATCCCGCGACTTCACGTCGCGGACGAAGGTCCAGTAATCGGTAACGTCCTGTACGTCGCGAGAGTTGCCCGACACCACTTCGCCTTCGGAATCGCGGGTGACATTGACGATTTCGCTGACGAATTTGACCGTGACTTCAGCGAAGCGCCCGCGCGCCGAGGCTTCGACGATGTCGGTGGATTTCGTGGCGACGACGGTGGTTTCCAGGGTATCGTCGCGTTGCTCACGGCTTTGGATGGCGCGACGGAAATCGTCGTACACGTCATCGTCGAGAAGCGCACGCAGGGTATCGGTGTCGGCCGAAGCGAAAGAGGTCAGAACCAGATCGTAGGCGGTGCGCGCACCCTCCAAAAAAGAGTCCGGTTCGAAGGTGGGGTCGGCGGCGCCAAGACGCGCGAGATGGGCCGCCAGCGAATCGTCGGGCGCGGGCTCGGGCGCGCCCGGCGCCTCGTCGCTACGGTCCGGCAGCGTGACCACATTGTCTTCGTGGTTGGCGGCGCGCGAAAAAGCCGATTTCGGCGGCCGCTCTTGCCCGTTGCGCCGGCCCAGCACACTGCGCAGGCGCAGGATGATGAACACGGCCACCATGGCAAAAAATATGATTTCGATAAAGCCTTCGGCCATAATCCTGAAACCGAAAACGGCGCCTGCTGCCGGATTTCAAGCGGACAGACGCTGGTTCGAGCGCCACTGGCGCTAGAGTAGCGATTCCTTTCGGCGGGGTCCAGCGACGAGCGCTGCCGTTATCCCTGCCCTCACTCGGGCTTTTAGACGGAACCTCATGATTGCCGTTGTCCTGCTTGCTTTCATTCTCGTGCCGTTGGCGGAAATCGCCGTATTTATCGTGGTGGGCGGCTGGTTTGGGCTGTGGCCAACGCTTTTTCTGGTGGTGGCAACAGCGGTCGCCGGCACTTTCTTGCTGCGTCAGCAGGGAATTTCGACGTTGCGCCGGGCCCAGGCGTCGATGGCGCGACATGAACTTCCCGTGAGGGAACTGTTCGACGGGCTGTGTCTTTTGGCGGCGGGCGCATTGCTGCTGACGCCCGGGGTCCTGACCGATGCTGTGGGCGCGTTGCTGCTGGTGCCGCAATTCCGCAACTTCATTCGCGGGCCGCTGTTGCGGCGTCTGTTTCGCGATGCCCAATGGCAAACCGGTCCCAGGCCCGCCGCGCCTGAGAATCGCGGCGGTCCGACCATCGACGGCGATTACGACGATCTGACTCCGCCCGGACGCGATTAGGCCGGACCACCGCGCCCCGCTTGTCGTGGCGCGCCAAAACGTGTAAGCGACGCTGGGCTCCGGCGCGGGAGCAGGATACGCAGGCAGACCAAGAACATGGCGGAAGATTCCCAGGACGAGGGCGCGGCCACGGACGCAACGAATGCGGGCGACCGCCCCCAAATCCAGATCACCCAGCAATATGTGAAGGACCTCTCCTTCGAGAGCCCCAACGCGCCGGCGACTCTGGCGCCCGGTCAGACGAGACCGCAAATCGAAGTCAATTTCGACGTTCAGGCTCGCCCGCTTGAGAGCAATGTCTACGAAATCAGCCTGCGGATTACGGCTGATGCGACCAACGTCGAATCGAGCGCCAAGATGTTCGTGGCCGAGGTGGTCTATTGCGGCCTGTTCACGCTTCGCAATATTCCGGCAGAGCATGTTCATCCGACCTGCCTGATCGAATGCCCGCGGCTATTATTTCCCTTTGCCCGGCGCGTCATGGCCGACCTGACGCGGGACGGCGGTTTTCCGCCGCTTATGCTGGACCCGATCGACTTCGGCGAACTCTATCGCCACCACGCGCGCCAGCAGCAGGCCGATGCCGAAGGTGCGGCTGCGGCCGGCAAGCCCGATACCGGCGGCGGCGCGTAAACCATCGCGGCCGGTCAACCGCGCCAGAGCGGATCCTTCAAGGTCGAGATAAAGGCAGCGTGTGCTTCGAGCTCCTGCGGCGAGGGCACATGGGTTCGCGGCGGCCACGCCGTCGCAGGCTCCACGGTGGCGGCGGCCGGTCCGGCCGCCTCGGCATGGGCGAGATCGAGGCCCGGCTGACGCCCGCCCACCAGTTCGAGATAGACCGCCGCCAGCAGTTCCGCATCGACCAGGGCGCCGTGCTTGGACCGGCCCGACAGGTCGATCTCGAAGCGCCGGCACAGGGCATCGAGGGACACCTGGGCGCCGGGGATCTTCTTGCGCGCCAGCGCCACCGTGTCGATCACCTCGGCCGGCTCAAGGGGGTCGCGTTTCAGGCGCGCCAGCTCGGCGCCGACAAATCCGAGGTCGAACGGCGCGTTGTGCGCGATCAGCGCCACTCCGTCGAGAAAATCGACAAAATCGTCGGCGATTTCGGCGAAAACCGGCTGATCGGTCAGGAACGTATCGCTCAGTCCGTGCACCTCGAATGCCGCCGCGGGCATTTCGCGTTCCGGGTTGACATAGGTGTGGAATGTTTCGCCCGTCGGGACATGGTTGAGCAACTCAACACAACCGATTTCGACGATCCGGTCCTTGCGATGGTTTAGGCCGGTGGTTTCGGTATCGAAGACGACTTCACGTAAATTGCCACTCAAAGGGCGCATCCCCCACAACATGTTGTGTGCCGCTAGGCGTCGGACCCCAGCATATTGGCAATCTTCCGGATATGGTTCAAGGTCTGACGCAAACTGCCGCCGGTCGGAATGATGAAATTGGCCCGGCGTCGCTTTTCCGCATCGGGCATTTGCCGTGCAAGCACGGCCGCGAAGCGGTCTTCCGTCATGCCCGGACGCGCCATCACCCGGGCCCTCTGAACGAAGGCGGGGGCCGACACCACGACAGTATGGGTACACTGACGATCGCCACCGGTTTCGAACAGAAGCGGAATGTCGAGCACCACCAGTGGCTGCCGTGCCGCCCGGGCTTGAGCAAGAAAGCCTTTGCGCGCCGCGCGCACCTTGGGGTGAAGGATCGATTCAAGGCGCTTTAGCGCCTCCGGGTCGGCAAACACACGTTGACCGAGCCGGGCCCGGTCGACAACGCCCGCATCGACCACGCCGGGGAAAGCCGCATCCACCTCGGCCACCGCCGCGCCACCGGGGCCGAGCAGCGAATGCACCGCCTCGTCGGCGTCAAAGACCGGCACACCCAGGTCGCGGAACATTTTCCCCGCCTGGGTCTTGCCCATTCCGATCGATCCGGTGAGGCCGAGAATATTCATGGGCGCGCCAGCACGTGGGCGCGCAATGCAGGCGTGACCTCGGGATCGACGCCGAACCAGGCGGCAAACCCTGGCCGCGCCTGATGCAGCAACATGCCGAGGCCGTCAATGGCGGTGGCGCCCCACCCCCGTGCCGCTTTCAGCAGTTCCGTCTCCAGCGGCGTATAGACGATGTCCAGGACGGCGGCGCCCGCCGGCAGATGCGCCAGATCGAGGTCGAGGGCAGGCTGGCCGGTCATGCCGAGCGCTGTCGTGTTGACGACCAGACTTGAGTCCGACAGGGCTCTTGCCCGGTCCGGCCACAGCGACACCTTGAACGGGCCGCCAACCGAAATGGCAAGCGATTCGGCCCGGGCGGCGGTGCGGTTGACGATCCGGATTTCAGGCACGCCCGCGTCCAGCAGCGCAACCGCGACCGCACGCGCGGCCCCGCCGGCACCGATCAAGACCACAGGCCCCCCATCCGGCCGCCAGCGGGGCGCGCCCTCTTCGAGGCACGCCAGAAATCCGGCAGCGTCGGTATTGGTGCCGAACAGGCTTCTGTCGTCCCGTACCACCAGCGTATTGACAGCGCCGATCCGGCGCGCTGTTTCGTCGGCCTCGTCGACCGCGGCGAGCGCGGCTTCCTTGTGCGGTACCGTGACATTCGCCCCGGCAAACCCCATCGCCGGCAGGAGACGCACCACCTGCGCGAAACTCTCGGGCGGCACCGGCAGCGGCACGTAGGCGCCGTCGATTTTGTAATGCGCGAGCCAATAGCCGTGAAGCCGGGGCGAAAGCGAATGCGCCACCGGCCATCCGAGCACACCGGCGATTATGGCGGCCCCCGACCCGGTCATGCCGGGCGCGGTTGGGCGCCGCAAATATCGATCATGATGCGATCGCCTTGTGCGTGCGCAAGAATTCCAGCAACGGCAATAACGGCAGGCCGAGGACGTTGAAATAATCGCCCTCGATCGTCTCGAAGAGTTGCGCGCCGGGTCCTTCGATTTCATAGGCGCCGACAGTTTGCAAGGCGCTCTCGCCGATTGTTTCGAGATAAGCGTCGACAAACGGGGGCGAAAGTTTCCGCATGGTTAGGTCCGCCCGCTCGCCGTGGCGCCAAATGATGGTGCCCGCACGCGCCACCGCGACCGCAGAGAACAGACGGTGCACGCGGCCCGAAAGCGTTTCGAGGTGCCGGCGCGCGTCGTCGAGTGTCTTGGGCTTATCGAACCAGTCGCCGCATTCAAGAATCTGATCGGCGCCGATGACCAGAGCCGCGTCGTCCCGCTGCGAGCCCCGCTGGGCCTTGAGATCGGCGAGCGCCTGGGCCGTGTCGGCGGCAGACGCGCCCTGTGCGCCAAGCGCCGATTTGATTTGTGCCTCGTCCACACTCACGGGTTCAACCTGGAAGGGAACGCCCGCAGCCCGCAATAGACGCGCCCGCACAGCACTGGCCGAGGCAAGGACGAGCGGCGGGGGGGGCCCGGTCTCCGGCATCGGCACGAGCTCTGACGGGTTGACGCCCAGCCGCGCCTTAGCGCGGGGCGGCCTGTTCCTGACGCTTCGACAACAGCACAAGCACGCTCGCCGCGGTCTCTTCGATCGAACGTCCAGCGACGTCGATAACGGGCCAGTCCATTCGGCTGAACAGCCGGCGCGCCGCTGCAACCTCGGTCTTGACGGCATCCTCATCGGTATAGGCGGATTCGTTGCCTTCACTGAGCAGCTTCATCCGGTTGCGGCGGATCTGGACCAGACGTTTGACCGTGTTGGTCAATCCCACGACCAGTGGCCCCTCGAGGGTGAACAATTCTTCCGGCTCCGGTTGATTGGGCACGATCGGTACATTCGCCACCCGAACCGAGCGATTGGCGAGATACATGCTGGTCGGGGTTTTGGACGTGCGCGAGACGCCGACCAGAACAACATCGGCATCGGCAAGATCGGCGAGAGATTGGCCGTCGTCATGGGTCAGCGTGAACTGCATCGCTTCGATACGCTCGAAATATTCTTCGTCGAGGGCGTGCTGGCGTCCGGGCTGAGCGCGGCTTTCTGCGTGCAGGAATGTCCCCAACGCCCGGATCGTCGGCATCAAAACGTCCACCGACACGAGGTTCAACCGCCGGCAGGTTTGTTCGAGACTGCGCCGCAGTTCATCGTCCACCAGCGTGTAAAGGACGATGCCGGGGTACTCAGCCATTCCTTCGAACACCTCATCGAGTTGGCGCCGGGTCCGTACCATCGTCCATAGATGTTCTTTGGACTGCGAATTGGCGAATTGTGTAATCGCCGCGCGCGCCACGAGCTGAAGCGTTTCACCAGTAGCGTCCGAAACAAGATGAAGATGAAAATGACTCATAACCTGGGGATCAATCTGGATATCTGGTAGAATCCGTCGGGTCCGATATTCTTGCCCCCAATGATGCAGAATCGGTTCGTATCCCTATGCACTGTGGGCAATTCCAACTCACGCATCCTAATATAGGGGAACGTCAAATCCGGCTGGTATCGACATAACAATAGTATCCCACAGCTACCGCTCGCCAACACCTCGACTTGCCGCACTTCAATCGGTTATCCCCATAATAGGGTTGGCGGCATTCACCTAAAATCCGCAACAGCCAAATCCATGTGTCCAGAAAACAATCCCCCACATTCACCCCACTACTTCAACTACTACCTAAGATTCAATTATTATTAAGTATATAGGATCGTTCGGACGATAAGGTCCGATCGCGTTACTAGGGCAACATTCATTCAATGAAACAAGTGAAGTCCGGAGCGTCACCGAGCAGCATTGTAGCCGAAGGAGCCAAATCGATGCTGCGGGTATTGGCCGGAGAAGTTGTTTCGCCGCCGCCATTCTGGCTGATGCGGCAGGCGGGAAGGTATTTGCCCGAGTACCGCAAGATACGCGACCAGGCCGGGGGATTTCTCGACCTCTGCTATTCGCCTAACAAGGCAGTGGAAGTAACGCTCCAGCCGATCCGCCACTTTGGCATGGATGCGGCCATCCTGTTTGCCGACATTCTGGTGATTCCGGACGCTCTCGGTCAGGATCTGCGCTTTGCCGTTGGCGAGGGACCGTTGCTGGATCCGATCCGCGACCAGGCCGCGCTTGGCCGACTCAATCCTGATTTTATCGATCAAAAGCTCGATCCGATCTACGAGACGGTATCCCGCCTGCGGTCGGATCTGCCGGGCGAGACCACCTTGATCGGATTCGCCGGGGCGCCGTGGACAGTGGCTACCTACATGGTCGAAGGCAAAGGAAGCCGGGACTTTACCGAAACCAAGTTATGGGCTTACCGCGACCCGGACGGGTTTGCAAAGCTGATCGTGATTCTGGTTGAGGCGACGATCCATTACCTGCGCCGCCAGATCGACGCCGGCGCCGAGGTAATCCAGATTTTCGATACCTGGGCCGGGGTCCTGCCGGCGCCGGAGTTCGGCCGCTGGTGCATCGAACCGACGGCACAGATAGTGGCGGCCCTGAAGGAGTCGCACGCCGAGGTTCCGGTTATCGGATTTCCGCGCGGCGCCGGGTTGGCGCTGCATCGTTACGTGGCCGGAACGGGTGTCGATGCCGTGAGCCTTGACACCGGCATCCCCACCGAATGGGCGGCCAAGACCCTTCAGCCCCGGATTCCGGTGCAGGGAAATCTCGATCCGATAATGCTGGTGGCGGGCGGGGAGGCGCTGGATCGGGCGGCGCGGCAAGTTCTGGAGTCGCTGGCGGCGGGCCCGTTCGTGTTCAACCTCGGTCACGGGATCATCCCCGAAACCCCGCCCGAGCATGTCGCCCAGCTTGCCAGGATTATCCGTGGCTGGAAGGGCTGAGTGATGGCGCGGACGGCGGTCGTTCTGTTCAATATCGGCGGGCCCGATCAGCCGTCCGCGGTGCGGCCGTTCCTGTTCAACCTGTTCAGCGATCCGGCGATGATCCGTCTGCCGGGACCGCTGCGCTGGGTATTCGCCCAGGTGATTTCGCGGCTTCGTGCCCGCACGGCGGAGGATATCTATGCCCGCATCGGCGACAAGTCGCCGATTCTGGAGGAAACCGTGGCGCAGGCGCAGGCGCTCGCCGACGAACTCGCCGATAGCGCCGGCGAGCTCAAAGTCTTTATCGCCATGCGTTACTGGCACCCTTTCGCTTCCGAGACCGTTGCCCAGGTGGCGGGGTGGGCGCCCGACCGGGTGGTCCTGCTGCCGCTTTATCCGCAGTATTCGACCACCACCACGGCCTCTTCGGCGGCAGACTGGGACCGGGCCGCGAAACGGTCGGGTCTTGCCGCGCCCGTGCACACGGTGTGCTGCTACCCCTCGCAAGAGGCGTTTATCGAAGCCCATGCCGATCAGATCCGCGACGGCCTTGCCCGCGCCCGTGCAGAGGCCCCGAAGGCGGTGGTGCGGGTGCTGTTTTCAGCTCACGGACTGCCCAAGCGTATCGTCGACGCCGGCGATCCCTACGCCTGGCAGGTCGAGCGGACGGCCGCCGCCATCGCCGCCGCTGTCGGTGACCCGGACCTCGACTGGCGGGTTTGCTATCAGAGCCGGGTCGGGCCGCTGGAATGGATCGGGCCGGCCACCTCGGAAGAGCTGGTGGACGCCGGCGCCAAGGACTGTGCCGTGGTCCTGGCGCCGATCGCCTTCGTTTCGGAACATTCCGAGACCCTGGTCGAACTCGATATCCAATACCGTCGGCTGGCCGATCAGGCCGGCGTTGTCGCCTACGTGCGGGTGCCAGCCTTGGGCAAGCATCCGGGCTTTGTCGCCGCACTGGCCGATATGACACGGGCTGCCCTTGACGCCGGCCCCGGCGGGCCGGTGTGTTCGGCGGAAGGCGGGCGGCTGTGCCCCGCCGTCTATAGCGCCTGCCCGTCGCGGGCGAAGCAGGAGGCCGCGTGACCTTCGAATTCCTCAGCCCGTACTACGACTGGATTCGTGCGCTCCACGTCATTTCGGTGATCGCCTGGATGGCCGGGATGCTGTATCTGCCGCGGCTGTTCGTCTACCACTGCCAGGTCGAGCGCGGATCGGCCCAATCCGACCTGTTCAAGACAATGGAGCGGCGCCTCATGCGGGCGATCACCAATCCGGCGATGGTCGCGGCTTTCGTATTTGGCGGGTTACTGTTGTTGACGCCGGGCGTGATCGACTGGAGCGCGGGCTGGATCTGGGTCAAGCTCGCGTTCGCCGTCGCGCTGACCGGCGTCCACGGGCTCTATTCGCGCTGGCGCCGGGCCTTCGAGGGCGACCGCAACCGCCGTTCCTCCCGCTTCTTCCGGATCTGGAACGAGGTGCCGACGGTGATGTTGATCGTCATCGTCATCATGGTGATCGTCAAGCCGTTCTAGGTCTTGACGGGCGGGTCGGGGCAACCATATAGGCGGGGAAGCGTACCAGGCCGAAGTAGGCGAGCCCGTTGACTTCCCGCCCGGTTTCGATAATTCTGTCGCCAAGATCAACGGCCCGGCTCAACGGGACCGGCTTTCCAACACCGATACTCTGATTTGATCTTCCGGGCCCCGCCCCGGTCTGCCGCTGTCGCGGTTTTCCCTCCCGATGCCTCCTTCCATCATGGTTTGAACTGTTTGAGATTATGAATCTCCAGGAACTGAAGCAAAAATCGCCGACCGAGCTTTTGGAGTACGCCGAGAAGCTCGAGGTCGAGAATGCATCGACCCTGCGCAAGCAGGACATGATGTTCGCCATCCTCAAGCAGCTGGCGGAAAACGATGTCGAAATATCGGGCAGCGGTGTGCTCGAGGTCCTTCAGGACGGATTCGGCTTCCTGCGCTCGCCCGAATCGAATTACCTGCCCGGCCCCGACGATATATACGTCAGCCCAAGCCAGATCCGCCGCTTCAGCCTGCGTACCGGCGATACCATCGAAGGCCAGATCCGTGCGCCCAAGGGGGGCGAGCGCTATTTTGCCCTGGTCAAGGTCGGACAAATCAACTTCGAGGAACCGGAAAAAGCCCAACACAAAGTCAACTTCGACAATCTTACGCCGCTCTATCCGGAAGAGCGCATCAAGCTCGAACTCGAAGACCCGACCCTGAAGGACCAGAGCTGCCGGGTCATCGACTTGATCGCGCCACTCGGCAAGGGCCAGCGGGCGCTGATCGTATCGCCGCCGCGAACCGGCAAGACGATGCTGTTGCAGAACATCGCCCACTCGATCACCGGCAATCACCCGGAGATCTACCTGATCGTCCTCCTGATCGACGAGCGCCCCGAGGAGGTGACCGACATGGATCGGTCGGTGAAGGGCGAAGTTGTCAGCTCGACCTTCGACGAGCCGGCCTCGCGCCACGTCCAGGTTGCTGAAATGGTGATTGCAAAAGCGAAGCGCCTGGTTGAGCACAAACGCGACGTAGTGATCCTGCTGGATTCGATCACCCGCCTCGCGCGCGCCTACAACACCGTCGTGCCGTCGTCGGGCAAGGTTCTGACCGGTGGTGTCGATGCCAACGCGCTGCAACGCCCGAAACGCTTTTTCGGCGCCGCGCGCAACATCGAAGAAGGCGGATCGCTGACGATCATCGCCACTGCGCTGATCGACACCGGCAGCCGCATGGACGAAGTGATCTTCGAGGAATTCAAAGGCACCGGTAACTCGGAAATCATTCTCGACCGCAAGCTTTCCGACAAACGCACTTTCCCGGCGCTCGACATCACCAAATCCGGCACCCGCAAAGAAGAGCTGATTGTCGACAAGGGGCGGCTCGCCAAGATGTGGGTGCTGCGCCGCATTCTGATGCCGATGGGAGTGACGGATGCGATGGAATTCCTGCTCGACAAGCTCAAGCCCACAAAGAACAACGAAGACTTCTTCGATTCGATGAACACCTGAGCGCAGGACATCGGCCGAAAAAGAAAGCGGGGCCGCAAAGCCCCGCTTTTTTCGTAGCCGCGGCCGGTCCGGGGCGCTGGCGTTACCCGGTTACGCGAGATCGCCGGACTTTTCGAGATTTTCGTCTCTTTCGATCTCGCCGCGGGCGAACCGTTCGGCCAGGACTTCTTTTGCCCCGGGCCGGCACGCGCCGGGCGGCTAGACGGTGAAAACCGTCGAGCCCGTCGTTTTGCGCGCCTCCAGATCGGCATGCGCCTGCGCGGCATCTTTAAGGGCGTAGGTCTGGTTGATCTCGATTTTGACCGTCCCTGCCGAAACCAGCGCGAACAGATCACCCGCAGCCTGCTCGAGGTCGTGGCGGGTTCCGGTGTAGTGGGCGAGCGAGGGCCGGGTGATGAACAGCGATCCCTTGCCGCCGAGAAGACTCAAGTCGAACGGCGGCACCGGTCCCGAAGCCTGCCCGAACAGCACCAGCGTGCCGCGCGTCGCGAGGCAATCGAGGGAGTCCATGTAGGTGTCTTTGCCGACCGAGTCGTAGACCACCGGAAGTTTCTTGCCATCGGTGATCTCAAGCACACGCTCGCGGAAATTCTCGCGCGTGTAGACGATCGGATGATCGCAGCCATGGGCGCGCGCAAGGTCTGCTTTTTCGTCGCTGCCGACCGTGCCGATGACGGTCGCGCCCAAGTGCTTGGCCCACTGGCAGACGATCAGACCGACCCCGCCCGAGGCCGCATGGATCAAAATCGTATTGCCGGGCTGGACCGCGTGGATTATTCGGATCAGGTACCAGGCTGTCGTGCCCTTGAGCATCATGGCCGCGGCGGTCTCGTTGGAGATGGCGTCGGGTAACTTGACCAGCTTGTCGGCCGGGATCAGCCGCTGTTCGGCGTAGGCCCCCATGAACATGTTGTAGGTGACGCGGTCGCCGGTCTTGACGTTGGTGACGCCCGCGCCCACCGCCTCGACCGTGCCGGCGCCTTCCATGCCGATGGTCATCGGCAGTTGCGGCGAGGGATAGAGGCCCGAGCGGAAATAAACGTCGATGTAGTTGAGTCCGGCGGCGGACTGGCTGATTCGCGCCTCGCCCTTGCCGGGATCGCCGATCTCGACGGATTCCCACTTCAAGACCTGCGGGCCGCCGGGTTCGTGCATTCGAATTGCATGAGTCATCGCAAGGTTCCGTGTTTCGACGTTCAGGGAATCAGTACCGTCGCGCCGGTGGTGCGCCGGTTGTCGAGGTCGGCAATTGCCTTATCCGTTTCCGACAATGGCCAGGTGTGCCCGATATCGATCTTCAGGCCGCCGGTGCTGACGACATCGAAGAATTCATTGGCGACCGCCAGCATGTCTTCGCGCGTATTGGTGTAGGCCGCCAGCGTGGTGCGGATGAAGTAGCGGTCCATCGGGATTTTGGCGAAGTCTTCCGACGGTACCGGGCCCGAGGTATGGCCGTACATCGCCAGCGTGCCGAACGGCTTGAGGACGGAAAACGATTTCAGGAATGTATCCTTGCCGACCGAATCGTACACCGCATCGACGCCCGCGCCTTCGGTGATCTCGTTGACGCGGGCGACAAAATCTTCGCGTGTGTAGTCGATGGCGTGGCCGCAGCCGCGGGCGCGTGCATAGTCGGCCTTGTCGGCGCTCGACACGGTTCCGATCACAGTGGCGCCGAGGTGTTTCGCCCACTGGCACAACAGGTTGCCGACTCCCCCGGCGGCGGCATGAATCAAAATCACATCGCCCGTCTTCACGCGATAGCTTTGCCGGAGCAGGTACTGGACCGTCATGCTCTTCAACAGGCCCGCCGCGGCCTGCTCGTCGGAAAATGAATCCGGCAGAAGCAGCAGTTTATCCGCTGCGATCAGCCTCGCCTGGGTAAAGGCGCCCATGGTCAGACAATAGGCGGCGCGGTCGCCTTCCTTGACCTCGGTCACGCCGGAACCCGTGGCATCGACCACGCCGGCCGCCTCGAAGCCGAGGATGCAGGGATAGGACTGGGCGGGGTAGGACCCGTCGGCGAAATGCGTGTCGATGAAGTTGAGCCCGACCGCGGTCTGGCGCAGCCGCACTTCGCCGGCGCCGGGATCGCCCACGTCGATGTCTTCCCAGGCGAGGTTGCCGGGTTTCTTCAGGATCATCGCTTTGGTCATGGCGCGCCTCGTTCAGGGTTCAAGAATAAGGGATCCGGTGGTGCGGCGGGTTTCGAGGGCAACGTGGGCCTCGGCCGCTTGTGACAGGGGGTAACGCGCGCTGATTACGGGTTCGACCGCGCCGGTTCTAAGCGCGTCGAACAACGCGGCGGCGCTTTGCAGCAGTGTCTCGCGCGATTCGGTCACGCTTCGCACCGAAGCGCGGGTCAGGTAGGCCGACATCGGCAGATCGGCAAAACCGAACGGTGGAAGCGGCCCGGACGCGAGCCCGTACGAGGCGAGGGTTCCAGAAGACGCGACACAAGCGAGCGACCCCAGAAACGTATCCTTGCCGACTGCATCGAACACCGCGCGCACGCCGCGCCCGGACGTGATGTCTTGCACACGCGAGACGAAATCTTCGTGCGAATAATTGATCACATGGGCACAGCCGTAGCGGCGCGCGAGTTCGGCTTTTTCATCCGTCGAGACGGTACCGATGACGGTGGCGCCGAGGTGCTTCGCCCACTGGCACAGGATCAGCCCGACCCCGCCCGCCGCGGCATGAACGAGAATCTCGTCGCCAGCGGCAATCTGGGTGGTGCGGCGCAACAGGACCTCGGCCGTCAGTCCTTTGAGGATGACCGCGGCGGCGACATCGTCGGCAACCTCGTCTGGGAGAGGCACCAGTTGGGCGGCCGGAATGATGCGAATCTCGGCATAGGACCCGACCGTGATCGGATAGGCGACGCGGTCGCCTGCCTCAACTTCGGCGACGCCGGTTCCGACCGCCTCGACCACCCCCGCCCCTTCAACGCCGGGCACCGCCGGCAGCGGGTCGAGCGGCATGTGGTGGGTCCCGGCGCGGTGATAGATATCGAGAAAGTTGGCCCCGATCGCGGTTTGCCGCAGCCGAACCTCGCCCGGCCCGGGCGCACCCGCGTCGAATTCATCCCAGCGCAGAACTTCGGCGCCGCCGGTCTCATGGATGCGGATGGCGTGCGGCACGGTCAGATCCGCAGCACCGTCGAGCCCGTGGTTTGCCGCGTTTCCAGCGCGGTGTGGGCCTCCGCCGCGTCCCTCAAGTCGAAGGTCTGGTTGATCTCAATCTTGACGGCGCCTGAGGTGACGGCGGCGAAAAGATCGTCAGCCATGCGCAGCAAGTCTTCCCGTTTGGCCGAGAATCCCGGCAGCGTGGGGCGGATGAAATAGCGGTCCATCGGCAGGCGCGCGAACAGTTCCGCCGGCACCGCGCCCGACGCCGAGCCGTAGTGCGACAGCGTTCCGAACGGCGCCAGCGCCGCCATCGATTTCTCGAAGGTTTTGAGGCCGACCGAATCGAGGATCGCATCGGCGCCGTGCCCTTGCGTGATCTCCTTGACGCGGGCCGCGAAATCTTCCGATTCGTAATTCACCACATGATCGCAGCCGTGGACGCGCGCGGTATCGATCTTGGAGTCGCTGCCGACGGTACCGATGACGGTGGCGCCCATATGCTTTGCCCACTGACAGGCGATCAGCCCGACGCCGCCGGCGGCCGCATGGACGAGCACCACATCGCCCGCGACCGGCGCGCGCACCTGGCGCACCAGATACTGCGCGGTCAGTCCCTTTAGCATCATTGCGGCAGCGGTTTCGTCGGCGATCGAGTCCGGCAGCACCACCAGGCGGTCGGCGCGCACGTTGCGCACCTCGGTGTACGCTCCCATCTGCGAGGCGTAGGCGGCGCGCTCGCCGACCTTCACTTCGGTGACGCCATCGCCGACCGCGACGACTGTGCCTGCGCCTTCGCGGCCGAGAATGGCGGGAAGGTCCCCGACCTTGTAAAGGCCCGAGCGGAATTGTGTGTCGATGAAGTTAATTCCCGCTGCGGTCTGTTGCAGCTGGGCTTCGCCGGGTCCCGGCAGGGGCACCGCGACGTCTTCCCAAGAGAAATTCTCGGGCGGCCCCGGTTGTCGTAACAAGACGGCATGACTCATGGCTGACTCCTGCATGTATTCGTGGCCCGGCGTGCGGGCGCTTCGCCGCAAGCCGCGGCGGCGTCGGGCCGCGTGACCATATCGATGTCGATCAGGCCGCCAGACTGGCCTTGAAAAATTCGAGCGTTCGGCCGTTGGCGAGTTCGGCTGCCTCGGCGACGTAAGCATCGCCACCCTTGCGGGCAAAGGCGTGATCCTGACCGGCGTAGTCGTGGATGGTCACCAGCGCGTTGCCTTTGAGACCGTCCTGAACCTTTTGCTGCGCATCTTTCGGCACGAACTGATCCTCGACCGCAACATGAAGCATTAACGGTTTGGTTATGCCGCCGGCATCGCCCAGTTTCGGTTCGATACCGACGCCGTAATAGCCAACCGAGGCATCGATATCCGAATGGGCGGCCATCATGTAGGCCAGGAACCCGCCGAGGCAGAATCCTATGCAGCCGACCTTGGCAGTAGTCTCTTCGCGTTGGCGCAAATGCGAGACGGTCGAATAGAGATCGGCAATGCCTTTTTCGACGTCGAACCTGCCGTATAGGTCGAATGCTTTTTGGAAGGCGGTTTCGTCTTCGGAATTGATCTGTACGCCCGGTTCGATACGCCAGAACAGATCCGGGCACAGCGCCACATACCCCGCCACCGCGAGATCGTCGGCGATGTTCCGCATCCAGGTGTTGACGCCGAAAATCTCCTGAATCACGACAACGCCGGGTCCGGTGCCGGACGGGGGCGCCGCCAGATAGCCCGTGAAGTCGCCGTCGCCGCCCGGGATGGCAATTTCCTGACCGCTCATGGTTCACTCCCCTGCAATTCATTATTCGCGCGCGAACCCGTGGCAGTCGCCCGGGTCGCGAGGGCGCCGACTCTAACGACGGGCCCGATGCTTGTCACGGGAGGGGCGGTGAAAGAATGGCGCCTTCGAGGTGAAGCAGATACGCCTTGGTTTCGGTGCCATTGCCGCCGGAGTACAGGCCCATGCCCGTGGCGCTGACGACGCGGTGGCAGGGAATCAAGACCGGAATGGGGTTGGCGCCGCAGGCCTGCCCGACCGCGCGTGGCGACGATCCGATGCGGCGGGCGAGGGCGCCATAGCTTTCGGTCGCCCCGCACTCGATCTGCTGCATCGCCGACCAGACGCGGCGCTGGAATTCGGTTCCGGCCGGGGCCAGCGGAAGGCCGGAATAATCCGTCCGGCCGGTGTCGAAATACGCCTCGAGGCGCTCTTTGGCGCGGCTCAGCAAGGGCGTCGGCGTCTGCTCGCGGACCCAGCCCCAGTCGAGGGCGACGATTGTGCCCCGGTCCTCGCTGAGCGTCAGGTCGCCCACCGGCGAATGCAGGGAGAGTTGCGGCGCGTTGATCATTAAATTAAGTATAACAATGGGTTAGGGCGTAGACAAGGCGGCGATCAGGGCGCCGGCCCCGGTCACCGGCAGCGAGCACGCCCTGCCGATGCAGACATAGGCGGTGGCCTGGCCCGCGACCATTGACATGCCGGCGGCCGGGTGTCCGCGGGGCAGCGCCACGCCGGGCGCCACCACCTGCACCACTTTGGTCGGCAGCGAGGCCGATTCCGCCGCCCGCAAGAGGGCGCGCGTGTCCTCCGATTCGCGCTCCCCGAGAATTGCGATCTGGACGGCGCGGTCGAGAAAGTCGAAGCCGTTGAGGAACGTCGTCAGGGGAAAAAAGTTGCGCCCGGTTTCGGCGGCGAAGGCGGCAGCGAACGCGCCACCCTCGTTTCGCATCTCGCGCAGGCACCAGTCGACGGTTTCGCGAACGCGGATCTCGTAAAGCGGGCTCTGCGTTTCCGGCCACACCGTCGCCATCAGCTCGATAAAATGAGCGTTGTCGTAGAGCATCTTTTCAAAATGGAGCGCGAGCCAACGGTCATCGACCGAGTAGCGCGCAAAGCCGCCGCCGACGTGATCGTAGATGCCGCCTTGACACATGCGGTCGAGGGTGAGCGTCACGGCTTCTTTGAAGCGCGCCTCGCCGGTGCGCAAATAGGCGCGTCAGAAAAACTGGAACAGCGGTGGCATCGGAAACTTGGGCGGGCCGGCAAGACCGCCGTGGGCGGAATCGACGTTTTCAACCAGTTGCGCCGCCATCGAATTCGTCAGGTCGGCGGAGAGAGCGGCACCGCCCGTAGGCGCGCTGTCGCCACGCCGAATCGCCGCCAGCAGGGCGTCGGTATTGCGGACGACGTTGGCGCGTTCGGACTTGAAGACTTCGGCCATGCGTTGTAACTCCTGGCCGAACCCGGGCCGGCCCCAGCGGCTTTCGGGCGGGAAGTAGGTGCCACCCCAGAACGGGTCGCCGTCGGGCGTGAGAAACATGGTGAGGGGCCAACCGCCTTGTTCACCGAGCGCCGAGAGCGCCGACTGATAAATTGCGTCGATGTCCGGGCGTTCTTCGCGGTCGACCTTGATGTTGACGAAGTGCGCGTTCATCAGGTTGGCAATCTCAGGCTGCTCGAAACTTTCATGCGCCATGACGTGGCACCAATGGCACGCCGCATGACCGAGGCTGAGCAGAATTGGCTTGTCCTCCGCCTTGGCGCGGGCGAGCGTGTCGTCGGACCAGGCCAGCCAATCGACCGGGTTGTCTTTGTGCTGCAACAGGTAGGGGCTGGTTTCGTCGGCGAGGGCATTGGCCATGGGTGCAATCGATTCTAGTGAGGCGCGGTTTCCAGGGGCGCGACTTTGGCGTTTCGCCGTTTCGCAGTTCGATGTTTCAGTTTCGGCCCGAACCACCGTTCAACTCTTCTCGACATCGGGCGCCGAATCCATCGGCACGAAATGTTGAAGGTGAACCCCTAACACGGAGACGCCCGGCAATAGACCGGCGGGTCGTAGGGATTTGGCGGCGGTGGCTCCGTGCCGGGGCGGGAATACGCTATAACTGAATCCGAAAGAGGAGCCCGGCTATGAAGATAACCGTCGATATTGATTGCACGCCCGAAGAAGCGCGCAGCTTCCTCGGGCTGCCGGACGTGAGCGCGCTGCAAAAAGACATGATCGAAATGCTCAAAGAGCGCATGGGGGCTGGCATCAAGGACATGGATGCCGAGGCCTTGATGAAATTGTGGATGCCGGCCGGTGGCGAGGGCTGGCCCGACATGATGAAATCGTTCTGGGGCAAGGCGGGCGGAGGCAAGACTTGAGTGGGCGCGGCTTGCGCCGGGTGCCACGCCAGAGGCGCCCGTGAGCACCGAGGCGGGCGGTCCGCCGTTCTATTACGCCCGCCATGTGTTTTGCTGCGTCAACGAACGCGAGCCCGGCGACCGGCGCGGGTGCTGCAAGGCCAAGGGATCGCCCGCTTTGCGCGACTATATGAAGACCCGGGTGCGGCAGCTCAAACTGAAGCGAACGCGCATCAACCAGCCGCTCTGCCTCGATCGCTGCGAACTTGGGCCGACCATGGTGATCTACCCGGAGGGGGTCTGGTACACCTATCGCACCGAAGCCGATGTCGGTGAAATCCTGCAAACCCACTTGATCGAAGGCGGCCGGGTCGGGCGCTTGCTGCTTGAGCCCCATCACCGGGTGCCGGAGGACCGCGTGACCGAGGCGGTGGACGACTGAAATTACTTCAGAGAATGAAACGATTTTTGCGCTCTCGAGCGGCGCCGGGCGTGCCGGCGTTGCCGTGGTTCGCGTGTCTGGGGCGGCGGCCGGAGCGGCGCTGGAGGCGCTTGGCGGGTGGCGGAAACCGGCGCGGCAGGCGCGTCTCGCGCGCATTTCGGAGGCGGACGGGCGCGTGATCGACGATGCCCTGACGCTGTTCTTCGCGGCCCCGCACAGTGCCACCGGCGAAGATGTGGCCGAATTTCACGTTCATGGCGGCGGCGCCGTGATCGCCGCGGTGCTGGGTGCGCTTGGCCGCCAGCCCGGGTTACGCCCGGCCGGGCCCGGCGAATTCACCCGCCGCGCCTTCGAGAACGGCAAATTCGATCTCACCCAGGCCGAAGCGGTGGCGGACCTGATCGATGCCGAGACCGAGACCCAACGCAGGCAGGCGGTGCGCCAGCTCGACGGCGAGCTGGGGCGGCTCTACGCCGGGTGGGCCGAGCGCCTGGGGCGACTGCTGGCCCACGCCGAAGCGGGGCTCGATTTTTCCGACGAGGATCTACCCGCGAATTTGGAAGCGGATTTCGGAAACCAGATCTTGGCATTGCAGAGGGAAATTGCCGATCATCTCGATGACGGCGAAAGGGGCGAGCGCCTTCGTGCCGGATACTATGTAGCCATCATCGGCGCGCCGAACGTCGGCAAGTCCACACTGCTCAATCGGCTCGCCCGGCGCGACGCCGCGATCGTCGCTGCGACGGGCGGCACCACCCGGGACGTCATCGAGGTTCACCTCGACATCGGTGGGTTCCCGGTGGTGGTGGCCGACACCGCGGGATTGGGGGTGGCGAGCGGCGCGGTGGAGGCGGAAGGGGTACGCCGGGCCCGGGCGCGGGCGGGGGCCGCCGACCTGACGCTCGCGGTGTTCGATGCCGGCACCTGGCCCGCCGAGGATGTCGAGACAGCGGCCCTGGTCGACGAGCGGACGATCCGGGTCTGGAACAAGCTTGACTTGGCGCCGGCCGCGTTTGCCGCCGACGGGGTGTTGGTTTCGGCCCTGAACGGCGTCGGGCTTGATCGTCTCGAAGAAGCTCTGCGGGACCGTGTCGCGGCGGAAGCTCCGGCCGTTGCCGGGGCTCCCCTGTTGACCCGCCAGCGCCATCGCCAGGCCCTGGAGTCCTGCGCCGGGACGTTGGAGCGGGCCTTGGAGGCGCGCGCTGAGCTGCGGGCTGAGGACCTTCGTCTGGCGCTGCGGTCGTTGGCGCGGATCACTGGACGGGTCGACGTCGAGGATCTTCTGGACACCATTTTCGCCGATTTCTGCATCGGCAAGTGAACACGTTTCACGTGAAACATAGGGCGCTTTGACTTGTCCACAGGGGGTCCATAGATTGCAGCTGTGATGAAAACCCTATCTGCAAGCGAGGCGGCGGCCCGCCCTTTCGACGTGATCGTCGTCGGAGGCGGCCATGCCGGGTGCGAGGCGGCGGCCGCTGCGGCGCGCACCGGAGCTGAGACGCTGCTGGTAACACATCGCCTCGACACCATCGGCGAAATGTCTTGCAACCCGGCGATCGGCGGCATCGGCAAAGGTCATCTGGTGCGGGAAATAGACGCCCTCGGCGGCGTCATGGGCGAGGCCGCCGATGCGGCCGGGGTTCAGTTTCGGCTTTTGAATCGGAGCAAAGGCCCGGCGGTTCAGGGACCGCGCGCTCAGACTGACCGCAAGCTCTATCGCGCCGCGGTTCAGGCGCACTTGGCCGGGCAGTCCGGGCTCGAGGTGTGCGCCGCGGCAGTAGAAGATCTGCGGGTCGAGGCGGGGCGCGTGACCGGTGTGATTCTCGGTGACGCTCGGCACGTGCGCGCGGCGGCCGTCGTGCTGACCACGGGCACGTTCCTGCGCGGGCTGATTCATATCGGCGAGAAGCAGATTCCCGCCGGCCGCCATGGCGAGGCGGCGTCCTCCGGGCTGTCGGCGACCCTGGAAGGCGCCGGGTTCGTGCTGCGGCGGCTCAAGACCGGGACGCCGCCGCGAATCGACGGCAGAACCGTCGATTGGGACCGTGTTGTGGTGCAAAACGGGGACGATGATCCGATATTCTTCAGTTCGTTAACTGAACGGGCAATTATTAGGCAGATACCCTGTCATATAACAGAGACAAACGAAGCCAGTCATCGGGTAATCCGCGAAAATCTACACAAATCGCCCCTCTATTCGGGACGAATTTCTGGATCGGGACCGCGATACTGTCCTTCTATCGAAGACAAAGTGGTCCGGTTCGCCGATCGCTCCCGGCACCAGATTTTCCTCGAGCCCGAGGGTCTCGACGACCCGACGATCTACCCCAATGGCATCTCGACCTCCTTGCCGGAGGATGTGCAAGCCGCCTTTGTCGCCACCATTCCAGGGCTGGAACGGGCGCGAATCCTGCGACCGGGCTACGCCATCGAATACGATCACGTCGATCCGCGCGAGCTCGGCACGACCCTCGAATCCCGGCGCCTGCCGGGCCTCTACCTGGCGGGACAGATCAACGGCACTACCGGCTATGAGGAGGCAGCGGGCCAGGGCCTGATGGCGGGCCTCAACGCTGCCTTGAATCGCGCCGGCGGGGAGGCGGTTCTCGATCGCGCCGACGGGTACATCGGCGTACTGATCGATGATCTTGTCACCAAGGGGGTGACCGAGCCCTACAGGATGTTTACCTCGCGCGCCGAATTCCGCCTCAGCCTGCGTGCCGACAATGCCGACCGCCGCCTGACGCCCTTGGGCCGGGATTGGGGCTGCATCGGCGCCCGCCGCGCCGCCTGGTTCGAGCGCCGTAGCGAGGCGCTGGCCCGGGCCCGGGGCCTCCTTGACACCTTGTCGGCGTCCCCCAACACGGTGCGGCAGCAAGCCGGGCTCAATGCCGCTGCGGACGGGCGCCGGCGCCTGGCCGCCGAGTGGCTGACCTACCCGGAGGCTACGGTGGCCGGATTAGCGGCGGTTTGGCCCGAGCTCGACAATGTCGATCCTGCGACAGCAAAGTGGCTTGAGGCCGACGCCCACTACGCCAGTTATCTGGCGCGCCAGGAGGCGGATATCGAGGCGTTCCGCCGCGACGAAGCGTTGCTGCTGCCGGCGGATCTCGATTACGCCGTGATCGGCGGCCTGTCGGCTGAGGTGCGCGCCAAGCTCACCGGCCATCGGCCGCGGACGCTCGGCGCGGCGGCGCGAATTTCAGGGGTGACCCCGGCGGCGCTGACGGCTTTGCTCGGCCATGTCCGCAGCCGAGAGAGGCCGCGCCCCGTCGCTTAAAGGGCTGGGGTGTTTCACGTGAAACTTGTCGCCCCGGCTCCACCCGCGCCGCCCATGACAGCGGCGGAGTTTCAGGCCCTGACCGGTGCCGCGCCGGCGGCCATCGAGCGGATCGAAGAGGTTCTGACGCTCCTTCGACTGTGGCAACCGCGGATGAATCTCGTCGGCCGCTCGACACTCGAAGATCCCTGGCGGCGTCACGTTCTCGACTCGGCGCAACTCATGGCCCATGCCGGGCCCGACGCCCGGGTGTGGCTGGACATCGGTTCGGGGGCCGGATTTCCTGGGCTTATCACTGCCATCATGGGCGCTTCGGAAAAACATCTGGTCGAGTCCAATACCCGGAAGTGCGCTTTCTTGAGGGAGGCGGCGCGGGTCGCGGGGATCGACGTCCATATTCACAATGGACGAGCCGAAGACATTGTCCCCATCGGCGCCGACGTCGTCACTGCCAGAGCGGTGGCGCCGCTTGCCGTTTTGCTGCCGCTGGCGGCGCGGCATCTGGCGCAAAAGGGAACCTGTCTATTCTTGAAATCACAAGAAGTAGATACAGAATTGACCGAGGCGACTAAATATTGGAAACTTCGTACGACCCGTTTTGCCAGCCTAACCGATTCTGGGGGCTGCATTCTGCGTTTGGAGGTCGAGGGCCATGAATGACGAGACCTTGGTGACCGGCCACGGCAGGCGGGTCTTCGCTGTCGCCAACCAAAAAGGGGGCGTCGGCAAGACAACGACGACGATCAATCTGGCGACGGCCCTGGCGGCGGTGGGCCGGCGGGTCCTGGTGATCGACCTCGACCCGCAGGGCAATGCCTCGACCGGCCTTGGAATCGACAAGGCCCGGCGCAGCCCCAGCTCCTACGACGTTATCCTCGGTGCCGCCACCTTGGGCGAGGCGATCACGGGTTCGCAGATTCCGGGGCTCGACATCGTCCCCTCGACCGTCGACCTGCTCGGCGCAGAGCTCGAACTGATCGACATGGACCGGCGCAGCCACCGGCTGTGCGATGCCCTGGCCGCCCACCACGCCGATCCCCACGAATTCGTTCTCGTCGACTGTCCGCCGGCGCTGGGTCTTTTGACCCTCAACGCGATGACCGCCGCGGATGCCCTGTTGGTGCCCTTGCAATGCGAGTTCTTCGCCCTTGAGGGCCTGAGCCAGTTATTACGTACGGTTGAACGTGTTCGGAGTTCATTCAACCCGACGCTCGAACTCCAGGGCGTCGTTCTGACAATGTTCGACAAGCGAAACAATCTGTCGGACCAGGTTGCGGCGGACGCGCGCGGCTATCTGGGGGAAAAGGTATTCAAGACCGTGATCCCCCGGAACGTGCGGGTTTCGGAGGCGCCGTCCTACGGCAAGCCAGCCCTTGTCTACGATCATCGCTGCGCCGGAAGCCGTGCCTATATGGCGCTGGCGCGGGAGTTTCTGATTCGCGAGGGGGTCGCGCTGGCAGCATGATGGAGGCCGCGATGAGCGAAGAGACTTCACGCAAAGGGTTGGGCCGGGGGCTGTCGGCCCTGCTCGGTGACGAAGGAGAGGACTACGCCTCCCTCGACCGGGTACGCGCCGCCAAGGACGTTCCGATCGAGTTTCTCGAGCCGAGCCCCTTGCAGCCACGCCACCGTTTCGACGAGGAAGAGCAGGCCTCGCTGGTCGATTCGATTCGCGAGCACGGCATCCTTCAGCCGATTCTGGTGCGCCGCAAGGCAGGCGCCGAATCCGAGGCTTACGAAATCGTTGCCGGCGAGCGGCGCTGGCGCGCGGCCCAGCAGGCCCAGCTCAGCCAGGTTTCCGTAATCATCAAAGACCTGACCGATTCGCAAAGCCTCGAGGTGGCGCTGGTCGAGAACGTTCAGCGCCTGGACCTGTCGCCGATCGAGGAGGCCGAGGGCTACAAACGGCTGGTCGACGATTTCAACCACAGCCAGGACGACCTCGGCCGGCTGGTCGGCCGCAGCCGCAGCCATATCGCCAATACCCTGCGCTTGCTGAATCTGCCGGACGAAGTGCGCGAGATGCTGGCCGATGGCCGTCTGACCGCAGGTCATGGCCGGGCGCTGCTCGCGGTAGAGGATCCCGTTTCGGTCGCGAAACAGATATTGGAATCGGGTCTCAACGTCCGGTCGGTAGAAGCCATCGCCCGGCGCCGCAAAAAAAGCCCGCTGTCGCGGCCGGAAAAGGATCCCGATACCGCCGCCCTCGAACACGATCTATCGACCGCCGTCGGCATGCCGGTCGAGATCCATCACCGCGGCGAAAAAGGCGGCTGGATAAAGATCCGCTATTCCGTGCTCGAACAACTCGACGAGCTATGCAAGCGCCTGATTCATCACGCTGAATCGAACGGCGCCGAATAGGTCGTTTCGAACCCGGTCGAAATGTATGCGGGACATCAAGTCCTCGTATTCCGGCGTCGTTGCGCGGGGCCGTCAAAAATAACCCGCCCCAGAAAACGCCAACCGGCTGGCCCGGCCCAGACCGCCAATATTCTCTACCAAGGCGAAACCAAGAACCCCGCACCAAGGCGAAACCAGACACCCCGCGGACGTTTCGCGAGAGCTGACTTGGAGCCCTCAGCGAGACTGCCGCAGCGCTGCCGCTGCGATCTGAAACAGGGCCCGGCTGCAAATCTCGCGCGCCGGTGCCGCCGTCCGTTTGCAGCCCCGCTCCGATGCCGAAACAACTTCCATCGCCGCCTCAATCCCGGGTCCCGACCACCGCCTCACCTGTTTGGCCACCCGGGCGCGATGCTTGAAAAAAACCGGTGGCCGCAGTCGAGCCGGTACGTCCTCGGGTGCTGTGCCGGCCGCCACCAACCCAAGCCCGGTGTGCAGTTGCTGCAGGTGGCGAGCGAGCGAGCGCAGGATTCCTATCGACTCGTTGCCTAACCGGAACGATCGCACCAGCGCCTGGTCGAGGGCGGTAAATTCGCCCGACGCCGCAGCCAGCACCACATCATCGACGGCGTAGGCGGCGCCGTCACCGACGGCCGCCTCGACATCGGCCGCTTCGACCTGCCCGGCGCCGACGTAAAGGGCGAGTTTTTCGATTTCGCGGCGCGAGGCGAGTCGATCGGCACCAAGCCGTCCGCTGAGCGTGTCGAGCGCCTCGCGGCTGATCGACAGTCCCGCCTCCCCCAGCACCGACCGCGCCAACCGGAAAAGGTTCTCCTGGTCGTCCTCATAACAGGGGATGGCAGCGCCCGCACTCGCGCCCTCGAACATGCGCCGCAGTGCTGACCGTGGCCCAAGATTGCCGGCACTCGCGATTACCAGGCTGTCGCCCGGGCCGCCCTCAACCAGCGTCTCGAAGGCGGGCGCAATACGGTCGGCGGCGTCTCGAACCCACACCACACGCCGGCCGCCGCCGAATGCAACGGCCGCGGCTTCGTCGCCAAGCCGGCCCGGATCTTCGGCGAGGTCAGGGCCCGCCAATTCGACCACACGGAAGGGATCGTCGAGGGTTTCCGCCACCGCCAGCACAATCGCGCGGCTGCGCTCGTTCACCAAGCCTGCGTCAGGGCCGTAAACCAGCACTGCCAAAACGCCCTCGGGCGGATTGGCGATAAAGCTGTCGATCTGGCGCCCCGGTATCTTCATCGTCCCGCCAGTATAACCGCGGGCGCGCCCGCGCCCAGTCGTTGCACAACACAAATGAAGGCGCGCCGTCTGTCACGCGCGCAAACCTTGCTCAGCTGCGCCCGCCGCGAAGACTTTGAGAAAAATAAACGCCCAACCGGTTGCGAATTTCTTCGCTTACATCGCGGGCGGCGCGCGCCTCGGCATCGTTTTCGGCGGCGATGTTAGCGAACTCGGACTGCACCACGTTGAACGCAGCCACCGCCCGCACGATCCCGTTGGTAAGCACATCGCCCGACGCCGCATCCATCAGGCGATAACTGACCCGGACCGTCAGATTGATGCGGGTCGCACTTTCGTCACGCTCGATCGCCAAACCCTCGCGCGACCGCGACATCGAAACGCCCAACCGATAACGCGGCACCGCTGGCACGCCGCGCGGTGTCAGCCGGTCGCTGAGTTCATTCCGCAGAATCTGCCCGATCCGGTCCGGTACCGGCAGCACGTCGATCGCCGCCATCTCGACCAGGGACCGGTCGTCGTCCGAACGCCGCCCGTACAACGGTTGAAAGCCGCACGCCGCAAGCGCGAGCACGGATCCCATCGCCGCCACGGCGTGCCGTCTAGACCACAACATTGACGATCCGGTTGGGCACCACGATCACCTTGCGGACGGCCTTGTCGCCGATCGCACGGATGACGTTTTCGTTGGCGAGCGCCAGTTCCTCGACTGCCGCTTTGCCGGTATCGCGGCCGACTTCGATTGTAGCGCGCAGTTTACCGCCCACCTGAACGGCAATGGTGACGTTATCGTCGGTGGCAAATGCTGTGTCGGCCTCCGGCCAGGCCTCAAACACCAGCAGGGTTTCGTGGCCCAGCCACTGCCAGAGTTCCTCGGCGATGTGCGGCAGCATCGGTGCGATCAGTTTCACCACCGCCTCGAGGGCCTGGCGCCGGACCCAGGCGGCGGCGCTCCCGTCGTCGCCGAAGGTCTCGAACAGATTGGTAAATTCCCGGACCCGTGCGACCGCACGGTTGAAATGAAACCGCTCGATGTCGGCGGTGACCCCGGCGATGGTCTTGTGGAGTTCGCGCAAGACGCGGGCCGATCCGGAATCCGGCGCGACGCCGCCCGCGGGTGCCGCTGCGCCGGCGCGTGCAACCGGTCCCGGCGGCTCGGTGACGATTCGCCACAGGCGATTGATGTAACGCCATGCCCCCTGGATGCCCTGCTCGGTCCATTCCAGATCGCGCTCGGGCGGGCTGTCCGACAGCATGAACCAGCGCGCAGTGTCGGCCCCGTAGGCGCCGATGATGCTCTCGGGATCGACCGTGTTGCGTTTCGACTTGCTCATCGATTCCGAGCGCCCCACCGTTACGCGCGCGCCGTCGGCCGAACACACCGCCGAGCCGTCCGGGGCGATCTCGACCTCGCCGGGGTAAAGCCAGCGGCCATCGGCATGACGGTAGGTCTCGTGGCAGACCATGCCCTGGGTAAACAGGCCGGCAAACGGTTCGACGACCTGGACATGATCGGCTTGCTTCATCGCCCGCATGAAGAACCGCGAATACAACAGGTGAAGAATGGCGTGCTCGATGCCGCCGACGTACTGGTCTACCGGCAACCAATACTCGACGGCTTTTTTCTCGACCGGAACGTCCGCCCGGGCGGAACAGAACCGCGCAAAATACCAAGACGAATCGACAAAGGTATCGAGGGTATCGGTCTCCCGTCGCGCCGCGGTGCCGCACCGGGGACAGGGCACGTTACGCCAGGTTTCGTGCTGATCCAGCGGGTTGCCGGGGACGTCGAAGCGGACATCATCGGGCAGCCGGACCGGAAGTTCCTGTTTCGGAACCGGAACGACCCCGCACGCGGGGCAATGAACGACCGGAATCGGGCAGCCCCAGTAGCGCTGGCGCGAGACGCCCCAGTCGCGCAGGCGGTAATGAATGGTGCGCTCGCCGCGGCCCGCCGCTTCCAGCCGTTTCGCCATCTCTTCCTTGGCGGCGGCAATGTCGAGGCCGTCGAGGAAATCCGAGTTGATCAGCCGTCCGGTGCCGGTAAAGGCGTCCCCGGCGCTGGTAAAACCGGCCGCCGCCTCACCCGCCGGCGCCACCACCGGCAGCACCGGCAAACCATAGGCGCGGGCAAAGTCGAGGTCGCGCTGATCGTGCGCCGGGCAGCCGAAGATTGCACCGGTGCCGTACTCCATCAGCACGAAATTGGCGATATAGACCGGCAACTCGCCTCCGCCGAACGGATGCAGCGCCCGCAGCCCGGTGTCGTAACCCTTCTTCTGGGCGCGTTCGATGTCGGCCTCGCTTGTGCCAAGCCGCGCGCATTCGGCGATGAAGGCGGCGGCCGCCGGGTCGGCCTCGGCGACCTCGCGGGCAAGTGGGTGGTCCGGCGACAGGGCGCAGAAACTGGCCCCGAACAGCGTGTCATGGCGGGTGGTGAAGACCTCGAGGCGGTCTTCCCGGCCCTTGAGGTCGAACGCGAACCTCACCCCTTCGGAGCGGCCAATCCAGTTCTCCTGCATCGCGCGCACGCGCTCCGGCCAGCGCTTGAGATCGTCCAGTGATCCCAGCAGGTCGTCCGAAAACAGGGTGATCCGCAGCACCCATTGATTTAGGGTGCGCTTTTCGATGATCGCGCCCGAACGCCAGCCGCGGCCGTCGATTACTTGTTCGTTGGCCAGCACCGTCTCATCGACCGGATCCCAGTTGACCCGGCTTTCCTTGCGGAAGGCGAGCCCGGTCTCAAGCATTTCGAGAAAAAGTTGTTGCTGGTGGCGGTAGTACTCGGGGTGACAGGTCGCGATTTCGCGCGACCAGTCGAGCGACAGGCCCATGCTCTGTAGCTCGCCGCGCATGGTGTCGATATTGGCGTAGGTCCATTCAGCCGGGTGGACACCCTGCTCGCGCGCCGCGTTTTCAGCCGGCAGCCCGAAGGCGTCCCATCCCATCGGATGAAGGACGTTGAACCCACGGGCGCGCTTGTAGCGGGCGATCACGTCGCCGAGCGCGTAATTGCGCACGTGCCCCATGTGGATGCGACCCGACGGATAGGGGAACATCTCGAGGACGTAGTATTTCGGTTTGTCCGACTCCTCGGTCGCCTCGAAGACCCGGGCCTTGTCCCAGGCCGCCTGCCACTTGGCTTCCGTTTCCCGGGCGTTGTATCGCGCCATTGAATGACCCCGAGCCGCCGATCCCGCCGGCTTGCCGTCCGGGGACCACGGATCCAAAATACATCGAGAACCGATCGGGCCCGAGTTTTAGCGCCTTGGCGCGGTGGCGCAAGGGGTCTCGGCCCGGGGCGATACGGCCGCTACTCGACGGTCGAATTGATCCTGAGTTCCCGCGCCCGCGTCAGGATTGCGTCTTCGAGCTGCGTCCGTGCCTTGGGATTGGTGTTGGCGTCGATCCAGCCCGCGGCGCCGTCGCGGCGCTGACGGAACAGGGCAACCTTGATCCCGTCGGCGCGCAGCCGTCGGTCGAGGATATAGACCGTCATTTTAAAGCGCTCGCCCGGGGTTTCTGGCGGGGCGTACCATTCGGTGATAATGACCCCGCCGAACGGATCGGCCGAGGCCAGCGGCATGAACGAAACCGTGTCGAGCGACGCTCGCCACAGGAACCCGTTGACGCCGATCCCGCTACTGCCACCGCCGCCGCCGTCGTCGTCTCCGCCGAACAGTTGCAATCCTTTGGCCCCGAAGAGGCGGTCTTCTTTGGCTTTCTCGGCCTCGCTTTGGGGCACGTAGATGTTGTCGGCGACCTTTTCGGGTGAATCGGCCTTGCGTTCGAGATTGGTGCACGCCCCCAGGATCAGGCCAGCGGATATGGCGACGACCAAGCCCCGGACACCGAACCGGCGGCCAGCACCAAACGGCAAATTCTGTATCATGGGCGTATAGTAGCAAGTCCCGCGCCACCATCCCAGCCTCGCCCAGCACGCAATTCTGCCGCCGGCCACCCCGCCCCCAGTCGGTTTTGCTTGCGTCGCAGGGCCAGCACAGGCTAAACGCCGTCCATGACCCCCGATGCCCTGATCGAGCGCGCGCTCCACCAGTTCCAGACCGGGCAATTTGACGGTGCGGCCAAGGCGTGCCGCCGCGTCCTCAAGGCCAATCCCCGGCATGTCGACGCGTTAAATTTGTTGGGTGTGGTGTCCTTCAAGGCGGGTGACGCTGGCCGCGCGGTGGAGAACCTGCAAAAGGCGCTGGCGCTGGATCCGGTTAATCCGGAAATCCACAAGAACCTTGGCTTCGCGCTGCGCGACCTCGGGCGCCGCAAGGAGGCAGCCGAGAGTTTCGGCCGCGCCCTCGAGCTTGACTCCCAAGATGTGGTGGCCGCGTTCCAACTGGGCGTGGCGCTTGCCGAAGGGGGCGACCACGGCGAGGCCGCGTCTCTGTTTGCCCAGATTGTCACCCAATATCCGGACAACGGCCTGGCTTGGTACAACCACGCCAACGCCCGCCGCCATGTAGGTAATTTCGATAGCGCAGCGACAAGCTACGCTCGCGCGGCCGAATTGTTGCCTAACGACGCCAGAGTCTATCAGGGTTGGGGCCTCGCCCTCTATGAGCTCGATCGTTGGGACGACGCCCTCGATAAACTGCGCCGCGCCTTGGAATTGGATCCGTTAGGCGACAGGCTCGCCGACACACTGATCAACATGGGGCACACGCTGCGTTACATGGGATCGTTTGAGGAGGCTCTGGCGCATTACGATCGCGCCCTCTCGCTCAGCCCGAACCATGTCGAAGCCGTCATTGGTAAGGCTGGCGTTCACGAACTCAATCGCCAGTTCGACAAGGCGCACGATCTTTTGCGGCCCATTCTCGACGACGCGAGGCCGCCGACGAGCGCAATAGACCTTTACGCGCGGTTGGCATCGCGGTTCGGCGAAGTGGAACACGCCATCAGGCTCTTGCAAGAAGCGCTGTTGCGGGAAGACCTCAGGCGTGATCAAGAGCAGCGCCTGAATTTCAATCTTGCCACTCTCTTCGACGCGGAAGGTCGCTACGATGATGCTTTCCACCGCTTCACGGTGGCGAATGCTCTCTACGCTACCGACTACGATGCGGTGGCCGAGAGCGATGCCATCAACGACATCGTCCGCGTTTTTTCTCGTGACACTCTTGCCCGGATGCCCCGGGCGTCGGTCGATTCGAATCTACCAATTTTTATCGTTGGCATGCCGCGCTCGGGCACGACTTTGGTGGAACAAATCTTGGCAAGCCACCGCGACGTGGCAGGTGGCGGCGAACTTCAGACACTGAAGCAGATCGTGCGCGATCTACCCGAACTGGTGGGTTGCGACGACAACAACGAGTTCATCGCCCGCCACATGACTGCGGCCTTCGCCGACGGGGCGGCCCGGCGTTATCTCGACGAGGTTGCCGATCTCGCTGGCGACCACACGCGCCTGATCGACAAAATGCCGCATAATTTTTCGCACTTGTGGCTGATCCAGATATTGTTTCCCGGCGCGCCGGTGGTGCATTGTCGGCGCGACCCGCTCGACACCTGCCTGTCGTGCTACTTCCAGGATTTCAACGAACGCCACCGCTATAGCCGGGATCTAAATGATCTCGGGCGCCATTACAGGGGCTACGAGCTCCTGATGGCTCACTGGCGCGAAACGCTCGATCTCCGTGTCCTCGACGTGGCGTACGAGGACCTGGTGGCCGATACCGAGCATTGGGCCCGGCAAATCGTCGCCCACAGTGGCCTCGACTGGGATCCGAATTGCCTTGAATTCCACCGTAACCGGCGATTTGTCACCACGGCGAGCCGCGACCAGGTCCGCGAGCCGATCTACACCCGATCTGTCGCCCGCCACAGCCACTACCAAGCCCATCTGAATGCACTCAGGAACGCCCTGAAAGGATCGGGAATATAGGGGTTTTTCTGATTGTGGCGTCAGCGCAACAGTGCGCGAATATTGACACAACTCGGGGTTCAAACGCTTGACCCGCCCCGATTTCCTAGGCTCTATGGGCGCCACCAAGTACCAACAAACTAACGCCGCGAGGTCGATCCCGATCACGCGCATTCGTAGAGAAGAGGTTTGGAATGAAAAAAGTACTTTTCGGGACCTCGGCCCTTGTCGCGGCCGGACTCTTGTCCGGTGGAGCGATGGCGGCGGATCCCGTTAGCCTAGGTATCAGCGGCTTCTTTGGTTGGGGCGCCGGTTATGTTTCCGAAGACGACGGCGCTGGGCGTCCTGGCAACAACGACCGCAATCATGCCTTCGCGCAAGATACGGAAGTCATATTCTCGGGGTCCTCTGATCTCGATAACGGGACGAAGGTGACGGTCCAAATCGAGCTCGAAGGCGACTCAGTAGGCGACCAGATCGACGAAAACTTCATTCGTTTCTCCAACGATTCTTGGGGCACGATTGAAATGGGCGGTCGTGACGGCCCAGCTCAGAAGATGCTAACCCTCGGTCCGGCAGTCGACTTCCATCACATCATTGGCACCGCGGCGTTCAGCTACATCAACGCTGGCACTAACGACACCGGCGGGGCAATCTTTGTGCTCGGCCGGCTCAGCGATTCGTATAAAGTTTCGTACTACACGCCTCGCATGGGCGGTTTCCAACTCGGCGTCTCGTACGAGCCGGAACCCGGTCTCGATGGTGGTGCCCAGACAAATGCGTTGACGCCCGACACCAGCACGACCGCGGGTTCGAACAGCGAATTCATCGAAATCGGCCTTAATTATGTCGGCGCTTTCGGTGACGCGAGCGTCCGCGGCGGAATTATGTATGCCCACGGCAACCAAGAAGGAACCGCGGCCGTCGGCCCCCTGCTTGATGATCAGACGATCATTAACGTTGGTGCGCAGGTTGGGTACGGTTCCGTGACCGTTGGCGGTGCCTACCAGTCCGGCGATGTCAATCACAATGCGGGTGCCGTCAGGACAGGCGACGACATCGCGTGGCGTGCTGCCGTGTCGTATTCGATGGGGGCGTGGTTGATGGGCGCAGGCTATGCCAAGCGTTCCCTCGACGACGAAACTGTCGCAGGCGGTCAGGATGAGGCCACCGTTTGGGGTCTTACCGCCAAGCGGACCTTGGGCCCCGGCATCACGGGCTCGATCGGCCTCCGGGTCTGGAGCATCGACGACGATGACAACGCCCCTGGCGCAGAAAACGACGCGACCAACATCTTCGTCTCAACACGCGTCGGCTTCTAAATTCGCAAGTCCATTTGCGGATGGAGAGGGCGGACTTCGGTCCGCCCTCTTTTTTGTCCCGGGCCCTAACGGCTGTCCGCCCGGGGCTTAGCGCTTATTCACCCAAAACCTTGACGGGTATCCGCCCAAATTCTAGCGGGTGTCGACAAAGGCACCGATGGCGGCGATGCCCGCCACCCCTGACCCGGCCAGAGCCGGCGCCGTGTGTTCATCGATTCCGCCCAGCGCATAAACGGGGATTGGGCTCCGGTGTGCGAGTTGCGCGAATCGCAACCTGCCCAACCCCGGCGCGCCCGGGTGGGATCGGGTTGCAAACAAAGGCGACAGCAGAACCGCATCGGCGCCGGCCCGCGCCGCCCGAACGATCGAACGCCACGAATGCGCCGCCGCGGTGATCCGCAGTTGGGGATGCGGCCGGTTCCAGCGGCCGCAGGCGGGTAAAGCGCGTTCTGAAAAATGAATTCCGTCGGCGCCCAGCACCTGCGCAAATGCCGGATCGCCGCCGATCCACAATTCGAGTCTGCGCGCCCGGCAGACAGCGCGAAGCGTCCGCGCGAGTTCCACCCGCGCCGGATCGCCGTAGTGACGCAGCAGAACCGCGCTGCCCCGCGGCAAGCCGCAGGCCGCCGGAACGGGATCGGCGAGCCGGTCGGCATCGCTTACCAGCACCAGCGCCGGCCAGCCGCACCACCGGCCGCCTGAATTGAGGCGCCGGGCCTGAACTGCTAGGGTCGCCACAGCTTCCTTCCCATCGTTGACTCCGGCGCAAACCTTGCCATGACGCCAACTTCCGCGCCAACTTCCGCGCCAAGCGGCGATCCTGCCGCGATCCCGGTTGCGGCAAACCTGGCCGCCATTCGTACCGCCATCGCCGAGGCCGCTGCCGCTACCGGCCGTACCAACACCATCGATCTGGTTGCCGTTACCAAGACACTCGGCGCAGACCGGATCCGGCCCGCGCTTGAGGCAGGACACCGCCTGTTCGGCGAAAACCGGGTGCAGGAGGCGCAAGCGAAATGGCCCGACTTGCGTACAGAATTTCCTAATCTCCGCTTGCATTTGATCGGGCCGTTGCAGACTAACAAGGCGCGCGATGCGGTGGCACTGTTTGACGTGATCGAAACGCTCGACCGGCCGAAGCTGGCGCGCGCGCTGGCCCGGGAAATGTCCGCGCAAGACCGGACGCCAGACTGTTTCATCCAGGTCAACACCGGCGAGGAACCGCAAAAGGCGGGCGTCCTGCCCGACGAGAGCGATGACTTCGTGAAGCTGTGCCGGGACGAACTCGGGCTAACCATCACCGGGCTGATGTGCATCCCACCCGTCGACGAGGAACCGTCGCTTCACTTTGCGCTGTTGGGCAATATTGCCAAGCGCAACGGCATTGCCAAACTCAGCATGGGCATGAGCCACGACTTCGAGATCGCCGTCGCCTTCGGCGCGACCGAGGTCCGCGTCGGCACCGCAATCTTCGGCCCGCGCTAGAGCGGTTCCGTTTCGATCGGAACCACTCTGGCATTCTTATCGCTCACGGCAGCGGACCGAAAGGTCCGCGGCTGCGCGGGCGCGCCGCACAAGCGGCGGGCCGCCTTGCGGCCATGGGCAGTTCCGAACGAACGGGAATCGCCCTCGCACTGATGCGTTCGATGTCCGGGATGTCGGCCGCGCGGCGGCGGCGTCAGTCCAGAACGCAGACCTGGGTCTCCGAATCGCAGTCCTGAATGATTTTCAGCAAATCCTCGCGTGCAAGCGCGATGCAGCCTTCGGTCGGTGCGTAGGCGGGCGTTGCCACGTGCAGAAAGATCGCGCTGCCGCATCCGGGAATGACGGGTGCATCGTTGTGGCCCAGCACGACGACGATGTCGTAGAGCGAGTCCTCCCGCCACATGGCTTCGGCGCTGGCGCCATGGGGGAGCGAAACCGGGCGGTTGTACTCCGGGTCCTCCGGGTCGTCGCACCAGCCATCGACTTCGTAAATCGCTTCGACCGCCAACAGGGTCTGCGGTGCGTCTTCGCGTTCGGGCCGGTAAAGGACCCGCCGCAGGTTGAAGCATCCCACCGGCGTCGCGCCGTCGCCTTCGCGCTTGGTCATGGCGATGCCGGCGCGCCCCAGTGCGCAACGGTAGGTCTTGCCGCGCCATTTCAAATGGCCCTCCGGCGATACGGAGAGAATGTTCGCAAGCGGCACGGGCGCCTCCGGATCGAACAGGGCCGCTGGCGGGACCGGCCTGGCGGCGGGAATGGTGATCGACAGCATCGGTGATTATTCCTTCAGTTCAAGGGTCGGAAAGGGTTCGGGGGCACTTGTGTCGCCCAGCGTTCGGGTCTCGCGGCCGGCCGCCTGATAGCGCAACAGAATCTGCACAAGCTCCTGTGCCGACAGGTCCTCGGCGCGCGACGCGGTCAGGGGGCGACGCGTTTCGTCTTCGGCACCAGCGCCGATGGAATTGGGATCGAGAGCCGCGCGGGCCGACTCGGCCGAAAGTTGCGACGGCAGCGGCACTGCGAAAAGCTGGTTCTGGGCCGCCGCCAACCGGTCCACCCTTGGCGCCGCGAATGCGCCCGCCAGACGAGGTGCCGGCGTCAAGGGTACCGGCGCGATGGCCGCCGGAGGCATTTCCCGGTTTGCGAGTTGCACGGGCGCGGGCGCGGGCGCCGGGCCGTTCGTTCCGGCAGCGCCGGGCGAAAGCATTGCCATGAGATTGCCGCCGATGTCCTTGCCGGCTGCCTCCGTGACGGCGACGTTGGCGGCCGCCGCGGCAAAGCCGATCGGACCGCCGAACAGGCCGCCCCCGATCAGGCGGGCACCGGTATCAATCTTGTCGCCGGTGATGGCGCGATAAATCGTCGATATGACCGGGATGTGCTGCAGCGGATTGATCAGGTCGAGGACGTCACGGAAGGTGAACCCGTCATCGCTCCACAACTTGCTGCCGCCGGTGCCGGGGCTCGCCGCACGGCGTGGCGTACCGACCTGCGCGGGGTCGATGGATATGTCGAGTAGCGCCGCGGGCGGCGCAGGGTTGGGGGCGATCGTCATGACAGATATTCCGGCGATATCAAAGCAAACTCCGCGCCACAATAAAATATAGCAATATCAATAGATTACGGACATATCCTCGGCTTGCCTCGCACCGCGCCCGGCAGATTCCGCCCGGCCGGCTGCGCCTTGTTCCGCTGCCGCTGCCGTTGCCGACGCCCAAGAGCGGTTCCGTCTTGATCGGAACCACTCCATTTCTTTCGCTCCCGGCATCTGACCCGAGGGTCCACGCCTGCGCGGGCGCGCCGGTCAAGCGGCGGCCCGCCTTGCGGCCACGGGCGATTCCAGACGAACCGGGATCGCCCTAGAACAAGTGTCCGCCGCGGCTTCCCTTGGTGGCGAGATAGGCTTCGTTGTGGTTGTTGGGGGGAAAGGCATGGGGGACCCGTTCGGTGACCTCGATCCCGTGCCGTTCGAGGCCCTGAATCTTGTCCGGGTTGTTGGTGAGCAACCGGACGCGGCTAAATCCCAACCGATCCAGGATCCGGGCCGCCGGGGCGAAGACACGTTCGTCGTCTTCGAATCCGAGACGCTGGTTTGCGGCAAAAGTGTCGTGACCCTGGTCCTGGAGCCGGTAGGCGCGCAGCTTGTTGACCAGGCCAATGCCGCGGCCTTCCTGCGCCAGGTAGATCAACACGCCGCTGCCTTGCTCGGCCATCAGGGTGATGGCGCCGCGCAGCTGCTCGCCGCAGTCGCAGCGCAGGCTCGACAGAAGATCGCCGGTAAAACAGGCGGAATGCAACCGCACCAGGACCGGATCGCGCCGGTTCGGGTCGCCGATCACAATGGCGATGTGCTCGGTGCTGCCGTCGGCCGGCCGGAAGGCGATGACGCGGGCATTCTCTGCGCCTTGCAGCGGAACCCGCGCCTCCGAGACCTTGTGCAAAGTGGCCGCAGCCCGCTCGCCGTACTGCCGTGCCTGGTCGGCGTCGATCCAAAGCCAGTCCGAATCGCTCCCGCCCGGTCCCGGCTGTTCCGGAGCCGTGACGGCCGCGATTGCGGCGGCTGGCAACAGCCGCGCCAGCTTGCACAGAATCAAGGCGGCGCCGGCCGGCTCCAGCGCGGCGCCATCGGCGACGCGAAACGGACCCATCAGCGGATGGTCGAGGTCGGCGGTCGGATCGGCAAGCGCCTGCAGCAGATCGAGGTCTGCGCCGTCCGGCAGTTCCAAAATCACGGTTTCCGCGCCGGTCGGCGCAATATTCAGGACCCGCGTGCGCTGGGCGGTCAACGCCACCTGGACCGGGCCAAGCGCGGCGAGTCGGCGGAGGGCCTCCTCGTCCACCAGCTCGGCCGGAACCGCCACGCAGGCAGAGCGGTCGGCGGCCCTCAAACCCACCGGCTGGCCGCGACGGAAGTCACCGACGGCGCGGGCGACAACCCGCTGCCCGGCGCTTTCGGCGCTGGCGGCGGGGTTGAATTTGGGGCTGGACTCAGACATCGGCATCGGGGCCCTGCGGCGCACGCGGTACGGGGCCGGTCCCATCCAATACGCCCTGCCCGGCCCGGGGGCAAGGTAGGGCGTCTAGGCGCGCGGGCCCTGGCGGTCGGTCGGATTATCCGCGTGAGGCGTGCCGGCGCAACTCGCCGACGCACTTGGGACCTTCTGCGGCCCGCGGTACGAGGGCCGGATAGGCGCGCCAGTGGTTCGCGCAACCCGGGCCAGCGTGCTAGGGTTTACGCATCCGGGGGAGGAAATGATTTGGCATGGCAATTCTAAAGCGATTATTGCTTGTCGACGACGACGAGGCGCTGCGTGCCTCTCTCGCCGAGCAACTGGCGATGCACGAGGAATTCGAGGTCATCGTGTCGGAAACCGGTGCCGGTGCCATGGAGCTTGCCAAGAGAGATCATTTCGATCTGGTGCTGCTCGACGTCGGCCTGCCTGATCTCGACGGTCGCGAAGTCTGCCGCATGTTGCGCCGCAGTGGTGTCAATGTTCCGGTCATCATGCTGACCGGTGCCGACAGCGATTCCGATACCATTCTCGGCCTCGATTCGGGCGCCAACGACTATGTGACCAAGCCGTTTCGTTTGAACGTCCTGCTGGCCCGCATCCGCGCCCAGCTGCGCCAGCATGAACAAAGCGAAGACGCGACCTTCGGCATCGGACCGTACAGCTTCCGGCCCAGCACCAAGATGCTGCTGCTCGAGGACGAAAAGAACATCAAGGTCCGACTCACCGAGAAAGAAACGGCAATCCTCAAGTATCTCGTGCGGGCCGGAAACAAGTTAATTGCCCGCGACGTGCTCCTGTCCGAGGTCTGGGGCTATAACGCGGGCGTAACCACTCACACGCTCGAAACGCACATCTACCGGCTGCGGCAAAAAATCGAATCGGACCCGTCGAACGCCATTCTGCTGGTCACCGAACCCGGGGGCTACCGCCTGAACGCCTGATCCCGTTCGGCCGCCTCTTCTGATACTCCAATTTGTCTATGGATTTCCGGGGTTTGTCCTTTGCCTTTCGATCGTGCCTAGGCGAATATGGTAGCGCATGTGGTTGGAGGACCCGAATTGCCCGGCAATGAAGATTTCTTTGTACGGTTTTGGGGAGTCCGTGGAAGCGTCGCATGTTCGGCGCCGAACATAACCCGCTATGGCGGCAATACGTCGACACTGGAAATTCGTTGTGGGGAACGTACTCTTGTGTTTGATGCCGGAACGGGCATCCGCTATCTCGGCAACGAGATGATGGACCGAAAGGAATCCCGCGCCCATCTGTATCTGACCCACACCCACTTCGATCATGTCTGCGGCATGCCGTTTTTCCGGCCCGCGTTCGTTCCCGGCAACACGTTCGAAATCTGGGCCGGACACCTGCTGCCCGAACACGACATCCGCTATGTGCTTTCAGAAATGATGATGGCGCCGTTGTTTCCGGTGCCGTTGGAAATCTTTCAGTCGGAAGTGACGTTTCACGATTTTCGCGCCGGCGACACGTTGCATCCTTACGACGACGTGACGGTCAGGACCGCACCGCTCAATCATCCCAACGGCGCCACCGGCTATCGGGCCGAGTTTCAGGGGCGCTCGATCTGCTACTTGACCGATACCGAGCACGACCCCGGACCCCTCGACACCAACATTCTCGGGCTGATCGATGGCGCCGACATCGCCATCTATGACGGCATGTACACCGACGACGAGTACAAGGCGCGCATCGGTTGGGGCCATTCGACCTGGCAAGAGGGGGCGCGGCTGTGCGAGGCGGCGAAGATCGGGCAATACGTCGTGTTCCATCACGACCCCGACCACGACGACGATTTCATGGACGAAATCGCGCGCAAGGTCGCCAAGACCAGGCCGGGTTCGATCGTTGCGCGCGAAGGCATGGTGCTGCGCCCCGGCAATCTCGAACCCGAAGACGCCTGAGGACAAAGCGTCCGCAGGCCCCCCGGCCCGGTGCCGGACCACGCCCGGCCGATCCGCAGTCCCACAGTCCCGAATCCCGGTACACCCAATGTCCCGCCGCCTGCTGCCCGGCCTTGCTACGGTTCTCGGTCTTGCGCGGCTTGGCTTTTTCATTCCCCATCGTCATGCCGGCTCGGTGCTGCGCGCTGGCCGGCGTCCGCGGTACGAGGCGCTTGCGCCGCTGTTCCGGGCGGCCGAAGGCGCCATGGGCGAGGTTTTCGAGCGCATCGATTCGTTTGCCCCTGCCCTCGAGGCGATCGGCGACGAGCCGCCGCCGGCGCCACGCTGGACCCAAGACTGGTTTCCGCGGCTTGATGCCGCCGCCGCCTATGCCCTGGTGCGCCACCATCGGCCGGCGCGCATCGTCGAGGTCGGCTGCGGTCACTCCACCCGGTTCCTGGCACGGGCGGTGAAGGATGCAGAAGCTGCATGTGAAATCGTTTCCATCGACCCTGCGCCGCGGGCGGCTATTGCCGCGCTACCGATCCGGCACATCGAAACGGCCGTGCAGGAAGCGGATCCGACGCTCTTCGCGGTCCTCGAAGCGGACGACGTCCTGTTCATTGATTCAAGCCACGTTCTGATGCCGGGAACCGATGTGGACGTGTTGTTCAACCGCGTGCTGCCACGCCTGCCGGCGGGCGTGCTGATCCATGTTCATGATATTTTTCTGCCGCGCGACTATCCGCTGGCATGGGACTGGCGAGCCTACAACGAACAACTGGGGATCGCGGCGCTATTGCAGGGTGGCGGCTACGAAATCTTGTTCGCCAGTGCCTATGCAGTCGAAGCGATGGCCGTACAGCTTGAGGCCGGCATCGTGGCGCGGTTGCCGCTTGTGGACGGCGCGATTGAATCGAGCCTGTGGCTTCGCAAACGCGCCAGCGCGTAATCGGTTACTTGTAGGGATCGGCCGCGTCCCGCAAACCGTCGCCGAAAAAATTCAGCGCCAGGACCGTCACGATTACCGGGATCACCGGAATCATCAGCCACGGATGCAGCGCCACCGCATTGATATTCTGAGCCTCGTTCAACAGAACGCCCCAACTGGTGATCGGCGGACGCAATCCGAGTCCGAGAAACGAAAGCGCGGTTTCGCCAAGGATCATCGACGGCACCGAGAGCGTTGCCGAGGCAATCAGGTGGCTCATGAAACTCGGCAGCAGGTGGCGTCCGATCACGCGGCGCGGCGAGGCCCCCATCAGAACCGCGGCCATGGCGAAATCTTCCTCGCGCAGCGCCAGCAGTTTCGATCGTACCGCCCGCGCCAATCCGGTCCAGTCGATCAACCCTAGAATCACGGTGATACCGAAATAGATCAGAATCGGGCTCCAGGTGACAGGCAGTGCCGCCGACAGTGCCATCCACAACGGCAATTCCGGGAACGAGCGAATGATCTCGATGGTGCGCTGGACAAGGCTGTCGACCCAACCGCCGTAATAGCCGGCAAGGCCGCCGAGAATGATCCCCAGCAAGAAACTGATGGTTATGCCGAGCAAGCCGACCGTCAGCGAGATCCGCGTGCCGTAAATAATCCGCGAAAGAATATCACGCCCCAATCGATCGGTACCGAACAGGAAGAACGTTCCCCCTTTGGCCGGGCAAACCACATGAAAGGTGCCCTCGAACAGACCCCAGAATTCATAGCCGTCGCCGCGGCAAAAAAAACGCAGGCGCTGAATCTTGTCCGGATTCGGTGTGTACTCGCGGCGCAACAGTTCGCGGTTGAGGCGAAAGTCGTAGCCATAAACGAACGGTCCCACGAGTTGGCCTTCGTGAAACAGGTGAATGGCTTGCGGCGGCGCAAAGATGTGCCGGCGGTTGCGGGTGTTGAGCTCGTAAGGTGCGAGCACTTCGCTCACCAGAATCGAGGCGTACATTACCAGCAACACTAGCCCCGACGCGACTGCCAGGCGGTGACGTAGCAGTTTCCACCACATCATTTTCCACTGCGAGGCCATGAAGAAATGCTCCTGCTCGGGCGTCATGGTCTCGGCGGCGTAGGGATAGAACGGTGCGGAGTTTACGAAATGCTCCAGCGGACGTTCGGTCGGATCGGTGGGGCGGTCGGTCATCGTGTGCCGGTTGCCCCCAAGCGAATGCGTGGGTCCAGGGCGGCCAGCGCCACGTCGGACAGAAACATGCCGACAACGGTCAACAGTGCCAGCGCCATCAGGAACGATCCGGCAAGAAATTGATCCTGCGCTTGCAGCGCTTGCAGCAGCATCGGTCCCGTGGTCGGCAGCGACAGCACTACCGATACGATGGCCGCCCCCGAAATCACCTGCGGCAGCAGGCTGCCGATGTCGGCAATGAACGGGTTCAGCGACATCCGCAGCGGGTACTTGACCAGCAGCCGGAACGGGGGCAAGCCCTTGGCGCGCCCGGTCACGACGTATTGTTTTTGCAGTTCGTCAAGCAGGTTTGCGCGCAGGCGCCGAATCATGCCGGCCGTGCCCGAAGTGCCGATCACCACCACCGGTACCCACAGATGCTCCAACACCGATCCCAGTTTGCCCAATGACCACGGTTGATCGAGATACTGTTCGTCCATCAGGCCGCCGATCTCGGTCCCGAACCAGACGTTGGCGAGATACAAAAGCACCAGCGCGAGCAGAAAATTCGGTGTCGCAAGGCCGATGAAGCCAATGAACGTCAGCGAATGATCGCCCCAACTGTACTGATGGGTGGCCGAATAGACGCCGATCGGAAACGACACCAGCCAAGTAAAGATGATGGTTGTAATCGAGACGATGAACGAAAGCCAAACCCGGTCGCCCACCACGTCGGTCACCGGCAGGTCGAACTCGAACGAATGGCCAAGGTCGCCCTGCAGCAAGCCCGAAAACCCATCCAGCCCCGGCCAGACGCCGAGCCAGACCGCGTACTGTTCGACCATCGGCCGGTCGAGGCCGTACTGAGCACGCAGAAAGTCGATCTTTTCGATCGCCGCGGTGTCGCCCTGAGCGCGCAGTTCGGCCAGCTGGTTCGACAGATAATCGCCCGGCGGCAACTGAATGATGATGAATATCAAGATCGAGATCACCAACAACGTTGGGATCATGATCATTATTCGTCGGACTAGAAAATTGAACATGCTGCGGCGTGTCGCCCGTTGCCCCTAGCTAGGTTCATCGAACCAGAAGGTGTCGGGCCGGTACACGCCCAGTTGTGCGCCGGGCTCCCAGTTGAAAATCGCTTCCTTGGGTACGTTGCGAAGCGTGGTTTTGACAACGACCGGCTGCAAGACGCCGGTGACGATACCGATGGTAAACACCTGATCTGCGTGGATTTCCAGCATCCGGAGCCATATCTGTTCGCGCTCGTCGACCGATTCGGAAGTCAGCCAGCGCCGGTGCAATTCCTGCAGTTCTACTGCTGCGGGCATGTCCGGGGGTTCACCGGCTTGGCTCTTGGTTTCGTAGTACTGACCCCATTTCGGCCATTGATAACTGTGCTGAGACGTGGGTGCCAACTCGGCCGGATTAAAACTTGGTGTCGGTATCCCGTTCTCAAACCCGGTCCATACTGAAATCATGGTGGCGCCGGCGAATATCCGGTTACGGAAGATTTCGCGTTGCGAGGGTTTGGAGAACAGCTTGATCCCGATCTCGGCCCAGCCGTCCTTTATCAGTTCCAAGACGTCCGTCTGTTCGGTGTCCTCGCCGGCGGTCTCGATGATGATGTTCATTTCGCGCCTGTCGGGCAGCAACCGGATGCCGTCCGAATTGCGTTCCGTCAGGCCCATTTCATCCAACAACGCATTGGCGGCATCGGTGTCGTATTCCGTCCACCGTGTCATGTACTCGTTGCGGTACAGCGGACTTTCAGGCAGCGCCGTGTTGTTGCCGGAAATTGCTAGACCGTAGTACAGCGCTTCGTTGATCAGGTCGCGGTCGATCGCCATCGACAGGGCGCGCCGGAACCGCACGTCGCGGAACACTTCGCGCCAACTGTCGTCGTTAATATTGAGATTTGGGAACAAGGCGATGTGCGATCCCTTGGCCTCGCGCCAGAGATAGGTTTCGAAATTGTTCCGTTCTTGGGATTCACGCAGGTAGGTGTAGTCCTTGAAGAACAAGCTGCGTACCTGAATGTCGACCTCGCCTGCGCCGGCCTTAATGGGGATCAGTGCCGTGGCGGCCTGAATCAAAATGTACTTGTCGATGTAGGGAAGCTGGCGGCCTTCTTCGTCGACACGGTGAAAAAACGGATTGCGCACACCGGTGAACCGCGTCGCGGGCGGTCGCGTCTGGTTGATCCACGGTTGTAGCGTCGGCAGCGCCGGATTGTCGAACCGGTACATATTGTCTTGCCGGTTATGCTGCGAGGCCCAGTTGCGCGCGTTACCGAGCTTTTCCTCCAGCTCGGCCTCGCTGGCATAATTGGCGTGGAATTGCTTGAGAAAGTGCGAGGGGCGGTAGATGAACAACGGCGAGGCTCCGGCCAGCCGCGGCAGGAAGAACGGATTCTTCTTTTGCCATGTGTATCGCACCGTGGTCTCGTCGATGACCTCAAACAACGGCGGAAGGCCATCCACCAGCATATCCACCGGCGGGCCCGAGGGACGCAAATCGGGATCGTTGGCGACGTCTTCCCACCAATAGCGGAAATCTTCCGAAGTGAACGGCGCGCCGTCCGACCATTTGTGTCCGGGCCGCAAGCCTAGCGTGAAAATCCGGCCCTCTTCGACTTCGATGCTCTCGAGAATGTCGGGGACGATATCGAGGTCTTCGTTGTAGGCGACCAAGCGGGCATAGCCGTACACGACTAGCAGGCGCACATCCCGCGGGCGACCGATCAGCATGCGCATTTCGCCGCCGTGGCGGCCGATGGTCTTGTCGCTCGCCAGCATAACGATGCTGGGTACCGCGGGCACGCGCTCGTCGATCGGCGGCAGGGCGCCCGACGCAACCTGTTCGGCAAAGAACGGCGTCTCGACCAGTTCGATTGCGGCTGCCGGTGCCACCGTCCAGCTTCCAGCCCCAGCAAGAGCGGTAACAAGGGCGGCAAACCCCGTTGCCGCCACGGCCCGAAGTGCCAGGATGGCGCGCCGTCGAACCCCCTTCATTGCAACAACTCCCCGGGGGCTGCCTCGCGGCCGGTTCGGACCAAATGACCATCACCCAAATCCACCATATGAGACGGTCCCGCCGCGTTCAAGGTGAACGGCTGGGGCCAAGATGTCGGTTCCGAGGCGCGTCCGTCCATCAGCGCCTTCAGGTCGAGTTGCGATTCCGGATCGGGTTCGGGCACCGCTGCCAGCAGCGCCTTGGTGTAGGGGTGAACGGCCCGCCGGAAAAAAATGTCCCGTGGCGCCAACTCGATTAGACGGCCCGCGCACATCACCGCGATCCGGTCCGACACATAATCAATCACGGCAAGATTATGGGAAATAAACAGATAGGTGAGGCCGAGCTTTTCCTTGAGGTCTTTCAGGAGATTTAGAATCTGGGCTTGGATTGACACGTCCAGCGCCGACACCGGCTCGTCGCAGATCAGAAGATCAGGCCGCAGCGCCAGGGCCCGGGCGATACCGATGCGCTGGCGCTGGCCGCCGGAGAAGCTGTGCGGATAGCGCCGTAGGTAACGCACGTCGAGTCCGACCAGTGTCATCAGTTCGCGCACCCGTTGGATGCGTTCCTCCCGGTCGCCGACATCGTGAATTACCAGCGGTTCCGAGACGATGTCGAAAACGGTCATGCGCGGATTAAGCGATCCGAACGGGTCCTGAAAAATGTACTGCACGCGGCGGCGGTAAAACGGCAGTTCTTGCGGCTTGAGTTCGAGGACGTCGAGTTCCTTGCCGCGGTCGTTAAACACCACCCGGCCCGCGTCGGCGGTCAAGGCTTTCATGATGATTTTGCTGGTCGTGGTCTTGCCGCACCCGGATTCACCAACCAGGCCGAGACACTCGCCGCGGCGAATTTCGAAACTGACGTCGTCGAGGGTCCGGACGGCACCGCCCGGTTTGCCGCCCAGTAGTCCCCTCTTGCGCGTTGCGAACGTCTTCTTTAGTCCCTCGATCACCATCAGCGGTTTGCGGCGGTCGGCGCCCTTGGGCCATGGTTCTTCGCGCGACAACAGCCCGCCGGGCTCGGCCCGTATTTCCCGAATCGGAACCAGACGTTCGCCTTCCTTCATATTGAACCGCGGAACCGCTTTTAGCAGCGCCATGAGATAGGGGTGCTGCGGGTCGCGGAAAATATGATCCAGCGTTCCTTGTTCCATCACCTCGCCGTGGTACATGACGACGATTTCATCGGCCATGTTTGCGACCACGCCGAGGTCGTGGGTGATCATCAGCAACGCCATGCCGAAATGGCGCTGCAAGTCCTTCATCAATTGCAGGATTTGCGCCTGAATGGTCACGTCGAGCGCAGTGGTCAGTTCATCGGCGATCAGAATTGCCGGACGGCACACTAGCGCCATAGCGATCATGGCCCGCTGTCTGAGGCCACCCGATAATTCAAACGGATAGGTGAACAAAGCCGCCTTCGGTTCCGGGAATCCAATCCGACGCAGCGTTTCTTCGGTGGCCTCCAATCCCTCTGCCTTGCTTGCCCGATGATGCAGATGGAACGCTTCGCTGATTTGATCGCCGATGGTGTGCAACGGCGACAAAGATGTCATCGGTTCCTGAAAGATGATCGAGATGTGACGGCCGCGAATCCGGCGCATGGCACGGCTATCGGGCTTCAAACGGACGATGTCGGTAAACGTCTGCGGCTTGTCGGGATCGAAAAAGATGATCTCACCACTGCTGATGCGGCCGGCCTTGGGCAGGATGCCCAAAATCGCTTGCGAAACCACAGATTTGCCCGCTCCGGATTCGCCTACCAGCGCCACTGTTTTGCTGGCGGGCACTCGGAAGGACACGCCGCGCACCGCTTCGATCCGGCCCTCGGGCGCGTCGAATTCGATATTTAGATTGCGGACTAGGAGGACGTTGCCCATGTCTACGCCGTTGCCTCCGGCCGAATTGGTATCGCTGTATTCTGCATTACGGCGCCGCCGGTCCTAGGCCCTGAAGGTTGGTGCGCGTCTGCGCATTCAGTTCGAGGCCGTGGCGTTCTGCTTCGCTGGCAGCGCGACAGGCGATCGCGGCGAACCCCTCGATCGAGGATTCGATCCGGATGGTGGCATCCGGCCCGCGCACGGTCAGATACATCCAGCCTCGTTCGCGATCGCGGCGCGTCGAGTAATACCGTAACCGAACGGACCGCAACCGGGTCCATTCGATTCGTGCTGGCAGGGGTCCAACTGCGCATATCATCTCGTCCGAAACATCGATTGCCGTCAGGTGGCGTAGGGCCACCCGAACCGCGTAGATGACAAACAACGCGGCCACTGCGGCCAAAATGGTGAAAACGACCGTCGACAGACCTGAAAACAATAGCGGTCCTCCCGTCAGAATCAATCCAGCCCCGGCCTTTATCTCGTCACCGACGAACAGGCCAAGCGAATACCGGTGCCGGGTCACGATCCGGCTCCAAACACGTGCCGAGGCGCAGTCCACCCGGCCCCCGGATGGTTCGCGACGGCGGCCGCCAGCCGTCCCGCAAAACGCCACGCTGGTTCGTCCATCACCAGATGGTGGCTTAGTACCCCGACCGGTTGCGGCAAAGGCCCGCCGGCGCCGCGGCGCGCCTCCAGTTCGGCAGTAATTGTTGCCAGCACGGATGCCTCGCCGCCGAAGGCGCGCGCCCGCCAGTCCACCATATCGGAATGAATATCGGCGACTGTGATGCCGGTCACGGGGGTGGACGATTTCGGCGTCCCGCGCCCGGATAATCCGGTGAAGCCCGCGGCCGGCAGCCGTGGAATCAGGCCGGGCGCGATCCGGTTCCAGGGCGGCACGAAAACGGCAAGCGCGCGGTCTCCGAACAGGGCGACCGTGCGCGCAAGGCCGCGTGCCGCCTCAGCCGCCATCTCGTCGATCGGCCGGTGGGGGCCAAACTCGGCTTTCTTTTCGCCCTCGGGTGCGTGGTTGCGGTGGCCCCAGCCGTGCACGGCGACGGCAAGGTCCGGGGCGGTCTCTCCGAGCCGGCCAGCGAGCGCAGCGTTGGCGTCCGCCGGAATGATCGCGAGGCACACCGGCACGCCCGCCGTTCCCGCCAGGTCCAATAGCCGGTCGAGGGCGGCCGCCGGTTTGGTCGCGTCGTCGTCGCGCCACCATAAGGGGGCGGTCCGGCCGGCCTTGGCCCAAAGGTCGAATTCGCGCGCCAGCCCATCCCACGATCCTGGCGCTGCCATGGTCACACCACGCTGCCCGCCAACTCGCACACCAGCCGGGCCGTCGTCCCGGCACCGCCGGTGTCGAGGCCGAAGGGGTGTGGCGGTGGGGCCGCCAGTGCCGCCGCTGCCGCTGCCGCGAGACGTTCAGGCGAACATCGGGCCTCGTCCAGCACATGAATCCCGCCGCGCTCGGCGAGTACGCGCGCGCGCAACGTCTGTTCGGTTTCGATGCCGCCGGCGTAGGGCACGATCACCGCCCGGGCACTGCCTTCAAGCACCTCCATCACCGTATTGTAACCACCCTGGCTCAGAGACAGATCGCAGTTTCGCAACAGGACCGGAAAATCGTTCCGTGCGCGTTCGACGGTGACCCCGCCCGGCGCCAGGGCCGAACTGTCTTGCGCCAAGGCGGCCCCGCCTTGCGCTAGGGCGGTAATGTCATCGAAATCGGCCGGCGCGACGTTGATCCCCACCAGCACCCGCCAGTGCCGGGTCCCGCCTGCGCCGAGGGCGCGGGCGCCGAGGGCGTCCTTGAGGAATCCGATCCCGGCCGCGCCGCCGCCCGCAGAAACGATGACCTCGCCGCGGCCGCTGTCGTAGTCGTCGCTGTCCTTGCCCGAGCTGTCGACGACGTAGCCGGTGTAGCGAATCCGGCCGGCAATCCTGCGCGCATGGGGAAAGGTCTTGTCGAACGGAATAAAATCGGGATCGCCGTGCACCAGCACATGATCGAACCAGCGCTCGACACGCATCAGCATTTCGTCGTTGCGCCCGGCTTTGTGCTGGGCCACCAGAATGTCGCGCACCGACGACACGATCACCGGGCGCGGTGCCGACGCGATGGCCGCATCAAGCAACGGTTCGAGTTCGAAACGCATCTGCCGCCGCCCAAACGGAAACAGTTCAATCATCAGCACATGGGGCGAAAGGCGCGCGAAGGTTTCAAGCAGGGCATCGCGGCGGCGCTCCTTCCAGTCGTCGTCGATGGGGGCATTGTCTTCGTCCACCAGCTCTTTGAAAAAGAGATCGGTGGCGCGCGTCGGCGGCAACTGGACGAATTCCGCACCACCGAGTTCGAGGCCCGGAATTTCGCCCCCGCCCGAGACCACGGTGACGTCGAGATCGGCCTTCTGCATGGCCCGCGCCAGCGTCGTCGCCCGCTTCAGGTGGCCGATGCCGAGTAGGTGCTGCACATAAAACAAGACCCGCCGCTGGCTCATGGCGTGTGTTTTATCACGCCGGTGGCGCGGCGCGCTCTTCGAGCGGCAGGTTCAGGGTCCGGGCCACCAGACCGCCGCCCGCGTCGGCCTCAAACAGATGAAGGCACGCGGATTCAGGCTCAACCGGGGCGCGGGCGGTCATGTCCCAGTCGAGCGCCAGCGAAAACAGCGCCCGGATGACTCCTTTGTGGGTGACGGCGGCGGCCGGACCGGCGCCGGCGCCGATCTCGGCCAGCCACGGCCGAAGCCGGGCCTGAACCTCGCGCGGGCTTTCGCCGCCAGGCGGCGTGAAATCGAGGCCGCGAGCCTCGTTGGTGGCCATGGCGGCGCCGTGGTCGCGGCGCAGTTTCTCCAGTGTGCGGCCTTCCCATGCGCTCCAGTCCATTTCGATCAGGCGCGGTTCGATCGCGGGCGCCTGCCCGAACAGGATTTCGGCGGTCTCGGTGGCGCGCAGCAACGGGCTCGACAGGACGCGCACCGGGGCGAAATCAGCCGGCAGCCGCCATCCGCGCACGGCCGCCCGCCCCGAGTCGGAAAGCGACGTATCGGTGCGGCCCTGGATCCGGCCGGCGGCGTTCCAGGCGGTGGGCCCGTGGCGTACCAGTGCCAGCAGCATTATCCGGTGGCGGCCCGCGGCGCGCCGTGACGCCGGCCGGCGTCGATCAGGATCGCGTCCAATTGCCGCGAGGCGCCGTCGAGGCCGTGGCGGCGGGCCACCTTGGCCCGTGCCGCGGTGCCCATGCGCGCACGCTTTGCGGGATCGCCAAGCAACGCCGCGAGGGCGCCGGCAAACGCGGCGCCGTCGCCTTCCTCGGTCAGGCAGCCGGTCTCGCCGTCGGCGACGACATCGGGAACGCCGCGGACGTTCGCCGCCACCACCGGCAGGCCCGTCGCCTGCGCCTCCAGAAGTGCCATGCCGTAGGCTTCGTGAATGGCCGGCCAGGCATAGATATCGCAGGCGGCATAGAGCGCCGGCAGGGCCGCAGGCGGCTGCTCGCCGAGCCAGGCGATGCGGTCCCCCTGGGCGGCGAACTCGGCTTCGACGGTTGCGCGCATTTCGCCCTCACCCACGACCACCAGCCGCCACGGCACAGCGGACAGGGACGATAGCGCCTGCGCCAGCACCCGGTAGGATTCGAGCTTGGGGCCCGGGCGCATCATCGCTACCGACAATAGCCACGGGATTTCGGGATCAAGTCCTGCTTGCGCTGCCAGCGCCGCACGGGCCTGCCCCCGCCCCTCGAACGCTGCCGCGAACGGGGCCGCGTCGAGGAAGGGCGGCAGATCGGCCATCGCGCCGGGCCGCGCCGCCGGTTCGACGCAAATCCGGTCGGCCCGCGTCAGGTTGACGACGACATCGGCCGCGGCGATAGCACGGCCTGCCGCCTCATGGCCCGCCGACCAGGGCCCGTGCGCGCGCTTGGGCGCGTGCGAGGCTTCTGCGATCACATAGGGAATGCCCACGGCACCGCTTACCGCCGGTCCGATCCAGTCGGGCGCCTTGTAATAGACATGATAGGTGAACCAGAGATCAGGTGCCGGGTCGCCGGCTTCATAGGCGGCCAGCAGGCGCGCCGTTTCCTGCTGCGCCTCGTGCGCGCGCGCCGCCTGGCAACCGTGGTCCGGGCTGCGGCAGAAGGCGCGCAACGCGCTCGCCACCTCGACCGTGTGGCCGGCCTTCTCCAGCGCCGCCATCAGCAGCCGGCCCATGTGCCGGTCGCCCGACGGAATCGCGTGGCCCGGCGGTTTGAGAGGCGCGTAAAAAGCGATCCGCACCGGCGCTATTCGGCGGCGGCCCGGGCACCGAGTCCGAACCGTTCGGTCAGCGCCGCGACGCCCCTCTCCATGGCGAAATGTTCCCGCACCCGCTTCGCGCCCGCCGCGCCAAGGCGTTCGCGCGCGCGCCAGTCGGCAATCAGGTCCGCGATTTCACGCGACAGGGCCAGCGCATCGCCCGGCGCCACCAGAAGCCCGGTCGCGCCGTCCTCGATCAGTTCGGGAATCCCGGATAGATCGGTGGCAATGCAGGCCAGGCCTTGGCTTTGCGCCTCCATCAGCACGTTGGGCAGGCCGTCGCGGTCGCCGTTCTTGGCAATGCGGCTGGCGAGTACGAACAAGTCGGCGGCGCGGTATTCATTCAGCACCGCTTCGTGGGCCAGCGCCCCGCGCCACACGATCCGCGATTCGATTCCAAGCGCCCTCGCCTGCGCCTTGAGCGCGTGACCGAGTTCGCCGCCGCCGACATGAACGTAGCGCCAGTGAAATTCCGGCGGCAGCGCGGCCAGCGCGGCCAGCACGTCGCCGATGCCTTTCTTTTCCACCGCGCGCCCGACCGTCAGGACAATGGCCGGGTCGTTGCGGTCGCGGCCGTCGCGCGGCGGACGGGGCGCGGAGGGCGGCGGAAAGCGGCTGAAATCGAGACCGTGATAAACCAGCCCGATCTTGGCCCCATCGCCAAGGGTGGCAAGATGGTCGCGGTTGACGGCGCTGCACGTTACCAGCCACTCGGCGGCGGCGATTTTTTCGCGTTTTTCCCATTCGGGAATCGTCCACACGTCCTTCGCGTGCGCCGATATGCTGAGGGGAAGTCGGCGCAGGATTGCGGTGTACCGCGCGACACTCGCGGGCGTATGCAGAAAATGCGCGTGCAGATGCCGGTAACGGGGGTCGAGCTCGTGGGCCAGCACCAACGCCTGGCCGAAGCGGCGGACCCGGTTGGCGGTCGGGTCGCGCCGCAGGTCCCGCCACCACACGGCGCGCGCGCGGCGGTAGGCGTCGCTCCGCCGCACCGCCCGCCACGCCCGCAACACACGGGCGGGTTCGCGATAGAGATATTCCGGCAGATACAGGGCTCGTGCCGCGATCTCGCGGTGGATGGGGTGAACGGTGCGATCGGTCGGGCGCCGCAAGGAAACGATCAGTACGTCGAGGCCGCGCCGCTCCAGCGCCAGGATTTCCTGCGCGATGAAAGTTTCCGATAACCGGGGATAGCCCTTGAGGACGAAGGCGGCCGCGCCGGGCATCGGTTCAGGCGTGGCGCCGGAATGTATCCTCGCCGACGACGGGCTCCGCGGCCTCGGCCGGTCCTTCGATCAACGGCTGGATTAGCCGGTTGACGTTCTCGAGTCCCTCAAGAAGGCCGGGCACGACCACCTCGGAGGGGCGTTTCTGCCGCGGCAGCGCCCGCAACGCCTCGGCGATCACTTGCGGATCGAACGATTCGTCGTTTTCGAGCATCCGCACAAGACCCAGGTTTTCGGCCTGCGAGGCACGGATGTACTGCTCCATACGCGGCACTGTTCTCGGTACGATGATCGCGCGCTTGTCGAGCGACAGGATTTCGCAGAACGTGTTGTAGCCGCCCATAGCGACGATGCCGGCGGCGCCTTGTTCGAGGTTTTCCATGTGCGTATCGAAGGTGATCGCCTCGACCCGTTTGAAGCGTGCGGCGCGCGTCTTGAAATCGGCCTGCAACTCGGGCCGCATGAACGGGCCCAACACCAGCAACGCCGGGTACGGCAACAACGGATCGGTTTCGTAGGCGCGCAGCACCCACTCGATCAGGTCTTCGCCATCGCCGCCGCCGCCGGTGGTGACCAGCACATAGGGGTTCTGGGTGATCGCCGGGCACCGCGTCGGCGCATTCACCTGGGGCACGAACCGGCGCAGGTATCCGGTATAGGTCACTTTCTTGCGCACGACCTTGGGGACGACGATGTCTTCAAGCGGGTCGCAAATTTGCGGCAGCCCGTAGATCCATATCGCGTCATATAGTCGCTTCAGCGCCGGCATCACGTTCTTGCGTTTCCATTCCGACGCCAGAAGAGTCGGCGAATCCATAACGTCGCGCAGACCGAGCACAAGATGGGTGCCGCGTTCCTTCAGCATCTTAAGAGTTTCATGCACCTCGCCGCGCAGGCCCAACGGTTCCTTGTCGACGATGAACACGTCGGGGTCAAAAATCTCAGCGGTGTGCTGAATGATCGACGACCGCATCGACAGGGTTTTTTCAAGATCGATATGCAGGTTCAGCGCTGTGTACTCGCCATTGCGCAGTTTGATGACGCCGGGGATCCGCACGAAGTCGACCCGTGCCCGGAAATCGAAGCTGCCGATAATTGGCGAACCCGACAGGATCAGGACCGAAAGGTTCTTGCGATGTTCGACCAAGGCATGGGCGATCGTGCGGCAGCGGCGCAGGTGGCCGAGCCCCATGGTGTCGTGGCTATAGATCAGCACGCGCGCGCCCGTGTCCGCGGCGCGCTGCGCTGAATTGCCTGTCATCTGGTCCATCACGCCCGGACTATGGCACAGGCGCGGTACGGCCAAAAAGGCACTTTTTTGTTGTACCGCACCAATTTAACGATAGATTCGAGACACTAGGGAGGACGTTGGCCCGACGGTTCAGCTGAGCCAGGACTAGTGATGAAGTAATGGAAAAAAGCGTATTCAAGTATATACTGCGGTATAGTGCTCGCCAGCAAGTATGGATGATCATTGTCTCTGCTTTTTCTTTTCCTCTTCTTTATCTCTTCTATGAACTTCCAAAGAATATTATCAACGGCGCGATTACCGCCGATCCGGAACGGTTTCCGGTCGAGGTTTTCGGGCTGGAACTGGGGCACGTCCCGTTTCTGTTGGTCCTGTGCGTCGCCTTTCTCGGGCTGGTGATCGTCAACCAGGGCTTCAAGTACTACATCAACGTCTACAAGGGCCTGACCGGCGAGCGCATGCTGCGGCGCCTGCGCTACGATCTTTATTCGCGGGTGCTGCGCTTCCCGCTGCCCACCTTCCGCAATATGTCCCAGGGCGAGATCATTCCGATGATCACCCAGGAGGTCGAGCCGCTGGGCGGGTTCGTCGGTGATGCCTATTCGCTGCCGGCGTTCCAGGGCGGCCAGCTGCTGGTGATCCTGGCGTTCCTGTTCGTGCAGAACCCGATCATGGCGGCGGCGGCCGTCTCGCTCTATCCGCTCCAGGTCTACATCATTCCGAAATTGCAGACGCGGGTGAATGCGCTCGGAAAGGAACGGGTGCGCTTGGTGCGCAAGCTTTCCGACCGCATCGGCGAATCGGTACAGGGCGCGCAGGAAGTGCACGTCCACGACACATCCAAATACGAACGCGCGAATTTTTCGAACCGCCTGGGCGACATATTCGAAGTCCGCTACCGCATCTATCGCCAGAAATTCATTATCAAATTCATCAATAATTTCATCCAGCAGCTGGGACCGTTCTTTTTCTATTCGCTGGGCGGTTATCTGGTCATCATCGGTTCGCTCGACATTGGTACGCTGATGGCGGCGATTGCGGCGCACAAGGACCTCGCGGCACCGTGGAAGGAACTGCTGCGCTACTACCAGATGATGGAAGATTCGCGCATCAAGTACGATCAGGTCATCATGCAGTTCGAGCCAGCGGGCATGCGCGACGCCGAATACCAGCTCACCGAACCCGAGACCGTTCAACCGCTCGATGGAGAAATGGCGCTGGCGAATCTGACCCTGCTGGACGATCAGGATTCGCCGGTCGTCACCGGCATCAACGCCACCCTGCCGCTAAGCAAAAGCGTCGCCATTGTTGGCGGCGGCGGCTCGGGCCGCGAAAACGTGGCAATGCTGTTGGCGCGCCTGCTGGATCCCAACAAGGGGCGTGTATCGATCGGTGGCAACGATATTGCTGATTTTCCCGAAGCGATCACCGGGCGGCGCATGTCTTTTGTCGGTCAGGGCGGGCACGTTTTTTCAGGGTCGCTCGGCGACAATCTGTTTTACGGCCTCAAGCACCGGCCGGTCGGGCCCAACGCCGACGCGGCGCTCGCGGAAAACCATCTCTCGCGCGAGGATGAATCGAAGAGGGCCGGCAACTCGACCGACGATTTGTTTGCCGAGTGGATCGACTTCGCCGCCGCCGGCGCCGAAGGGCCGGAATCGCTGGCTGAGGAGGGCCTGCGAGTGCTCAAGCTGGTCGGGCTCGACGAAGACGTCTATCAGTTTGGACTGCGCGGCACGATCGACCCGCACGCTTCGCCGCGGCTGGCCGACGAGATTCTGAAGGCGCGGACTGCACTGCGCGGACGCGCCCAAGACCCGGACATGGCCAATCTGATCGAAACCTTCGACCGCGACAACTACAACGCCAACGCCACGGTGGCCGAGAACCTTCTGTTCGGCAACACCGTCGGTGACCAGTTCGACATGGACCATCTGGCTGAGAACTCATACGTCAACACCGTTCTCGAAAAAGCGGAGCTGTCGCAGGACATGGTGCAAATGGGCTACCAAGTCGCCGCGACAATGGTCGAACTATTCGCTGATCTGCCGGCCGACCACGAGTTTTTCCAACAGTTCAGCTTCATCAGTTCCGAGGACCTGCCCGAATACCAGGCGATCCTGAACCGGACCAGCCGCGACAACCTTGACGATCTCAACGATGAGGATCGAAAGCGGTTGCTGTCATTGCCATTCCTTTTGATCCCTGCACGCCATCGCTTGGACATGGTGACCGACGCGTTCCAGGCTAAGGTTCTCGAAGCGCGTGCCATTTTCATGCGCGATCTACCCGAGGATCTGCGCGGTTCGGTCGAGTTCTACGAATCCGGCAATTACATCAGCGCCGCGAACCTTCAGGACAACATCCTGTTCGGCAAAATCGCCTATGGCCAGGCTGAGGCAGCGACGCGCGTCGGCAAGCTGATTTCCGACGTCATCGAAGAGCGTAACCTGTATGATACCTTCATCGAGGTGGGGCTCGGCTTCAACGTAGGCGTTGGCGGCGCGCGCCTCACGCCCGCGCAGCGGCAAAAACTGGTGCTGGCGCGCTCACTCATCAAGAGGCCCGACGTTTTGATTTTATCGGAGGCGACGGCGGCGTTCGACAACGCGGTTCAGGCCAAGATTATGAAGAACATTCTGGACGAGTATGCCGGGCGGGGCCTGATCTGGTCGCTCCAGCATCCGAGTCTCGCCGAAGACTTCGACCACGTCATCGTCATGTCGGGGGGGCATATTGCCGAACAGGGGACGTTTGCGCATCTCAGCGGAAGCGGCAAGACCCTGCCCGCCCTGGTCGGCGACGGCGCCAAGGCGTAGAAGGACGGAATCGTGAGCCTGAACGAAGAAGTCGAACTCCTCCGCAACATCCCGTTGTTCGCGAACATCGAGCCGTCGAAACTCAAGCTGCTCGCGTTTACGTCGGAACGCCTGGTCTTCCTGGCAGGGCAGGATTTGTGCGCCCAGGGCGACATGGGGGATTCGGCGTATATCATCATCGACGGTACCGCCGACGTGCTGATCGATACCGACGACGGGGTGAAGTCGGTCACCAAGGTCGGTAAGAACGATGTCGTCGGCGAAATCGCCATCCTGTGTGACGCGCCCCGCACCGCCACCGTGCGGGCGATTTCGGACGTCACCGCGCTCTGCATCTCGAAGGATCTGTTCTTCCGCCTAGTCAAGGAGTTCCCGCAAATGGCGGTCGAGATCATGCGCAAGCTGGCGACCGATCTGCAACGCACCACGGGCCAACTCAGCCGGGCGCTCGGCCGCGCCGGCGACTGACTGGTGAGGCCCGCGCGGCGCCGGCACGGATGCCACACCCCCACCGCTATCGGGCGACCCTGGTCTGGACCGGGGCGGCGCGGGACGGCACGCGGGGCTACCGCGATTACAGCCGCGATTACCGGATCGACGTCGCCGGCAAGCCGCCGTTGACCGGGTCTGCCGATTCCTCTTTTCTCGGCGACGGCGCGCGGCACAATCCCGAGGACCTGTTGGTCGCGGCGCTATCGGCCTGTCACTTGCTCTGGTACCTGCATCTCTGCGCCGACAACGGGCTCGTCGTTAC
>CAZTAK010000009.1:0-58840 GCA_964611585.1 uncultured Alphaproteobacteria bacterium
GCCGAAGAAAGTTTGTCGACGTTGTCGAGATCGAGCGACACCAGGCTGTTGAAGTGAAGCCCCCGGCCCCGAGCCACCGGCAGCCCCTTGGCCCAATGACCGTTGATGCCCGACACCGCGACGACCTCGGGATGGATGCCTTCGCTGAGCCGCACTTTGCCGGTAACGCTGCCGGCGCGCGAGGTGACCGTTACCTCGTCGCCGTCGCCGATGCCGCGCGCATCTGCCGCGCGGCGATGCATCAGCAGCCGGAAGGCAAAGGGATGGCGCTCGCTGAGATCGGCAAGCCAGGGATTCTGGGCGGACAGGCTGAGCGCCTGGAACGGGAGTTTGTAGGGCACCGCAAACAGATCGTACTGGTCCGGGTTCTCTTCGTGGGCGGCCGAGGGTTGCCAGTCCGGCAGCGCCGCATAATCGGAAAGATCCCAGCGCACCGGGCGTTCCGCCAGCGCCGCCCCGACCTCCTCGCCTTTGGCGATGAAGTGCTCCTGATAGACCGGTAGCCGTGGTTTGACCCAGGGACCGGGGTAGGCCTCCCTGAGCGTCTTTTCGCGCAACTTGAAGGTGGCGCTGCCGTCCAGCGCGCCCACTTTCGGCGCGGCCGCGCCGGCCTTTTGCCGGACCTGGCGCTCTGCGATGCCGGCCACAGTGCAACGGTCTTCGGAATTGAGGGCGGTCTCGCCCTTCAGTCCGAGGATGAAATTGAAAACGTCGTGAAGTTCCTCGCCCAATTCCATCCGGTAGGCGAGATCGATGAGAACGTCGGCCCAGGCCTGCGCCTCGCCGGAGGCGGGAACCACGGGCTGGCGGCGTGTTTCATACCAATCCCCCGGCCCCGGCACGAGAAAGGCGTACGGGTGATTTGCCGGGAACAGGTCGTGCCGCTCCATGTCATGGGCGTCGGGCAGCACGATGTCGGCAAATTCCGTGGTTTCGTCGAGATGGGTCGCAAACGAAACCATGAAGGGAATCTTCTTGAGGGCCTCGCCGATCTTGACCGGATCGACGATGCTCATCATCAGGTTGACCCGGCAGTGAAGGAGAACGTCGGGGGTAAAGTCGAGGCCGAATGCCTCACCCGCCAGCAGGGTGAACGGATACATCGTCCGGCCGCCGACAGCGACCGGCAAGAGTTCCTGCAACGCGAGAGTCTCGGGCGGACGTACGGGCGCGCCGGGGAAGGGGCTGTTGTAGCCAAACAGCGAGCGCACTTCATCCGCGGCTACAAGCATCCCGTCGGCGCCGACTTCGGGTTCCCACGTCGGTCCAATCGGATTGACGCCGAGAAAGCCACCCGGAACGTCAATCGCACCGAGGACAATATTGACGAGGTGCAGCGAGAGAGCGACCGCCATGCCGTGCTTGTGGCCGACGGCGCCGCTCTTGAAGTTGATGGCGACGGGCCTCAAGGGAAGCGCCTGGCCGTCGATGGTAATGGTCTCGCCGATGCAGGCGTCGGCGGCGAGTTCCTTCGCCAGACCCACGATCTGGGCTTCAGGGACATCGGTAATGTCTGCCACCATCTCTGGCGTGTAGCGCGCCACGTGCTCGGCCAGCTCGACGAAGGCCGGCCGGCAATCAACCTCGCCGACCCGGTAAGTCCCTTGAAGCGCCATGCGTTCTGGCGGGCATTCGTCGTACGGCGAGGGCTTTTCCGTTTCCTCGTTCCAGACCAGCGGCTTGCCGGTTCTTGCCTCGCGGACGTAGTGCCCGTCCGGCCCGATCAGGTAGGGCGCGTTCGTGCGTTTGCGCAGGAATGGCGCGTCGTAGACCTTCAACACGTTGAGCAACTGATTGACGATGCCGAGCGCCAACGCTGCATCGGTTCCGGGCCGGATTGGAATCCACGTGTCGGCGTTGGCCGCCGCCGTGTTGCAGACGGGGTCGATGACCGTCAGTTTCATGCCGCGCAGGCGCGCTCTTGCCAGGTGATGGGTCGTCGACTGGGCGTTGCTGTCGACCATGAAGCCCATTTGCGTGCCCACCAGGACAGCGTGCCGGCAGTGTTCGAAATCGATTTCCGAATTGTAGGCGCCGTTGATCAGCATGTTGACCGTGTGGGATCCCATGCCGCAGAAGAGACCGGCCGAAGACCAGTTGCTGTGGGGTGTGCCGATGGCCGTGGCCCAGGCCCGAATTACCGCGCCCGCCGCCAGATCGAAATGGGCGAGCACGACCCCGCGCGGGTCCTTGGCGCGCGCCGCCACCAACCGCTCCTGGATGTGGGCGAGGGCGTCTTCCCAGGAAACCTCTTCCCAACCGGGATCGATGCCGATGCCCTTATTCGAGTTACGCCGGCGCAGGGGCCGCAGCACGCGGTCCGGATCATAAAGGTCGGCAATGCGGGCCTTGCCCTTGGCGCAGATGTGACCGAGGCTGCCCGGGTTCTCCGGGTCCCCCTCGATATCGGTTACGACCCCATCGACCCGCCGTGCCCGGATGCCGCAGGCGTTGTAGCAGCCGTAGCAAGTGGTCGGAATCCAGACATCTTCCACGGCCTCACCTTCTTTCGAAGCGCCGCTGGCGAGGTCCCGATTCCGGCCTCACCGGGGCCTATAGAAAACTCTTGTATTCGGACATATCGTTCCAGACCCGCATATCGATGAATTTGCCGTCGCTGACGAGAAAGCGATCGATATAGCGGATGCCGGAAAAGGAACTGCCGTCTAGCCATTCGCCGGTGAGCGTGCCGATGCTGTAAACCACGGTGCCGTCCGGCGTTTCAAGTTCGTCGAAGATCTCGAAGACCTTGCGGACGTTGCGATATCGAAGCTGGGCATCGGCGATTCGGCTCTCCAGATCCGAATAGCGCCGGTCGCCCGGAAAGGTAAGCGAGAATCCGGGCCCCAGCATCTTCTTTGCCGTCTCAAGACCGCCTGCTTCCATGGTGCGGAGATAGGTGGCGGCGAAACGCGAGGCGGAACCGTCCGGCAAATCTTTCGGTTCGAGCCCTTCTTTATTGATGGCTAGGATTTGCATGTCCTATCTCCACGAAGGGTTGGCGGGACCAAAAGGGCGCGGCTCCTTAACGAATCAAACGTCGAGCGGGGCTCGCTATAACTTCACCGTGCTTGGCAAATAAGTCGCAATCTCCGGGAACAGCGTCAAGATTACGACGGCAATAATCATCATGAAGAAGAAGGGTATCGCGCCACGCGAGATGAATACGATGTCACGTTTGGTGATCCCCTGAATGACGAAAAGGTTGAAACCTACAGGTGGGGTAATCAGCCCGATTTCCACTACGATCACGAGAAAGACGCCAAACCATATGAGGTCGATCCCGGCCTGCTCGACCATGGGGACGACGATCGCGGCGGTCAGAACGAGAATCGAGATTCCGTCGATGAACATACCCATGATAATGAACAGAATCGCGAGCAGCGCGAGCAACTCGAAGTTTGACAGGTCCATGCCCCCAATCCCTTCCGCGAGATCACTGGGCAGCCCGCTGTAGCCCAGCGCCACGTTGAGGACCGAAGACGCCGCCAGAATGAACAGGAGCATCGTGCTGGTGGTCATTGCGCCATAAAGGCTGGAAATAAAGTTCTTTCGCGTGAGCGAACCATAGGCTGCGGAAATCGCCAGCGAGCCGACGACGCCGATCACCGCCGCTTCGGTCGGCGTGGCAATGCCCCCGTAAATGGATCCAAGGACGCCGATGATAAGCAGAATAACGGGAATCAGACGCCGCGATTCGTAAAGCCGCTGCGTAAAGGAGAGTAGAACATCCGATTTGGGCACTTTTGCTGGGTTCAAGAGAGACCACACGGCTATGTAACCCGAAAACAGTGTAATCAGCAGAAGTCCCGGCAATATCCCGGCGATGAACAAACGGGCGATGGAAACGTCGGTGAGGAAGCCATAGATGATCATTGCGATCGAGGGCGGCACCAGTATTCCCAATGTCCCCGAACCGGCAAGTGAGCCATAGGACAGGCGTTGGTCGTAACCCCGGCGCTCGAGTTCAGGTAACGAGATTTTTCCTATTGTCGCGGCGGTCGCCGTCGAGGATCCGGAAATGGCGGCAAATATTCCGGAGGCAAAAACATTGACGTGCATCAAACGTCCGGGAACCCTGGCCACCCAGGGCGCGAGCCCGCGAAACATGTCGTTCGAAACTCGTGTCCCGAATAGTATCTCTCCCATCCAGATAAACATGGGCAGCGCCGTGAGCGGCCAACTGTTGCTCTGCCCCCAGATCGTCGTGGCGATGACGTAACCGGGAATTGCCCCGGAGAACATGCTGATCGCGGTGAAACCTACGACCATCAGGGTGATCGCGACCCAAATCCCGCTGCCAAGGAGGAAGAATAGCAGCACGATCAATATGAAACTCGAGCTAAGTAACTCCATGCTTTACTCCGTTGGCCGGTTCACGGCCTCCCGCGAGGAGTTATACCGAATCTTTCGGGACATCGGAATCTGTCACGCTGTGTTTCCAATAACTTGGGTCCCGGCCCCTGAGCGCGGATACTAGTTCCTCCACAAACGCGATAAAAAGAATGACGACACCCACCGGCATGGCGACCATCGGAATCCATTTGGGAAATACGATCAAACCCAGCGTGTACTCGCCGAACTCATAGGTCCGCCAAAGCAACAGGCAGGTGAAATAGGCGTAGTAGCCGACAATCAGAACGGCGATGAAAAGGCTCACAATTTCGACCGGCCGGCGAAATCGTTTCGGTAACTTGTCGATGACAAGTCGCACACGAATATGGCCGTCCTTGCGCAGCGTATATGCGAGCCCAAGGAACGCCGATGCGCCCATCGAAAATCCTGCAAAGTCCACGGCTGAAGGAACATATGTTCCAAGAAAGCGGGCGACGATTTGCGCCAACGTTACGACGCCAACGGCAAAAAGCCCGATCACCGCAAGAACGGCGCTTCCCGTGTAGACCCGATCAAGTACACGCCGCACCGGCACCTCCTAACCTATTATCTGAAGGGAAAGAGGACTGGAGACGGCGCCTCCAGCCCTCTCTTTCCATCAACGGTCAGGACGATCAGCGTCCGATGGCGGCCATGTATTCCGCGACGACTTTTTTCGCCTCATCGTCGGCATCTTCAAGCCATTCCTTCAGCATGATGTCGCCGACTGCCCGGAGTTCGGCCATCAGCGTGTCCGTTGGCACATGGACGTTCATACCGTTCTCGGCGAGGATCCCCGGCGCACTTACGACGATGCCGATGCTCTGGTACCAGCCGCTCTCCTCCGCTCTCTTGGCGGCAAACAATATCGCCTCCTGCTGAGCGGCCGTCAATTTCTGGAAAAACTTTTCAGAAATAAAGGCCATCTGTTTTGGGTTCCAGGCGTTCGTGATGTAAATGTCGGAGACGAATTCCCACATCTTCAGGGCGACGCCCGTATTGGCCGAGGTGCTGGTGCCATCGACCATGCCCGTCGCAAAGGCCTGTGCCATGTCGGTGGCCTGCACTGTCGTCGGAATCGTATCCATGAGCTTGGCCATATTTGAAGTCTGCGCGTTATATGCCCGTTGCTTCTTGCCCTTGATGTCGGCCATGGACTCGAACTTCCCGTTGAAGAAGAAGTTCTGAAAGCCCCACGGGACGGCGTACAGCAGGCGCAATCCGCGCTCCTGTACCAGCTCTTCGATGCGCGGCCGCGTAATATTCCACATTATTCTCGAGTCCATGAAATTCGCGACCAGGAACGGCAAGGTGTCGAATTCGAAAATCCGGTTCTCAGGCCCTAGATTGGGCATGTACTGACTGCCCAGTTCGATCTGGCCTGTGCGTGCGGCGGCCATGATTTCCGTGTTCTTGAAAAGGGAACCGGCGGGATGGACAGTGATGTCAATCGCGCCATTTGTCGCTCCTTCTATATCTTCCGCGAATTGTACATGGAGCTTCGACATGAACTCTCGAGCCGAGTAGGGCGTTGCCATGTTCCACTCACAGGGCGATTCTGCGGAGCAAGTGTCTTGGGCAACCGCGACATTTGTTCCGAGCCCTGCCGGAGACAACCCGACCAGCATGAAGGCAACCAAAAGGATGCCCGCAATAGTAGATGCAACTCGAATTACCATCGTTGTCTTCCTCCCCTTAGAACTCTCAAGTAAGGTCCCCCCCAGTTTCCAAGATCATATACCCCACTTGGAAACAATAACGAAGTATAAGTTTTCCATCCGTATTTTTCAAATTCCTTGGGGGCCCGCAGTCTTGACGCAATTTCAATTGGCAGAGGTGAACCCTTGCTCTCTGCGACTTCCCTGGATCCACTTCATTCAGGTCTTCAAGAAATTCGATTCGGCCAGGACTTGGTGTGGCCGGCGATCTTGAGTGCAACCCGAAATTGGGGCGCGGGGTGCGGGGCCTTCATTGGCGTCAACCGATGGTTGTAACCCGACACCTGGTTCATGCGGTCGGGATGGAGATTGATATATCTCAACTCGGGCGTGTTGCCGCCTAATTCGCGGCTCCCGCAGGAATTCGTGCCCGGGCGCCTTCATGCCGGCTTCGCCCGGCCCCGGCCCGAGGTGGCCGCCGTCCGTTCGACCGGGGGCGAGGAGCCGCCGCGAAAGGCTCATTGCACGGGAATGCCCGGACCCTGTGGCCGGGTGCGCCGGACCGATGCCTCGAAAAACAGAGATCCGATCCGTCTGGTCGGCGGCGCCATTGCAGGGGTGCGGGCGGGGCGCGGTCCGCCCTTTCAATCGGCAACGTGCAGTGCGGTAGGTTCAGATTCTGCCGGATAACGGGACGTCGAAACTAGGGATCCTCAGGCGGGACTTCGACGGTTCCCGTGCCTCCCGCGCCTCCCGCAACCGGCACGACTGCCCGGTGCTCGCGGCGCACGCTGTAATAATTTCCGGCAAAGATGACGGCGGCGCCGATCAACACCCAGATGTCGATCCGCTCGCTGTAGACCAGAGATCCGACCAGCGCGATCAGCGGCAAACGAAGGAAGTCGAGCGGCACGACGATCGTGGCGTCGGCGAGGGACAACGCGCGAGCCAGGCAATAATGCGCCGTCAGCGAGCCGATACCCATGACGATGGCCCACAGCCAGGCCATGCCGGTCACAGGTTCCCAGACCGCGATGGCCGGACCGACGCCCATCAGCGCCTGCATTCCCGACATCCAGAACACCACCGTCAGGGCGCTGTCGTATCGGGTAAGGCCTTTGGTGAGCGTATGCGAACAGGCGAAACCGAAGGCGCTTGCAAGGACAACCAGCGAGACGGTCGAGAATTCTTCAAGGCCGGGGCGCAGCAGGATCAGCGTGCCAATGACACCAAAGGCAACGGCAACGCCGCGGCCAAAATCAAACCGCTCGCCGAGAAAAATGACCGCCAGCAGGACGACCCACATGGGCGCGGTGAACTCGATGGCAAAGACGTTCGCCAACGGCAGATTGGCAATACCGAAGTACCACGCATAGCTCGCGGCGAAACTGAAACTGTTGCGCAAAATATGCAGCTTCAGGTTACCGGTTCTGATTGACGCCCGGCCTTGCCGGATGATGAAAGGTGTCAGGATCATCAGAGCGATAACGGAACGCAGAAACAATGTCTGGAATTCGTCCAGAGAAGCGGTGACCGTGAGTTCGCGGGTCGCGACACCGAGCAGCGAGAACGATAAAAGAGTACCCCCCATCCAGATGCCTGCACGTAGGGGCGCGGACGAAAGTGCGTTCACCGCCGTTCACCGTGGAGGAGGTTGCCGTTGCCCCGTTTGCGCAGTGGTGAGGACCTGCCGATCTTTTCGTTCACGATTCTGCCGTTTCCCGTCCGTCCGCATTTGTCGATCATCATAGGTTCAAGGCTTCTTGCGCCCTTCGATGAACCGTCGAGAGTACCGCCGTCTCTGGCCTGATGCGTCGGGTCGCAATAGGATGCCGGTTCAATCGATCGGGCTCTCGCGCCGCCGGGCAATCCCGCGGCAATCCAACCGCGGCGAGATTTCGGAGGATTGTCGTGGATCACGGGCATCAAATCATTCCAGGAATAACATCATGAATCAGAAGATGCATTACACGGTGCCTTATGCGTCGCCGGCGTACGGGCCGCCTCCATACTACATGCAGGAGGGACGTGTTATTCTCGTCACCTTCGATATCGATGAGGCGACCGCCACGGAGTTCGTCGCCCCGCCCCTGAAGTGGGATGCGGGGACCCTCGTGTCGGCGTTCATCGGCGACATGCTGCAAATTCCTTACTGCGGCCGATTTCATGAGGGCGGGATCGTCTTTTCGGTAACGCATTGCGATGTGACTGCCCCTTACACCCCGTATCTCTGGACATCGACTGACGAGGCCATGATCGTTGGCCGCGAGGTTTACGGCATGCCGAAGATGCTGTGCGACGACGATAGCCAAGTCGAATGGTCGGGAAACCAGGTGCGCGGCGTCGTCAACCGCCGCGGCGAAGAAATCATGGCGATCAATCTAAACATTGAGGAAAAAGTGGATCCCGCCGAGGTCCCGCGCAATGACAGCAGACTGAGTGTGCGGGTCATTCCCGATCCCTCGGGCGGCAACAAGAACCGAAGGCAGGTCCTGCACTTCGCGCTCGACGACTTTGCGGTTCACGATGCCTGGAAGGGACCTGCAACGCTGCGGCTGCCTCCCCATCCGCAATTCCGCACCCACGAGTTGATGCCGGATCATGCAATCCTGACCGGATACTATCTGCAGGTTTCTTGGACCCTGGGACTGGCGCAGATTCTGGCCGAAGAAGAGGGTTAAGGGGCGCCGCGCCGGGCCTTCAATTTCGCAAAGGCCGTACCGGTTCAGGGAGATCGCATCGGCCGATCGCCGCACGGATAAAGCGGCTCTAGCCGGCGGGCACCACGCGCTTGCTGATCAACCGATCGGGATAGGGTTTGGTCCAGCTCACTTCGTGCGCGCGCCCCCCGAGAATATTGGCGTCTTGCAGAAAGTCGAGCTCAGGTGCCGTGATGTTGACGTTGCCCGCACCCGACCACAAATCGCCCACCGTCATATCGATCATCGGTGTCAGTATCATCCGGCGTTCCACCTGGCCCGGGTTCACCGGGTCAGGCAGCGCCGTTTCGGTAAAGTACTGACTGACCTGCGATTGATCGGGGAAGGATGCCTGCGTTGCTTCCTGCGGCAGGTCGCCTTGTCGCTCCAGCGACACCGAAATATCGAAGACCGCGCGATTGCCGCGCGACACCAGGCCGGTGACGATATCGCCGACGCGCCACCCCGCAAGAGGGCGCCGGGTCAGGCTCATGGAACCCATCTTTTGCGGCCAGCCATAGAGTTCGCGGCCGCCCGCGAATTCTGCATCCGTGCTGCACCAGGAGTAGGGGCACCACTGCCCCTTGATCCCGTCGGTTTCGGTGAGAAAGCCGACAATGGCCTCGTGGTAGTGGGCCTGATCGGGATTGCGCTGGGTGAATTCCCGGCCGAAACCGTAATCGCAAATGATGTCGTGAACGCTGAGACGGCAGGCCGCCGGGCCCGACAACGAGAGCGGTTCCGGAATCAGCGCCCGCATCGCCTCGCCATCGACTTCAAGCAGAACCGAAGCCGAATAGCCTTCAAACCGCCACGGCGGTGGACCGTAGAGCGCATGCGCGCCGCCTGGACTCAGCGGCGCCGAAAACCCGTCGAATTCATTCGATCCCGGCATGAAATATCCTTCTTTCCGCATCGCGCCCGGCCAGCCCGATCGAAAACTTTATTCCGCCGCCTCGTTCTTGGAGCCGGGCCATTCCAGTATCGTTTGGCCCAAAAGGCGGCCGAAGGAGATCGCCGGTGCAACCAGCATGCCACCGACGGTGGCGTTGCCCATCGTCTGGCCCGCCCCCAAAAGTTCGCCGATGGCATAGAGACCCCGAATCGGCTTCCTGTTCTTGTTGGTCACACGGAGGCTGTCGTCAACCGCCAGACCGACGGCGCTGGTGAACGAAACGCCCTGAATGCGGATGGCATAGAAGGGCGGTGTTTCAATGGCCTTTGGCCGGTGCTGGCGTCCAAACGGATCGGAACCGCTCAGTGTGGCGTTGTAGTCGGCAATCGTGGTCTTGAGGTTGCCTGCATTGACGCCGGTTCGCGAGGCGAGTTCGTGCAGAGTGTCGGCCTTGTAGAAGAATTCGTAGGTGTCGAACGCCTCGAAAACCTTTTCTTTGGGCCAGGGCATGGCGTCCGGTAGCGCCGTGTTGAGAACGTAGTTCGGCGATTCCTTGAGAATCACATCGTCGAAGATGGACCAGCAGCGCAGGTTTGTCTGCGCGAGCAGGGCGTGCTCGCGGGTATCGACGCTCGGCTCGTCCTCGCGGATGAACCGCTTGCCCTCGGCGTTGACGAAAATCTCCCAGGGCTGGCGAAATTCCGGTGCGAGGATCAACCGGGCCACCACGGGACTCGGGATCACGGCACTTTCGAGGACGGATGTGAATGAGCAAATGTAGTTTTCCTTGCCGCGTGTCCATCCGCCGACCGACTGACCGATCTTGATGCCCGATCCGCGCGCGAAAGGGTAGGCGGCGTTGCCGTACAGCGGAATCCCGTTTAGCTCTTCGAACACGTCCGCGTCGGCGCAATAGCCGCCGGACGCGAGCACGACGTTGTGCCCGTCGTATTGGGTCTCGGAACCGTCCTTGGCGCGGGTTGTGACACCGGTCACGGGGCCCGATTTCTTTCGCACCAGTCCGGTAACTTCTGTTTCCAGTTTCAGAGTCAGGTTGCCCCTCGCCAGTTCGGCGACAAACACCCTCGACAGCGTGCGCAGCACGGAGCGGCCGCCATCCGGGCCCCAGTAGTAGCGATCTTTGCTGTAGGGCTCGTGAGTCAGGCCGCGAACCGGATGTTCGGGGTGAATCTCCAGGCCATTGTCGAGCAGCCAGTCGATCGTCTTTCCGCCGTGGTCGACGGCAAGCCGCACCAAGGCCGGATCGGCAGTATTGTTCGAGATCCGCATGACGTCTTCATAATGCTGGTCCGCCGTGTCATCGATGCCCTTGGCCGCCTGAAGTTTGGTGCCGGCGCCGCTCATCTGTCCGGCGGACAGGTGCAGCGCGCCGCCGATCTCACTCGCATGTTCGATGACCAGAACGCGCGCCCCGCGTTGCGCGGCAAATACCGCAGCCGGCATTCCTGCCGTTCCGGCGCCGACGACGACAACATCCCAAATATCGGCCATAGCAACCTCCCCAGTTTGCCGTCCTCACGCCCCTGACAATAAGTAACACGACTTTGGCGCCGCAGACATATGCAAGGCGGCATTTCCAAAAAGTGAGCCGGGCCGGCGCAGCGGCGCGCTAGTCGGGCGAGGCGATCAGTTCGCCGAGGAAGACGGTGCCGGCGCGCTTTGAAATCGCGCTTTGGGCGTCGTCGAATTCAGACGCATTGTCGATAAACTTCAAATGGAAGTGCTCGAAACCGAGATGGTGCCCCGTCGAAAGGGCCATGCGCCAGGCCTCTCCCGGTTTGGCGTAGCCCAGCGCCCAGTGTTTGCGAACCAGTTCGTCGAGCCGCCAGGTGTCGAATCCCGTGTCCGGCGCCACTGGATCTGCGTCGCCACCGACGAAAACGAGGTTTGCGGCGCGCGGCCGCCCAGACTTGACGATCCGGCTGCTAAGATAGGCCAATGTGTTGACCTTGGCCGGGCCGACGGTCGAATAGTTGCCCCACTTTTCAACCCAGATCGCGCGAAATTTCTCGAGCGGTTCGTCGAACCAGACTTGCTCGAGTGAATCGGGGCCGTCGATCTGCAAAAGGTCGAAATGGGTGAAGGGTAGGCCCTCACCGGAACCGTCGGCGACCTTCCAGTTCTGATACCTGACGATACCGGGCGTTTTGTTGAAGGTGGGGTTGTCGAATTCGCGCAACCAGTCGTCGTACCCGGCAGCCTCCGAGCCCGGACGAAGGGTATAGGTGATGAACACCATTGAATCCTGGTTTGCAGCGGCGCTGTTCATTGTTGTTATCCTCCCATGCGGGCATTCCCAAGCCCGCCCCCCCACCGGCACGGTGGCGCCGCGACCGATTGCTTCGATGCGGCCCCTCGCAGTTCATTCTGGGGCGCGCCCGCCAATTGACGCAAGCCCATGATTGCGCCCGGGGCGCCGTATTTTGGGGATCGTCGCAGTGATCTTGTGGCGTGCCAGCGATTTGGCCGCGCAGACGCCAGCGCATTCTCCGCACCGGGCGGCGTTCAGGGTGACGAATTCTCCGCTGAAAACCCGTAGCGCCGGCGGATTTCAGGCTTCACGACCTTGCCGCTTGCGTTGCGCGGCAGCGCTTCGACGAATACGACCGTCGCCGGCACCTTGAACTTCGCCAGGTTTTGCGAACAGTGCGCAATGATTGAATCTTCACCGAGGCTGGCGCTGTCCCGCAGCGTCACGACCGCCCGGCCGGCCTCACCCCAACGCGAATCGGGAACGCCAATGACGGCGACTTCGGCGACGTCGTCGAGCTGGCCGATCACCGCCTCGACCTCGGCCGGATAGACGTTTTCGCCGCCGGATATGTACATGTCCTTCCAGCGGTCGACGAGGTAGTAGAACCCGTCTTCGTCACGCCACGCCGCGTCGCCGGTGCGGAGCCAGCCGTCGGTAAACGCGGCCCGTGTCGCTTGCGGATTGTTCCAGTATCCGGGTGAGACGTTGGGGCCGCGCGCCCAAATCTCGCCGATCTCGCCGGCAACGACATCATGGCCCGCCCGGTCGACGAGTCTCATTTCCGTATAGAGGACCTGCGTGCCAATAGATGCCAGCTTGCTGCGATCGATATCGGCATCGGCCGCCGTCAACACAGGCCCCGTTTCGGTCATGCCATAAATGTTTTGCAGCGGCAGGCTCTTTTCATCGAGGTATCGTTCGACCAACGCGAGCGGGACCGGCTCACCACTGATGGTGGCGCACTGGATGCGGGACAAGTCGGCTTGATCGAAGTCCGGGTGCTCGCTCATCTTGGTGTACATCGTGACGGCGCCGTTGAGGTGGGTAACCGCCAACGCCGGGTCGTTCAGGACCCGCAGAACGTCGCCCGGATCGAAATCACGCATCACCACTGTCGTGCCGCCGACATGGAAACACGGATTTCCGAACGCGCAGAGCGCGCCGATGTGGAACAAAGGGCCGACGATGAGACAGGCCGAATCCAGTGTGATCCGTGCGAACGCTCCAATATTCACCAGGTTGTAGAACGTGGTGCCGTAGGTGATGGTCGCGCCCTTGGGCCTTCCCGTGGTGCCGGAGGTGTAGATGATTGTCCACGGGTCGTCTTGATCGAGCTCTGCCGGCGGGACAGCGTCGGCGTCTTCGGCCAGGCCCGATTCATAATCGGACGCAGAATCGCCGTCGCCGAGACCAAGGACGGGGGCGACGCCACACGTGGCGGCAACGGCAGCCGCCTTGTCGGCAAAACCGGTGCCTGCGAATAGTATCGCCGGGGCGGCGTCACCGACGATGTATTCGAGTTCGGGTCCGGCAAGGCGCCAATTGAGCGGGAGAAAGATCGCACCGAGCCGCATGCACGCAAACTGGATTTCAAACATGTCGGTGGTGTTTCGGGAAAGGACGGCGATCCGGTCGCCCTTCCTGATCCCGTTCCGCAACAGAAGGTTCGCTGCCCCGTCGACGCGGTCGGCGAACGCGCCGTATGTAAACCGGCGATTCGAGTACAGGTCGAAGGCCGCGAGATGGTCGGGTGCACGCCGCGCGTTGAAGCGGATCCAGTCGTAGACGGGCCCGCTCACAAACCGAGTTCCCGCGCGATGATGTTGCGTTGAATCTCGTTCGATCCTTCACCGAAGGTGTAGAGCCGCGCGTCGCGCCAGATGCGCTGCATGTCGCTCTCCGCCGCATAGCCGGCAGAAGCCAGAATCTGCATTCCGTGATCCGCGACATAGTGGAGCGCCTCCGTCGCGATGACTTTGGCCTGTGCCGCTTCGCGCCGGCAGGGTTCCTCGCGGCTGATCAGGTCGGCGAGGTGATAGGTGGTCAAGCGGGCCTGATCCACCCGCATCTGCATGTCGGCGAGCCGATGGCGGATCACCTGGAAAGAACCGATCGGGTTTCCGAACTGGACCCGTTCCTTGGCGTGTTTGATGGCGATGTCGACCGCCAGTTGCGCCTGCCCGGTGGCGCTGGCGGCGAGACCTGCGCGTGCGTAGTGCAGCGTCGACATCAGGTTTCGGAAGCCGTTGCCGATCTCGCCCATGACTTGGTCGTCGGCAACGAAAACGTCGTCGAGCCCGATATCCCAGGACTTGAATCCCGCGTTGCCGACCTTTTGCAACTCCGTCATGTGAACGCCATCGGCATCGGGCGGGATAAGCAACATTGTGATCCCCCGGTGCCCAACCGACTCCGGATCGGTGCGGCACGGCGTCACCATGTAGATCGATTGTTTGGCATTGCTCGACCATGATTTGCGGCCGTTGACAACCCATCCCCCCTCGACCTTGGTCGCGCGCGTGCGGATGGCCCCCGCGTCGCTGCCCGCCTCCGGTTCGGTGAGAGCGAGCGCAAACGTCGCCTTGCCCTGGATAATCTGCGGCAGCAACTCGTCTTTTTGCTTCTCGGAGCCATAGGCCATCAGCGACATGCCGCCGAAGCAAACGGTCGTGTCGTAAAGTGTGCCGAGCATCGAGGCGCGGTAGCCCATGCGTTCCCCGACCCGGGTTACGATCCACCAGGGTTGCTCGAGGCCGCCGTATTTTTTCGGAAACGGCAACCCCAGCAGGCCGGTGGGCCCAAGTTTGGGCAAGAGGTCGTAGGGCGGCTCGTGGTCGCGGTCGCGCCGCCGCAGCTCCTCGGGCGGAATGTGGCGCTCAAAAAAACGATCAACCGTGTCGAGCAGCATTCGGACCTCCATGCCGCTGTCGGTCTGCGCCGGCTTGATGTTCATCGACTGTCTCCTCGTTGACAGAATCCAACGGTCGCAAGGTGGGGTTGAATTCGGATGAAACGGGTTGTCAGGGTACCCCTGTCCGGCCGATTCTGACATGCCCTCAAGCTAGACCGAAATCCGGTCCGGTCGAGCTGCATTGCAATCGTATCGGAATCCGTGCGTGGCGAATGAGAATACTGTGTGGAGTATCGGCGGCTCGCAACGATTTCGCATTAAATCCGATCAACTTTGCGCTGCCGGAATTGTGGCAATCGCGAGCCCGTTCGGAAGCTTGGACCGAAAAGTCTTCATGATTGGCGTGCGATGCAGGATCGGGTATGGATCGGATGTTCGTCTCGGTACGGCCTTTGAGTATTATCGGTGTTGGCTAATGGCAGGCAGTGCCGCGAGCAAACGACAGGCCCAAATCCCGGAGTTTGGGTTCGTCTGGGTCGACCCGCCAGCGCGGCACCGGCAGCCATCATTCAATATGGGGAACGGGAGAGGCGATTTGGAACCTGACCGCAGAACCTTCGGCCGCTGGCTCGCCGCCGCCGTTCTGGCGTTGGCGGCACCCGCCGGGCTGGCTTTGACGGTCCCTGCCGGACCGGCATGGGCGCAGCCGCCAGCCCGACGAGCCGCGCGGCCATCCGGATGAGGATGAACGCGGTGCCGGCCGCAGCCGCCGTCCCGATGAGGACCGCCGCTGCTGTCCTGACGGCGACGACGATTGCCACCCGCCGCGCCGCGGCCGGGCCGACGATGAAGATGACGATGAGGACGACCGCCGGGAACCGCCACGGGCGCGCGGCCGGGCCGACGATGATCATGAAGACGACGACGAGGATGACGATGACCGGAACCCGCGCCGCCGCCCTTGTAGTACCAGTGCAAATAGGTTTCGGGCGAGGGCCCGCCGGGAAAGTTGGCCAAGATCGAGTTGGTCGGGTCGGCATTCGCCAGGAACGCCGCCGAGGTCCATCCGGCGTCGACGGTTCCGGCGGCAACTTCGCCGTGGACCTTGAAGGCAGGAACGATCTCGCCGACACCGAACGGAGTGATGTCGATGCGCCCGCCTGAAAGCATGCGCACGGTATCGGTGAATTTCTGGACCATCTCGGTCCAGAAGAAAGTGTTGACCGGTACAATAGCTTTGCAGCCGCCACTTGACGTCTTGCGCCTGCGCTGCCGCGGGTACCGAAATAAGGAACGCGACAGCGCCTGCCATCAACGGGTATCCGTCGCCGGGCCTGACCGAGGGTTCTGGCCATCCAAAGGCAAGCGATTCCCGGCGGCGTGCGCGAAATAACCGCGCGTGGGCGGCCGCTAATCAGGTGTCCGCGCCGCGAGCGCAGTCGATGCAGACCGGCACTGCGGGGTCGCCCTCGAGGCGCGCCGGCAAAATCTCCTCGCCGCAGGAAACGCAAGCTCCGAAGTCGCCCGACTCGATGCGTTTGAGGGCGTCGTCGATCATCCGAATCCGCGTCTGGCGGCGCGCTTCCTGGGCCCGGTCCATCGCCTGCACCTGCATCGCATCCATGCGCGACAGACGCCCGACCGTTTGCTGGTCCAGTTGGACGGGCGCGCGCGCGGCGCGCGTATCGACGCCGGCCTTGGTGAGAGTTGCGCGTTCCGCACGCAAACGCTGCTCGAAAGAGTCGTGGCGGGGAGCGGTGGGATCGGACATTGTCGCAAAGGGCCGTTCGCCGATCAGCCCGCACCGCGTGCCGCCGCCGCGTGCAGCTCGACAAAGAATTCCGCGCCCGCGTCTTTCCCGGAAGCAACGAAAAAAGGACCACCCACTGGCACCACCCGCTCGCGACGGAGGCTGAGGCCGTGGCCAATTCCGCCGCGCAAGCGGTAGGGAAGCACCGTTTGAGAGCTGCGGGCAACCGAATTGTGCCGCCGGGCGCCGGTCCTTGGGCGGCAGCCGCACGCAGGCGTGCCGCGGCTTTGCCGTTTGCAGCGCCGATTTTCCGGGCGACGCCGGGGCCTCGCGCCCCCGGCGAACGTCGCCCCCGGAGCCTAGCCGTGTTAAGGCTTGGGCATGGCTGCTTCCGATGCTGCCGAAGGTCTCGAGTTGACGCTCGCGATTCTGAACGGATTGCCCGACCCGGCGCTGCTGATCGATTCCGCGCGGCAATTGATCGCCCTCAACGATGCGGCGAAGTGCGTATTGCCGGGTCCGCCCGCGATCGATCGCGATCTGGCGCTGTCGATGCGCCACCCCGAAGTCCTCGATGCAGTCGGCGCCGTGTTGGCCGGGGCGGCGCCAATGCGCCTGACGGTTTCGTTCCCCTTGCCGGTTCACCGCGTATTCGAGGTCCACGCCGCGGCGCTACCCTCGTACGCCGGCGGTGCGGCAGCGGTGCTGACGCTTCATGATATCTCCGCCGCCCTGGCGGCGGCCCGGATGCGTACCGATTTCGTCGCCAACGTCAGCCACGAGTTGCGTTCGCCGCTGTCCTCGCTGATCGGATTCATCGAAACCTTGCAGGGCGCGGCGCAGGACGACGCCGCCAGCCGTGGACGGTTCCTCGGCACTATGCAGGGCGAAGCCCAGCGCATGGCGCGCCTGATCGACGATCTGCTGTCGCTGTCCAAGGTCGAGGCCGAGGAACACGTTCAGCCCCCAGGCGAAGTCGATCTGGCGCCGCTGCTGGCGAGCGTCACGACGGCGCTCAAACCCCGCGCGGCGGAAGCGGCCCTCGAACTGGTTCTCGACTGTACCGAGGAGGTAGGTCCGGTCCAGGGCGATCGCGACGAACTGGCCGAGGTGTTTCATAATCTGGTGGACAACGCGATCAAGTACGGGCGCGGCGGCAACGAGGTGCAGGTCACGTTGGAGCCGGTCGATCGCATCCCCGATGTCGGCTCGGCGGGGTTCTGCGTTTGCGTCCGCGACCAGGGCGAGGGCATCGGCAGCGAACACCTGCCGCGATTGACCGAGCGGTTCTACCGGGTCGATACGGGCCGCTCGCGAAATCTCGGCGGCACCGGCCTCGGCCTCGCCATCGTCAAGCACATCGTCAACCGCCATCGCGGACGGCTCGTCATCGAGAGCGAATCAGGCGAGGGCAGTACCTTCAAAGTCTATCTTCCGGTTCGGGCGGAGACGGACGGTACCTCTTCCTGAGCGCGGCTTCGCGGCACCGGATTTCCGCGCACCCCGGTTTCATTGTCACAAAACTGTAACGCGCCTGTAACGTGGGTGTCGGTTCGCGCCGATAGCGTTGCCAATCTCGGAAGCCCTCAGACCGGAGCGAAAGAGGCTGTTTCCATGATCAGGTCCGTTGCGGTGCTGTTGGCCGCACTGATTGCCCTGCCGCTGGCGGCGCAGGCGCGCGAGCAAATCCGGATCGTCGGATCGTCCACCGTCTTTCCGTTTTCGGCGGCAGTCGCCGAACATTTCGGCCACAAGACCAGATTTCCCGCGCCGGTCGTCGAGAGCACGGGCTCGGGCGGCGGCCTCAAGCTGTTCTGCGGCGGAATCGGCGACCGGCATCCCGACATCACCAACGCCTCGCGCCGGATCAAACCGAGCGAGGTCGCGCTGTGCGCTTCGAACGGCGTCACCGAAATCGTCGAAGTCAAGATCGGGTACGACGGCATCGTCCTTGCCAATTCGTTCGATTCGCCTCTGTTGGAGATTTCGCTGCAGCAGTTATGGCTGGCGCTGGCGAAGAACGTCCCGGCCGGCGAGGGCGTGCTTCAGGCCAACCCGCATAATAAGTGGAGCGACATCGACGCCGCGCTGCCCGGCGCCAAGATCGAGGTGTTCGGTCCGCCACCGACATCGGGGACGCGCGATGCTTTCGTCGAGGTTGCCATGGAAGGCGGCTGCCAGACTTTTCGCTGGATCGCGGCCCTGAAGGAAACGGACGAGAGCGCCTTCAAGACGCTCTGCCACACCCTGCGCGAGGACGGCTCATTTATCGAAGCCGGCGAGAACGATAACCTGATCGTGCAAAAGCTGACCGCCAATCCCAATACATTCGGGATTTTCGGGTTCAGTTTCCTCGACCAGAACTATGATCGCGTCCAGGGCAGCTTCGTCAACGGCGCGGCGCCGGAATTCGAAGAGATCGCCGCCGGCAAGTACCCGATATCGCGTTCGCTCTACTTCTACATCAAGAAAGCGCACGTCGATCTGGTGCCGGGTATACGTGAATTCATGGCCGAATTCTCCAGCGAGGGGGCGTGGGGCCCAGAGGGCTACCTCGCCGACAAGGGCCTGATTCCGCTGCCGGACGTGGAGCGCCGGGACTGGGCCGAGCGGGTTCAGAACCTGACCAACCTGGCGATGTAACGCGCGTCGCGGAATCTCGGTATGGCCACACTATCGATTGATCAACGCCGCCCCCTCGTTGGGCCGCGCCACGGACGCACGTTGGAGGGGGTCGTTCTCGGCGTCCTCATTCTGTGCGCGGGCGTCGCCGTGGTGACGACGGCGGGCATCGTGCTTGCGCTGGTGTTCGAGGCGGGGCGGTTTTTTCAGGCCGTGCCGGTGTTCAATTTTCTGTTCGGTCTGGAGTGGTCACCGCAGACGGCGATCCGCGAGGATCAGGTCGGCGCCTCGGGTTCGTTCGGCGCCGTTCCCCTGGTCGTCGGCACACTGTTCATCAGTCTAATCGCCATGGCGGTGGCGACACCGCTAGGAATGCTGGCGGCGATCTATCTGGCGGAATACGCAAATCGCAGCGTGCGCGCCGTGGTCAAGCCGTTGCTCGAGATTCTGGCCGGCATTCCGACCGTGGTTTACGGTTTTTTTGCCGCCCTTGTGGTGGCGCCTCTGCTGCGCGATTCGGGCGATGCCATGGGGTTTTCGGTCTCTCCGGAAAGTGCGCTTGCGGCCGGTCTGGTGATGGGTGTGATGATCATCCCGCTGGTGTCGTCGATCGTCGACGACGTGATTACGGCGGTGCCGCAGTCGCTCCGCGACGGATCCTACAGCCTCGGTGCTAGCCAGTCCGAGACCATCCTGCGCGTCGTTCTGCCGGCCGCCCGGCCCGGCATTGTCGGCGCCCTGCTGCTGGGATCGTCGCGGGCAGTGGGTGAAACCATGATCGTGGTGATGGCGGCCGGGCTGAGCGCGAACCTCTCGCTCAACCCGTTCGAGGCGGTGACTACGGTAACGGTTCAGATCGTCGCTCTGCTGACGGGCGATCAGGCCTTCGACAGTCCCAAGACTCTCTCCGCCTTTGCCCTCGGTCTCCTGTTATTCGTCATTACACTTGGCTTCAACGTGATGGCGCTGGCGGTCGTGCGCCGGTTCCGGGCGGTCTATGACTGAGCCGGCAGGGATATTCGGGCGCGACGCGCGGGTGCGGCGCCGGATGCGGGGCGAAATTCGCTTTCGCGTCTACGGAATCGCCTCGATCGGAATTGCACTGGCGGCGCTTGGATGGCTGTTCGTTTCACTGGCGCTCGGCAGTGCCGGCACGTTCCGCGCGACTCATATTCTGCTCGATATCCATTTCGATGCCGCCTTGCTCGATCCGGAAGGCACCGGCGATCCGGATGTTACCGCCGGGAGCGATTTTCAACCGCTCGCCCGGAACGCGCTGCGGGCGATTTTTCCCGAGGTCCGCGACCGGCGGGAACGCCGCGCCCTGAACGGGCTTGTGACCTCGGGTGCGCCGTTCCTTCTTCGCGACATGGTGCTGGAAGATTCGTCTGTGCTGGGAAGAACCGTACCGGTCTGGCTGCCGGCTTCCGACGAGGCCGACTTGATCGTGACCGATGCGGCCCCGGACGCTCCGCCCGGCGCGCGCCGCACCAAGACCGAGCGCCAGGCCGCCTGGCTCGCCGTGCTGGCCGATGAAGGCCGGGTCAAGCAGGCCATCAACTGGCGCTTCCTGACCGGCGGTGATTCGCGCGAGCCCGAACTCGCCGGCATTCTGGTCGCCCTGATGGGGTCGATTTTCAGTGTGCTTGTGTGTGTCGCCGTGTCGTTTCCGGTCGGCGTTCTGGCGGCGATCTATCTGCAGGAATTCGCGCGCCCGAGCCGCCTGACGACGCTGTTCGAGGTCAACATCAACAATCTGGCAGCGGTACCCTCGATCATCTTCGGTCTGTTCGGATTGTTCTTTTTCCTCAATGTGCTGGGGCTTCCGCGCTCGGCGCCGCTGGTGGGCGGTCTGGTGCTGGCCTTGATGACTCTGCCGACAATCATCATCGCCTCGCGCGCTTCGCTGCATGCGGTGCCCGAAGCAATCCGCGAAGGTGCCCTGGCGATTGGCGCCAGCAAGATCCAGGCGGTCTTTCATCATGTCGTGCCGTTGGCGCTGCCGGGCATGATGACGGGAACCATCCTCGGCATGGCGCGGGCGCTCGGCGAAACAGCACCGCTCCTGATGATCGGCATGGTCGCTTTCATCATCGACGTGCCGAAATCGATCCTCGACCCGGCGACCGCATTGCCGGTGCAGATCTTCCTGTGGGCCGACAGCCCGGAACGGGCCTTTGCCGACAAGACGGCGGCGGCTATTCTGGTTTTGCTCGTTTTTCTGGTGGTAATGAATGCGGGCGCCATTTTCATCCGCAGCCGCTTCGAGACCCGTTTGTAATGTCAATGACAATGGACACCGTTCGCGACGAGGGCGCCGCCGGGCCGTCCGAAGCCGGTGCGCCGCTGGTGTCGGCGCGGGCAGTCAGCGTTTCCTACAACGGCAAGCCGGCGCTTCGGAACGTCGGTCTGGATATCGGCAAACATCACGTGACCGCCCTGATCGGCCCCTCTGGGTGCGGCAAGTCAACGTTTCTGCGCTGCCTCAATCGTATGAACGACGTTATTCCCGGGTGCGAAGTGACCGGGGAGATCATTTTCGAGGGCCACAACATCCTCGGCCCCGACATCGACGTGGTTACCTTGCGGCGCCGGGTCGGAATGGTGTTCCAGAAGCCCAATCCGTTCCCGAAGTCGATTTATGACAACATCGCCTACGGCCCCAAGATTCACGGCATGGCATCGGGCCGCGATGAACTCGAAGAGATCGTCCGGAGCAGCTTGGTGCGGGCGGGCCTCTGGGACGAGGTCAGCGACCGCCTCAAGACGCCCGGCACGTCGCTTTCCGGAGGCCAGCAGCAGCGCTTGTGCATCGCGCGGGCGATTGCGGTCAAGCCGGACCTGATCCTGATGGACGAGCCGTGCTCGGCGCTCGATCCGATTGCGACGGCCCGCATCGAGGAACTCATCGACGAATTGCGGGAACGCTATACAATCATCATTGTGACCCACTCGATGCAGCAGGCGGCGCGCGTGTCGCAGCGGACGGCGTTCTTCTATCTTGGTGAACTCGTCGAGACCGGCGACACCGACGATCTGTTCACCAACCCGATCGACGAGCGCACGCAGGCCTATATCACCGGACGGGTCGGCTAGTCGGGGGACACGCCATGACCGGAACCGAACATATCGTCAAAGCCGTCGATCAGGAGCTGTCGCACCTCGACAACATGATCGCGGAAATGGGCGGGCTGGCCGAACGGCAGTTGCAGGAAGCCGTCGCTGCGCTGGTCGACGGCGATGTGGAACGGGCCGAGGCGGTCGTCGAGAGCGATATTCAGATCGACCGGATCGAGGCCGAAATCGCCACCTTCGTCGTCCGTTTCCTGGCCCGGCGTCAGCCGATGGCGGACGATCTGAGGGCGATCGTCGCCGGCCTCAAGATTTCGGCCGGCATCGAACGGATCGGCGATTACGCCAAGAACATCGCCAAACGCACCCTCGTCATCGAGGATCACACCTCGCTGCAGGGGGCGCGCCATTCGATCGCGCGCATGGCCAAGGTGGTACAGGAAATGATTGCGGGCGTGCTGGGCGCCTATGTCGCCCGCGACGTGGTGCAGGCCGAAGACGTTCTGGCCCGTGACAGCGAGGTCGATCAGCTCAACACCAGCCTGTTCCGCGAACTTCTGACCTACATGATGGAAGACCCGCGCCAGATCTCGGGTTGCACGCATCTCTTGTTCATTGCCAAAAATCTGGAACGTATGGGCGATCATGCCACCGGCATCGCCGAACAGGTGCGCTTCATCGTCACCGGCAAGGCGCCGGTGGACGAGCGCCACAAGGAGGACAAGTCCAGCGTCACCGTGCTGGATAGTCCGGACGGGGGCAGTTGAGCGTCGCACCATGAGTGCGCGAATATTGATCGTCGAGGACGAGCCGGCCCAGATCGAGGTTTTGGAATACAACCTCAAGGCCTCGGGATTCCGGACCGATGTGGCGATGGACGGGGAAGAGGCCCTGCGCCGGATCCGCGAGGAAATACCGGATCTGGTGATTCTCGACTGGATGCTGCCGGGCCTGTCGGGGGTCGAAGTGTGCCGTCGCTTGCGCAGCCAGCGCGCCACCCGATCGGTGCCGGTCATCATGGTGACGGCGCGGGGCGAGGAGGCCGACCGCCTGCGCGGACTCGAATCCGGCGCCGACGACTTCGTGGTCAAACCCTATTCGCCCAACGAAGTGGTGGCGCGCGTGCGGGCGGTGCTGCGCCGTGCCGGTGCGGCGCTGGAAGAAGACGTACTCGACTATGGCGGGATTCGTATGGATCTGGGAGCGCGCAAAGTGACCCGCGACGGCCAAACCCTGCACCTGTCGCCGACCGAGTTCCGGCTCCTGCGGACGTTTCTTGAACGTCCCGGCAGGGTCTATTCGCGCTTACAACTGCTGGACCGGGTCTGGGGCAACGATATCCACGTCGAGCCCCGCACTGTCGATGTCCATGTCCGGCGCCTGCGCAAGGTGCTCAATCACGGCGGCGGCCCCGACATCATCCGCACCGTCCGTGGCGAGGGCTACGCGGTCGACGCCGCGGATTGAGCCGGCTGTTCCCGGCGGCCGCGCGGCACAACCCCGGCACCACGGCCGGGATAGCTCAATTACGGTGGCGGTCCGCTCCGGCGCCGCAATGGCTGGGTATTATCCTTCGGCGGCAGAATATCCGCCGTCACCAACGCCACCCCCATCTTGGTAACCTTGGTGTCCGGGCGGTTAATGCTGACGGATGTCTTCATCCTTGATGAATCGGTCTATCCCGGCGCAAACTGACCCCGGCCGCGGCGCGAGACCCCCTGCGGACCCTGACGGCCCTGGAACCGCGCCTTGGCAATTGATTCGCAATCTACCCGTTGTGCGCGCGTCAACCCCGTCACAACACCGGATCAGGAGAAAATTCGATGTTTCGTACCCTGCGCCTCTATGCCTTTTTCGCCCTTCCCGCCGTGCTCGCAGCCTGTTCCGGGCTCGAAGTCGGCCGTGCCGAGAAAATTGACGTCATCGGCAGCCCGTTTCAGGTTGCGCTCTACCGTGAATACCTGGTCCGCGCTCAAGCGGAATTTGCTGAATCCGATTATGCCGATGCCGACAAGTTCGCCCTGCGCGCGATAACGGCCGGCAGCGCCAACGACGTCCGGCCCGAATCGATCGGAGCCCGCAATCTGCCCGCCGATGCCCGCCCGGCCCTGATCCGATGCCCGCAACAAGTTGCTGTCCGTGCGCGCCCGTACCGGGTCTGCCAAGATGCCGGTATTGACGGCACGTGCCCAGGTTGCCTTCGATTGCTGGATGCAGGAACAGGAAGAAAACATTCAGCCCAAGGATATTGCCGGCTGCCGCGCCGAGTTCTACGACAGCCTGATCCGCGTCCAGGGCGTGCTTGACCGCGCCTCGCGGCCGCGCGCGGCGGCACCCGCGCCGCAAAGGGTGCAGGCTAGAGCGGCCGAGCCGGCCCCGGCGCCTCCTGCGGGAGCGATGCCGCGGCAAACGATCGAACTGGTGATCTATTTCCCGTTCGATAGCGCCGACCTGACGCCCGCCAACCTCCGCACAGTGAAGTCGGCGGCTGCCCGGATCAAGCGGCTGGGCGCCGACCGGATTCTGGTCATCGGTCACGCCGACCGCGCCGGCAACCTCTCGTACAACCTGGCGCTCTCCGACCGGCGCGGGGCATCCGTCCGCGCGGCCCTGATGGCGGAAGGCATCTTCATGAGCAAGATTCACGTCGAATCCTATGGCGAAGCACAGCCTGCGGATGCGACCGCCGATGGTGTTGCTTCGGTGCGGAACCGGCGCGTGACGGTTTCGTTTTAGATCTATGTGCGGTGCGGCCAAAGAGAGCTCTGCGGCGCGCCGGAATCGAAGGAGACCAGCGATGATGGACCCATCGGCGGCGTCATCGGAACGCCGCGAGGCCGCGCTATGAGGGCGGCACTGATCCGGACCGGACGCCGGGCGGTGCCACGATGAGCGGGGTGCCCGGCAAGCCGGATGCGGCGCAGCTGATCGCAACGGTCGAAGCCTATTTCGCCCGGGTCGATTCCGGCGATGTCGAGGGCACGCTCGAATTGATGACTCCGGACTGTTATCTCGAAGTTACCACCGCCGGCGTTCGTCACGAAGGCCGCGAAACCGGTGTCCGGGGTGTCTTCGAGCGCCGTCTCGAGGACGTGGCCGAGGCCTGGCACGGTGATTTTACCCACGTCGCCGATGGCGGGACGGGCCGGGTCGCCAGCCGTTTCGCGGTGCGGCGCCTGGCAAAAGACGGCACCCGGCTGCAAATGGACAACATCAACATGTTCCTGTTCGAGGGGCCGCTTATCAAGGCGATCTCTGTCTGGATGAGCGACGAAAACACGCTGGTCTAGGCGCTGCTTCGGCGCGCCGCTGGCGCCGGGTCTTGGGCTCGCGGCGGCTTGGGCTCGCGGCGGATTGGGCCTGGCGGCGAAGTCCGGCGCCGGGACAGCGGTCGTTTTCGAGTTCGTGCCGAGGGTCGATGTCTTGCGTCGCATCGATCATTCGCTGCCGCGGCTTCGGCGATTACCCGATTGAGGGCCGTGTTCCGCCGCCGGTCCTTGGGCCGCGACCGTCTTGACAACTTTGCTTGCGTTCCGCACACCGGGCGCGACGAGTGGTAACAGGGGACCCTTCAATGCGTGCCGTAATTTGCCGGGCCTGGGGCGGGCCCGAAACACTGACCGTTGAGGAGACCGCGGCGCCGGAACCGGCGGCCGACGAGATCACGATCGCCGTTCGCGCCGCCTCCGTCAATTTTGCCGACACGCTGATGATTCAGGGTAGCTATCAGACCCGGCCCGATTTTCCGTTTTCGCCGGGCCTTGAGTGTGCCGGCGTCGTCGAACGATGCGGGTCCGGCGTGACCCGGTTCAAACCAGGCGACCGGGTGATGGCGATGCTCAATTACGGGGGGTTTGCCGAAGTCGCGCGCGCGCGCGAAACCGAAACGTTCGCCCTGCCCGAAGAAATGGATTTCGACACCGGCGGCTCGCTTCTGATCGCCAATGTATCTTCCCATGCCGCGATTCGCTGGCAGGCCAACCTGCAAGCCGGCGAAACCATGCTGGTGCTGGGCGCTTCAGGCGGAACCGGCCTAACGGCGGTCGAGATCGGCAAGGCGCTCGGCGCGCGCGTCATCGCCGCGGCCAGCTCGGAAGAAAAAGTGGCGCTCGCCCGCGACCATGGTGCCGACGCGGGCATCAACTACGCGACCCAGTCTCTCAAGGACGAGGCGCTGGCCCTGACCGGTGGCGAGGGCGTCAACGTGTGCTTCGATCCGGTCGGCGGCAAATTGTTCGATCCCGCGCTGTCGGCAGTGGGGTGGGGCGGACGCTATCTCGTTTTCGGGTTTGCCGGCGGCATCCCGGACATTCCGGCCAACCGGCTGCTGGTCAAGCACCGTTCGGCGATGGGATCGTCACTGCGTTATTTCCGCCACCATGCCCCGGACAAGTTGCTGCAATCGGTCGAGGAACTGACGCGCTGGTACGGCGAGGGAAAAATTACGTCGCTGGTCTCGAAATGCTATCCGCTGGAAGCGTTCGCGCAGGCCCTGAACGATCTGACCGACCGGCGCGCCACCGGGCGAGTGGTCATCAACCCTTGGTCGAGAGCCGGCGCGCCTTGATGTGCATGGGTTTGAAGGTTTTGGCGCCACGCCGCCGGCGGCGTTTTGCCCGGACCTTGCCCGGCGCCTCGTGGCGCATTTCCTGGGCCGCCATTATCTGTTCCTGAACCTGGCTGCGGAGGTCGATGTAGTCGTCGGTAACACTGCGCAGGCCGCGCAACAGGACGAACAAAAGATCGCGCACGAAGGGATCGCTGCGGCCGAGTTTCTTGCTCAGCAGGTCTCGCGAGACGACGACGCATTCAGTGTCGCGTACCGCCCGCGCGCTCGCCATGCGCGGTTGGCTGTCAAGCGGCACCATTTCGCCAAAAATCTCGCCGGCACCGGCATAACCGATCACCACCTCGCCGCTGTCAGAATCTTTGGAGAGTTCGACCAGTCCCGAACGCACGATGAAGGCGCGGCGGCCGCGGCGGCCCTCCTCGAAGATCGACGTCCCGGCGGGGAAGGTTACGACCTCGGGTGTGCTCGGCGCCTCGACGCGCCGGTTTTGGACGGTCAACGTTCTCAAAATAGTCACTCCGCCATTCTCGTGCCGGCAATGTTAATACCTTACTTAGGCGCAATATCCCGCCACTTACAAGATATGGGGTCTGCGCGGGCGGTAGAATGGCGGTCGCCGGGTGACCGCCGTCACCGGGCCGCCCGAACGCCCTGCGGCAATTGGCGCGCGGGAGGGGCCCGCCACGGCCCACGGCGCGTGATAGGCTGCGTCGAGGGAACCGCCGACGAGGATTTCAGCGTGAGTGCCGACCCGGAGACGACCGCATCCACCGCCGATCCGCACACCGTCTTCGAAACCCGAGGTCTGACCAAGGTCTACGGTGAGGGATCGACTGTGGTTCATGCCCTGCGCGGCGTCGATCTCGAACTGCGGGAAGGGGAAATCGTGGTGTTGGTCGGCCCCTCGGGCAGCGGAAAATCGACCTTGTTGAACATTCTCGGCGGCCTCGATGTGCCGACCGAGGGGCGGGTGTTCTTTCGCGGCACCGAACTGACAAGTTTGGGCCAGCGGGCGCTGACGCGCTACCGGCGCGAAAACGTGGGCTTCGTGTTCCAGTTCTACAATCTGATCCCGAGTCTCACCGCACTTGAGAACGTCGATCTGGTGACCGAGATTTCTCGCAATCCGATGCGGGCCGCAGATGCCCTGGCCCTGGTCGGGCTTGCTGACCGGATCAAGCATTTTCCCGCACAGTTGTCAGGCGGCGAACAGCAACGGGTCGCGATTGCCCGCGCCATTGCCAAGCGTCCCGACGTGCTGTTGTGCGACGAACCGACCGGCGCGCTCGACAGCGAGACCGGCATCGTCGTGCTGGAAGCGATTGACGCCGTCAACCGCGAGCTCGGCACCACCTGCGCGCTGATTACCCATAACGCCGCCATTTCCGGCATGGCCGACCGGGTCTTTACCTTCGCTAACGGCCGCATTACCGGCGAGCGCCACAACGAAACCCGCTCGCCGGTCGGCGAGATGACCTGGTAGCCGATGTTCGCCTGGATCCCCATGTCGCCGCTCAATCGCAAACTGCTGCGCGATATTTGGCACATGCGGGGCCAGGTACTGGCGATCGCGCTGGTTATTGCGGCCGGCGTCGCCGTTTACGTCACCGTGGTCGGCACGTTGCGATCACTCGAAGGAACGCGCGACGCCTACTACGAGCGCTACCGCTTTGCTGACGTTTTCGCGACCGTGAAGCGCGCGCCCGAGAGTTTGCTTCAGAGCATGGCGCAGATTCCAGGGGTCAAATGGGTGGAAACGCGGATTGTCGTCGAAGTCTCGCTCGACGTCGAAGGGATGGACGAGCCGGCGGCAGGGCGCCTGGTTTCGATACCGCCACGCGACCGCCCGCTGCTCAACGATGTCACCCTGCGGGCCGGGCGATGGATTACGCCCGGCCGCCCGGACGAAGTACTGATCAGCGAGGCCTTTTCCGATGCCCACGGTTTTGGTCCGGGCGATACGCTCGCCGCCACCATCAACGGCCGCCGCCGGACGCTGGAAATCGTCGGCATCGGGCTGTCGCCGGAATATGTCTATTCCATCGGCGGCGACAACTTGATGCCGGACGACCGCCGATTTGGCGTCGTGTGGATGGGGCGCGAGCCACTGGAAGCGGCATTCGATCTCGAAGGCGCTTTCAACAGTGTGTCGATTGCGCTTTTGCACAACGCGCGCGAGGCCATCGTCATCGACGCGCTCGACCGGTTGCTGGATCCCTACGGCGGCACTGGCGCCTATGGCCGCAGCGAACAGCTTTCAGACCAGTACCTTTCCAGCGAGATGGATGGACTCGATGCGATGGCGCGGGTGGCGCCGCCGATCTTTCTCGCGATTGCGGCGTTTCTGCTCAATATTGTCGTCACCCGCCTGATCGCGATCGAGCGCGAACAGATTGGTCTGTTAAAGGCGTTCGGCTATTCGAACCTTGCGGTCGGCTGGCATTACATGAAGTTCGTGTTGCTGGTGTCGGCGCTGGGTATCGTCGGCGGTCTTGTCGGCGGTGCCTGGATGGGGCGCGGCATGACCGCGATCTATACCGAGTTCTTTCGTTTTCCGTTTCTGTACTACAGCGCGCCGCCGGGGGTTTACACGTTCGCGGCTCTGGTGGCGACGGCGGCAACGGCGCTCGGCGCCCTCAACGCGGTCCGCGTCGCCGTACGGCTGCCGCCCGCGGTGGCGATGGCGCCGGCGGCACCGCCGGTTTACCGCAAGTCCATATTCGAGTCCTTCGGACTGACGGTGTTCGCGGGTGAACCCACACGCATGATCCTGCGCCACCTCTCGCGATGGCCGGTGCGGGGGGGCCTGGCGATTCTGGGCATCGCCATGGCGGCCGCGATCATGGTTGCGGCGATGTTCTCGGCCGACGCCTTTGAAAAAATTATCGAGGTCTATTTCTTCCAGTCCCAGCGCCAGAACCTGACGGTCGCCTTCGTGGAACCGCAGCCCGTTCGTATCGCCAACGAGGTCCGGCGCCTGCCCGGCGTGATCGCCGCCGAACCGTTCCGGATGGTTCCGGTGCGGCTTCATTTCGAACACCGCAGCCGCCGGGTCGGTGTGACCGGTATCGTTGATGGCGCCGACATCAGCCGCCTGATCGACATGGACCTGATCCCGGTCGAGGTGCCGGAATCGGGACTGGTCCTGTCGTCGAGATTGGCCCAAATACTGGGCGCCGGGCGCGGCGACACCCTTGTCGTCGAGGTCCTCGAGGGACGGAAACCCGTGCGCCAAGTGGTGGTAGCGGTCGTGGTCGAGGAATATCTCGGCACCGCCGCCTATATGCGGGTCGATGCCCTCAATCGCCTGATGCAGGAGGGCTCCCGCATTTCCGGACTCTATTTGCTGACCGATCCGGCCGAAAGCGCGGTGCTGTACCGGGCCTTCAAAGACCGCCCGGTCGTGGCCGCGGTGGTGCGCCAGACGGCGGCGCTCGAAATGTTTCGGGCGACGATGGAGGAATCCCTCACCATCATGACGTTTTTTCTGACCTTGTTCGGCGCGGCAATTGCTTTCGGCGTGATCTACAATACGGCGCGCATTTCGTTGTCCGAGCGCGGGCGCGAGCTCGCAAGTCTGCGCGTGCTGGGTTTTACCCGCGGTGAGGTGTCTTACATACTGTTGGGAGAGCTTGCTGTTCTTACCCTGGTTGCGCTGCCCATCGGTTGCGTTATTGGCTATGGCTTCGCCTGGCTCATCGCCACCAACCTCGTTAACGACCTGTACCACATGCCCCTGGTCGTCAGTCGCGCCACCTACGGCTACGCGATCCTGGTGGTCCTGGTATCGGCCCTGATCTCGGCCGTCGTGGTGCGCATGCGAATTGACCGTCTCGATCTGATCGCGGTCCTGAAAACACGGGAATAGAGCCATGCGGACGTTGCGCAAAATTATCGTTACGATCGTGCTGCTGGGGATTGTCGGCGGCGGCGCTGCCCTGTTGTTCATGCCCCAGCCGATCCCGGCCGATTTCGCCACCGTCGCCAAGGGGCCGCTGCAGGTCACGATCGATGGCGACGGCCGCACCCGGGTGCGCGACGTCTATACGGTCTCCTCGCCGCTGGCGGGACGCGTGTTGCGGATCGAGCGCCATGTCGGCGACGACGTGATTGCGGGCGAGACCCTGCTCGCCACAATTGAACCGGCCGAGCCGACGCTGCTGGATGTGCGCAGCCAGCGCCAGGCCGAGGCCGCGGTCAAGGCTGCCGATGCGGCGCAGACGTTGTCGCAAAGCGAACTCGACCAAGCGAACGCCGAACTGGCGTTTGCGATGTCGGACTACGAACGGGCAAGGTCGTTGGCCCAGCGCGGGGCGATCTCGCAACGCGCGCTGGAACAGGCCCATCTGTCGGTGCAGTCCCTTGAGGCGGCGGTGGCGACGCGCGAAGCGGCGCTGCGGGTGCGGGAATTCGAACTCGAAACCGCGCGTGCGATGCTGGTGGCGCCGACCTCGGCGCGCGGCGGCGGTGAGGGGTCGGGCTGCTGCGTGGTGGTTCGGGCACCGGTGACGGGAAAGGTCCTGCGCGTCCTGCAGGAAAGCGAGGCCGTGGTGGCGGCGGGCACGCCGCTAATCGAGATCGGCGATCCTGCCGACCTTGAGATCCTCGTCGATCTGCCATCGGCGGACACGGTGCAAATCGGACCTGCCGCGAAAGTCTATTTGGGCGAGTGGGGCGGGCTCGAAGAGCTCGAAGGCCAGATGCGGTGGGTCGAGCCCACCGGTTTTACGAAAATATCGGCGCTTGGCATCGAGGAGCAGCGCGTCAACGTGATCATCGATTTCACCTCACCGCCCGAGACCTGGCGCCGCCTCGGTCACGGCTTCCGGGTGGCGGCGCGGATCGTCGTTTGGGAAAGAAACAATGTGCTCAAGGTGCCGGTAAGCGCTCTGTTCCGGGTCGGCGCCGAGTGGGCCGCCTTTGTCGACGCCGATGGGGTGGCCGAACGCCGCATCGTCACCCTCGGCCGGCACAACGGCATCGAGGCCGAAGTTCTCGACGGCCTTGGCGAGGGCGTGCGCGTGATCGTCCATCCGTCGGATCGCATCGCCGATGGTGTTGAGATCGAAGCCCGGCCGGACTGACAGGCGGCGCGGCAATGGGAGACGAGCCCCCAGAAACGCGCGGACCTGCGCGCCTGCCGCTGGCCGATGTGCAGCGCGGCATCATCCTGACGATTCCGATGGCGGTGGTCTTCGGGCCGATTGGAGTTACCTTCGGCGTGATCGCCGTCGATGCGGGCCTCTCACCGTTGAATGCGGTGCTGATGTCGTTGCTGGTCTATGCAGGCGCTGCGCAACTGGCGGCGATTCAACTTTTGGCGCTGGGGGCGCCAATGTTGTCGGTGGTGGCGACGGCGGCTGCGGTCAATTCGCGGTACCTGGTTCTGTCGGCCTCGATCGCGCCTCATTTCTCCGGCTTCCGGCGGCTCGCGCGATTCGCCTACGGGGTGGGACTCACCGACGCCACCTACGCGATTCACATCGGACGATTTGCCTCCGGACCGCCGCGCCGCGCCGAAATCTTTACCACCAACATTCTGGCGCACTCGGTCTGGGTCGGAGGCACCGCAATCGGCGTGACCGTCGGTCAGGCAATTCCAGACCTCGCGCGATATGGAATCGATTTTGCGATATCGGCCATGTTCATCGCTCTCGTGGTACCGCTCATCCAGAGCCGACGTGATTTGGCGGTGGCCCTGACGGCCGCCGCGGCGTCGGGAATATTCATCATGGTGGGGTTCGCGCATTGGACGGTGCTGGCGGCGACCGCGGTCGCAATGATTATGGCCTGGGGGATGAGCCGATGGACCAAGGCCTAGCGTTCCTCACGATACTGGCCACGGGGCTGGTGTCGGTCGTCGTTAAAGCGGGCCCGATCCTGGCGCTGGCGCGGCGGCGGTTGCCGGCGGCGGTCCTCGATGTCGGGCGCTACCTGCCGGTGGCGGTTTTGTCGGCGATGGCGTTTTCGGGTGTCTTCGCGCCCGAAGGGGCGTTGGATTTTAGCCCTGGCAACGTGTTTGTGGTGGCGGCTGTTCCGACCGTTGCGGTCGCATTCCTGACGCGGCAAATGTTTCCGACGATCATCACCGGCGTCGCGACCGTTGCCATCCTTAGGGCATTCTTCTACTGAGCGTTGCGGCCGGCGGCGGCGCGGATTCTGGCGCTATCCGTGGGCGGCGCGCCGTGCCGGTGTGTCTTTTCACCCCTTGCCGATGTATGGTGAAACCCGGATCGAAACCTGCGCGGAAAGGGTCCGTCATGCGCGCTTTGATTCTTGCAATCGTTGTATTTTCACTTCCGATACCCTTCGCGCTCGCGTTCGATGAAGGCGATGCGGCACTTCTGAAAACCACCAACGCCTGTCCGCGATGCGATTTGCGTGGTGCCGATCTCAGAGGAATGAACCTGACGAACGCCAACCTCGAAGGCGCCGTCCTGCGCGATGGCGATCTCAAGGGTTCCGATCTGACCGGCGCCAATCTCTCACGCGCCGACCTGCGCCGCGCCGATGTCGAAAAGGCGCTGGCGCGCGGGATCAACCTGTCGGGTGCCAATGCGGCGGGCGCTGATTTTGAAAAGGCGGTTCTGGTTGGGGCAGACCTTTCCGGCGCCGATTTTCGCAACGCCGACATGGAAGAGGCCGACCTCGAGGCCGCCAATCTCGACAAGGCGAATCGGAGCGGTGCGGATTTCAAGCGCGCCAATCTCAGCCGGGCGACGATGCGGGGCGCGCGCGCCGAAAAGACCAATTTCGAGCGCGCGAATCTGGCCGGCGTCAACGCCTCGGGGACGAACTTTTCCTGGGGCGACCTCGACCGGGCCATCCTGGCGGGTGCCGATCTGGCGCGGGCGAACCTTGCCAACGCGCGCATCAAACGCGCGGATTTTTCCGGTGTGAACCTGGACGGGGCCAATCTCAAGGATACGGTACTGAGATTGACGAATTTTTCCGGCGCCGATTTGACGGGTGCCCGAGGAATTACCCAGGAACAGCTTGACCGGGCCTGCGGCGACGGCGCAACCGGACTGCCGGCGAACCTGTCGATCGGGATCTGTCCCTAGCGCAAATCCCGAACCGGCGGAATCGCCGGCGACGACGATTTGCGTTCTATGTCAAATGGATAGAGATTTTCGCGTGAGCGCATGCGAACGGAAAAAGCTCTAGGTCCATATCCGTGCGCACCGAGGCGGTGCGGTTCACCCGCTTCAGGCAAATTCGCCCGACCCTTCGGAAAGCTGAAGCCGCTTCTTCCGTTCAGTGATGGCCGAACGCGGGATCCGCCTGAACGGATGCTGCCCGAGAATACTCAGGGGCGAGCGGGATTGCCGCGCGCGGAGCCAACGCGCTCAGGTGCCGCACCGGGGTTCGCCAACCACCAGTCCGCGGCCGAACACTGAATCCTTCCCCGGCGCGCCGAGGTCGAAGGTGCGTCGGCCGAGCAGACCGCGCAGCGTCTCGGCGTTCGGTCGGGCACCGCGTGCGACGGCGAGGCCGACGATTGCTGCTATGTAGGGTGTCGCAAACGAAGTCCCGCTCTGTACCTTTCCGCCGCCCGGCACTGCGGTCCACATCTCGACGCCGGGCGCCGCAAAATCGATGTAATCGCCTCTGTTGGCGCGGGGATAGACCAGCAACTTTTCGTCGATGGCCGTGACCGCGACGACCCCCGGCAACGCGGCGGGGAAGGCCGGTCGGTCATCCGAGGCCCAGTTGCCAGCCGCCGCCACCGCCACCAGGCCGTTGATCTGCGCCTTCTTGAAGGCAAGCTGCATCAAGGTGTTGTTGCCACCGGCGATGCTGAGATTGACGACATGAACGCCCTCTTCGATCAGCCATTCGAGCGCCCTGAGCATGGCCACCAGATTGCCGACGGTGCGTCCGCTCTGGTTGACCTCGAACATGTTGGCGGCCATCAGCTTGGCGCCCGGTAACAGTCCGCCGAAACCCTCGCCGACAGGTTTCCCCACCAGCAGGGCCGCCATGGCGGTGCCGTGGTCGGCGGCGCCGGGTTTGCGCTCTTCGCGGTGAAAACTGCGGAATTCGATGTCCTGACCCTGGAGCGCCGGATGTTCGAGGTCGACCCAACCGTCGATCAGGCCGAGCCGCACGCCGGCGCCGCAGGCGTCGTCGGCCGGCACCCAGCCGACGCGCTCGCGGGCAAGGCTTGCCGGTCTTCCCGTGGCCGAAGGTTCGAACACCGTATTGACGTCGGTCATGACGCCCGGATAGGCACGGCGCAGGGCCTCCATCGCCTGATCGACGTCGAGGCGGCGCGGAATCTGCAACCGGAAAATACGCAGATCGAGGGACTTGATCGTCACCCGTTCGAGAACCCGAAATCCCAACCGCCGGACGCCGGCATCGAGCCCCTCGGGCACATTGGTAACGACGATCTCGCCGGGGACGAAGCGCTGGTCGGGCTGCGTCTGGTCGCGGCCCGGCGCGGTGGCGCGGGTACGCGGGTTCGGCCGGGGCTGAGCCGCCGGGCGCGCCTCCTCGTCCTCTTCCGTGTCGCCGGGCGCGCCCTGCCCGCTGACGCGTCCCGATCGCGCGGCCCTGTTCGTCGTATTCCAGAACCGTGGTGTTGACCTGGGCGCGGGCCTCGGGCGAGAAGCCGGCCGGGCCCAAAAAGGCAAACACCGCCGCAAACAGGAATGCGCTCAACAGACTAAGATTGAAATGGCGGGCCCTGACGATCATGGCGTCGAGTGTACCAGACGGCAAAGCTAGCGCTTTTCCCGTTCGCATGCGCTCACGCGAAAAGCTCTATCCCTTTGACATAGAACGCAAATCGTCGTCGCCGGCGATTCCGCCGGCTCGGGATTTGCGCTAGGACGCCGGTACGGCGGTGACGATCCAGCTCGAGGAGGGCATACGCACGCCTTCGGGCCCGGCATAGGCGGACAGCGCCGCGGTCAGGTCTCGTGTCACCGCGGCACGCACCGCGGGCGCTGCACTGCCTAGCGATCCCGCCCGGCTCTGCGAGAGAAAAAATGACACGGCATTCTCGACCCCGCCGCCGCCGCCGAGAAGAATGTCCTGATCGTGGCGGTCAATGACGAAATCGCTCCATCCCGCCGCTTCGAGGATCGCCGCGATCCGGGCCGCGCTGCCAAAAGCGAACGGACCCGGCGCCCCCGGCGGTGGCGGGTCCGGCGGCGGCACATGACGGGCGGCGATTTCGACCGGCACCTTCATCCACGGATTGTCGTCCGGATCGCCCCAGCAGATGAAGGTCAGTTGCCCCGTTGGCGCGAGCGCGCGGCGCAGGTTGGCGAAAGCGCGCTCGGGTTCAGCGAAAAACATGACACCAAACCGTGAAAACAGCCGGTCGGCGCCGGCATCCCGGAAATCGTGATGGGCGGCATCGGCGCGCTCGAAACGCAATATGGCCGATTCCGGTACCGGCCGGCGGCGGGCCTCGGCCAGCATCACTTCGGAGATGTCGATTCCCGTGACGCTGCCGCCCGGGGCCACGCGACGGGCGATTTCGGCAGCCGAATCGCCGCAGCCGCAGCCGATGTCGATGGCTCGATGGCCGGGCCGCAGGGCGGCCCGTGCCAGGGTCACCTCGCCCAAGGGGCGCAGCATGGCATCGAACTGCTCGCGCATTTCGGCCCACTTGCCGCCCATGGCGCCGTTCCAGAATTCGATCTGGCTCGCGTTGGCGGACGATTCAGTGCTGTAGGGGGATCGATCCATGGCGATTTCATATTGTACCAGGGGCCTTGCGCACAAGGGCCGGGCGGCGGAACGGGTGTCACGATTGCGCCAGCGCCGCGAGCGCGCGCCTCCGTTGCGGCGGTCCCGCCTGTGGGCTACAAGCGGCGGACGCGCGCACCGCGGCCCCCTACCGGAACTCCAATGGCCACCCCCAAGTTCGTCTATGTCATGCAGGGTCTTTCCAAGACCTTTCCCGGCGGGCGTCAGGTCCTGAGAGACATTTCGCTGTCGTTCTTTCCCGGCGCCAAGATCGGCGTTTTGGGCCTCAATGGCGCCGGCAAATCGACCCTGTTGCGCATCATGGCGGGCGATGAGACCGAATTCATCGGCGAGGCGTGGCCGGCCGAGGGGATGAAAGTCGGGTTCCTAGCGCAGGAACCGGTGCTCGACCCCGAAAGGACCGTGCAGGGGAATGTCATGGACGGCATCGGCGAGATGGTGCAAATCCTCCGGCGATTCGACGAGGTCAGCGATGAGTTCAGCGTCGTCATGGAGGAGGGCGGCGACATGGACGCCCTGCTGGCCGAGCAGGCCGAGTTGCAGGAAAAGATCGACGCCGGCAACGGGTGGGACATCGACCGCACCGCCCAAATCGCGATGGACGCGATGCGCTGTCCGCCCGGCGATTCGGAAGTGACGAATCTTTCAGGGGGCGAGCGACGGCGCGTCGCGTTGTGCCGCTTGCTGTTGGAAAATCCGGATATTCTGCTGCTCGACGAACCCACCAATCACCTCGACGCCGAATCCGTCGCGTGGCTCGAAAAGTTTCTGCAGGATTACGAAGGCACGGTGGTCGCGGTTACCCACGACCGGTATTTTCTCGACAACGTGGCGGGCTGGATACTCGAACTCGACCGCGGCCACGGGATACCGTGGAGGGGCAACTATTCGTCGTGGCTGGAACAGAAAGAGGCGCGACTCGAGCACGAGGGAAAGGCGGAAGAATCGCGGCGGCGCACGCTCCGGCACGAACTCGAATGGATTCGCCAGACGCCGAAAGCCCGTCGCGCCAAGGGCAAGGCGCGCATCAACGCCTATGAATCGCTGTTGGCGCAGGACAGCGAGCGCGTCCGGGGCCCGGCGCAAATCGTCATTCCGCCGGGGCCGCGCCTCGGCGACGTCGTGGTGGAGGCGCAAGGCCTGTTCAAGGGCTACGGCGAGCGGTTGCTGATCGAAGATCTCAATTTCCGCCTGCCGCCGGGCGGCATCGTCGGCGTGATCGGGCCTAACGGCGCCGGAAAAACGACCCTGTTCCGGATGATTTCAGGCCAGGAAGTACCCGACAAAGGCGCATTGCGGATCGGCGAGACGGTGGTGCTGGGCACCGTCGATCAAAGCCGCGAGAGCCTGAACGCGGACAATACGGTGTGGGAGGAAATTTCCGAGGGGCAGGACGAAATCGAAATCGGAGCGCGCAAGATGCTAAGCCGCTCCTATGTCGGCAGCTTCAACTTCAAGGGCGCGGACCAGCAGAAGAAGGTCGGCCAGCTGTCGGGCGGCGAGCGCAACCGGGTTCACCTTGCCAAGATGTTGAAGTCGGGCGCGAATTTGCTGCTGCTGGACGAGCCCACCAACGATCTCGACGTCGATACTCTGCGCGCGCTGGAAGATGCACTCGAGACCTTTGCCGGATGCGCCGCGATCATCAGTCACGACCGCTGGTTTCTCGACCGCATCGCCACGCATATTCTTGCGTTCGAGGGCGACAGCCGCGTCGAGTGGTTCGAAGGCAATTACGCCGACTACGAGGCCGATTACCGGCGCCGTCGCGGCGACGCGGCCCTGCAACCACATCGCATCAAGTTCAAACCGTTTCCAAAAACCTAGCGCGGCCGGTTTTGCCGCCGGGTTCTATTGCGTGCGGGAGCGCAGTTCCGCCAGCAGACCTTCGACCCGTCCGCCCGAACTTTCGATTACCGCGGCGAATTCGTCGCGCTGGGTGATGATCATGCTGATGCCCTCGACGACGACGTCGATAATCCTGTAATTGCCGTCGAAATTGCGGACGCGCCAGTCCACCCGCACCGCCGGGCCATCGGACGGAATAATTTCCGATCGCACGATCACGTCGCGATCGCCGTCGGTGCGTGCGGTTTTGATCTCAAGCGTCTCGCCGCCGTACTGGCCCAGCCGCGCAGCATAAGTGCGGACGAGAAATTCCTCGAACAGGTGAAGGTATTCGTTCCGTTCCTCGGGGCTGGCCCGGCGCCAGTAGCGCCCCAGCACATAACGGCTGATCAGCGGGATATCGAAGCCGACGACCAGCAGGCGGCGGAATTCGTCGAGGCGCTGGTTCTGGTCGAGGGTGTCGTTGACCAGCATCTGAATCGCGTTGTCGCCGAGGTCAGTCACGAACCGGACGGCGATATCATTTTCGGCGGCAGAAACCTGCGGGATGGCGGCATCGTTTTCGGCGGCATACAAACGCGGGCCGGCGGCCACGGTCAGGATCAGGGCGAGGGAAAGCGCGGCGAGATATCGCATGATGTTTTTAACCGGGGTCCTAATCTCCGGCGGCGACGCTTTCGCTATCGTCCGGCCCGGAGAACCTGGTGTAGTCGGGCAGCGGCGGCAGCGACGGCATTTCACCATTGCGAACCTCGTCGTTGCGTTGTTGCCGGTAGAGACTACGCACAGTGGCGTAGAAATCGATCGACGTGCGCTCGATCTCGTCCAGGGTTTCGATGGTCCTCGAGCGCGCATCGATGCCGCGCACCACAGTGCGGGCCACCATCAATTCTTCATGTCCCGTATTGTCGGCCCAGTAGTTCAGGGGATCGAAATAGAAATCGACCCCAAGACCCAAGGCGTCGCGGAAACTCGACGGTCCCAGGATCGGCAGCATTAGAAAGAACCCTTCGTCCATGCCATAGCGGCCGAGCGTTTGGCCGAAGTCCTCGGAATGGCGTTCGTAGCCCATCTTTGCGGCGACGTCGAACAGGCCGGCGATACCGGCCGTCGAGTTGATGAGAAACCGCACGGTGGTGATGCCGGCGCGGCTCAGTTCGCCCTGCAGGATATCGTTCGCCAGAATCACCGGACTTTCGAGGTTGCGCAGGAAACTGCGGACGGCGTCCCGACCCGGGCGGGGAATTATGGTGCGGTACAGGTCCGCGGCCGGACGGATTACCACCGTATCGGCGGCCAGATTCATCGAAAAAATCAGGCGGTTCATCGGTTCCAACGGATCACGGATGCCGTCGGCGCCGTCCTCCGCCGAATCGGCGGGTGCCCCTGCACAGGCCCCAACCAGCAAGCCGGTCGCGAGCAACAAGACGGGAACCAATCGGCGACGGGCGCCTTTCGATCGTACCGGATTAACCAACAAATTCCTTGATCCTGGCTTGTGCAACGTTTGGCAAAATGAACTGCAGGCTCATGTACACTTCTAGGCAAGAATATTTCGCTAACGTCCAATCAAGATCGGGCGCACGTACCTATCCGCGGACGGGGCCATCCCGGGGACGCTCCCTGATTATCATAAGGATGGGCTGAAAGCCAGTTAACGACCAAGGGGTTGCGGCACATTGGTCACCCCTGTTGCGGATTTGCCTCGATCCGAAAAAAGCGCGGAATTTGGTGCTTTGACAGCCGCTGCGGAGGCCCCGCGGCGAAGATTCAGCGTTGGCAGACAGTCCCGCAGAGCTTCCTACTTGCTAAATATAAATATATCTTTATATATGTTGTACCATGACCGCTCTCGATCCGAGGCCAACGGCGGCACCCACAGGGGGCGGCAGCCCCGTTGCCGCACTTACAGCCACCGGTTCCCTGCTGACGGCACTGCGTGCTGCCGGCGAATCGACGCGGCTGCGGTTGCTGGCCCTGACCGCCGATGCTGAGTTGACGGTCAGTGAACTCACCCAGATTCTCGGGCAAAGCCAGCCCCGCGTCTCCCGCCATCTCAAGCTCCTGTGCGACGCCGGCCTTTTGGAACGGTTTCCGGAGGGCATCTCGGTGTTCTATCGGCTCGCACGCACCGGCCCGGCCGCCCACATCGGCCGCACCCTGGTGGGGCTGGTCGGGGCGGAGGGCGAGATTGCCAACGACCATGCCCGTCTGGAGGCAATCAAATCGGCCCGCGCCGAAGCGGCAGCCGCCTATTTCCGCGCCAACGCTGTCGAATGGGACCGGATTCGAGGGCTTCACGTGCCTGAAGGCGAGGTCGAGGCGGCGATTCGACGCCTGCTTTCGGAGCGCACTATTGGCGACTTCCTCGATATCGGCACCGGCACGGGGCGAATTCTTGAAGCTTTGGGACGCGATGCCCGGCGCGGTACCGGAATCGATCTGTCGCGCGAGATGCTGGCGCTGGCGCGGGCGCGCCTCGAAGGCACCGGTCTTGACCATTGCGAAGTCCGTCTCGCCGATATGTACAGTCTGCCGTTTCCGGAAGGTTCGATTGACACCATCACCTGCCACCAGGTTCTGCATTTCGCCGCCGATCCGGCCGCCGCAGTCGCAGAGGCGGCGCGTGTGTTGCGGCCGGCAGGGCTTCTGATCCTCGCCGATTTTGCACCGCACACGCTCGAAGACCTGCGCGACCATCATGCCCATCGCCGGCTGGGATTTTCCGACGACGAGGTCGCGGGTTGGTTCCGCTCGGCGCATTTGGTGCCGGGCCGCACCGTGGCGCTCGACGGCGATCCGCTGACGGTGGTGATCTGGTCAGCCGTAGCGTCCGGCGGCGCGGAGGCGCCGGCATGACCGCGCGCGGCAGCGTCCCCCTCGACCGTTTGCACGGCATCGTCACGCGCGCGCCTGAGGCGGCCGCGCCCGTCGTATCGTTCGAGTTCTTCCCTCCCGATACGACCGAGGCCGAGGCCCGGTTGTGGCAGTCAGTCGAACGCCTCGCGCCGCTGCAACCGCGCTTCGTCAGCGTAACCTACGGCGCCGGCGGCTCGACCCGTGAACGCACCCATCGAATCGTGACGCGCATCCGCGAGGAGACCGCGCTTGAATCGGCGGCGCACCTGACCTGTGTCGGCGCCAGCCGCGCCGATGTCGATTCGGTTGCGCGCCAGTACTGGGAGGCCGGTATCCGGCACATCGTCGCGCTGCGCGGAGACCCGCCCAAGGGAGCCGTCCGCTTCGAGTCCCACCCGGACGGTTATGCCAATGCCGCCGAACTGGTTGCCGGTCTCAGGCGAATCGCCGATTTTGAAATCTCGATCGCCGCCTATCCCGAAATCCATCCCGAGGCCGAAAACGCCCAAAGCGATCTCGACTTTCTCAAACGCAAGGTCGGCGAGGGCGCAAGCCGCGCCATTACCCAATTCTTTTTCGATGCGGAGGTTTTCCTGCGCTTCCGCGACCGCGCCGCCGCGGCCGGGATCGACGTTCCCATCGTACCGGGCATCATGCCGGTATCCAACTTCAAGGGCGTCGCGCGATTTGCCAAGGCTTGCGGCGCGACAATTCCGGATTGGCTGGACGAATTGTTCGACGGCCTCGACAAGGACGCTGAAACCCGCAAGCTGGTCGGCGCCACCGTCGCCGCCGAGCAATGCCGCCGGTTACAGGACGAGGGCGTAAACCAGTTTCATTTTTATACCCTCAACCGGGCCGATCTCAGTTACGCGATCTGCCATGTCCTCGGCCTGCGCTCCGCCGGCGCTGGTGCAAAAACGTAAACGGTACGGCCATGCAAGCGGATCGCACATCAGACCTCGAGGCGCTTCTCGCGCAGCGCATTCTCGTGCTCGACGGCGCCATGGGAACCATGATCCAGCAGCACCGCCTGGAGGAATCCGATTTCCGCGGCGAGTTGTTCACGGACCACGGCCGCGATCTCAAGGGCAACAACGATATTCTGTCGTTGACGCAGCCCGGCGTCATCCGCGACATTCACGACGCCTTTCTCGGCGCCGGCGCCGACATTATCGAGACCAATACCTTCAACGGGACCGTGATCTCGCAGGCCGATTACGGCACCGAAGGCGACACTTTCGCCCTGAACGTGGCAGCGGCGAAAATCGCGCGCGCCGCGTGCGACGCCGCCACAGCAGGCACGCCGGACAAACCCCGCTTCGTCGCCGGAGTCCTCGGGCCCACCAACCGCACCGCCTCGATCTCGCCCGACGTAAGCGATCCCGGGGCGCGCAGCGTAAACTTCGACCAGCTCGCCCAGGCTTACGGTGAATCGGCGCGCGGGTTGATCGACGGCGGCGCCGATATTCTGCTGATCGAAACGGTGTTCGATACCCTCAACGCCAAGGCGGCGATTCACGCGGTTCTGTCGCTGTTTGCCGAACTCGGCCGAAAATGGCCGGTGATGGTGTCGGGCACCATTACCGATCTTTCCGGCCGCACCCTTTCGGGCCAGGTGCCTCAGGCCTTCTGGCATTCGGTGCGCCACGCCAATCCCTTGAGTGTCGGCTTCAACTGTGCGCTGGGCGCCGGAGAACTGCGCCAGCACGTTCAGGACGTGGCCGGGTCGGCGACGGTCCCGGTCAGCGTGCACCCCAATGCCGGCCTTCCCAATGCGTTCGGTGGCTACGACGATACGCCCGACCATATGGCCGAGCACCTGGGCGAGTTCGCGCGTTCGGGGTTTGTCAATCTGGTCGGCGGATGTTGCGGGACCACGCCCGAACATATCGCCGCCATTGCCGATGCGGTCGCGGGCGTCGCGCCCCGCCAGCCAGTGGCGGCGGATCGGCACCTGCACCTGAGCGGACTGGAGCCGCTCGACTTCGGGCCGGTAACCGGGTTCGTCAACGTTGGCGAGCGCGCCAATGTTGCCGGGTCGGCGCGGTTCGCAGCCCTGATTCGCGACGGCGACTACGAGGCGGCTCTCGACGTCGCCCGCCGCCAGGTCGAAAACGGCGCGCAGGTGATCGACATCAACATGGACGACGCCATGATCGACGCCGAGCAGGCCATGGTGCGGTTTCTCAATCTGGTGGCGGCTGAACCCGACATAAACCGCGTGCCGGTGATGATCGATTCTTCGCGCTTTTCGGTCATCGAGGCCGGGCTCAAATGCGTTCAGGGCAGGGCCGTGGTGAATTCGATCAGCCTCAAGGAAGGCGAGGACGCGTTCATCGAGCAGGCGCGCCGCATTGCGCGCTACGGGGCGGCGGTAGTGGTGATGGCTTTCGACGAAAATGGCCAGGCCGAAAACAGCGAGCGCATGGTCGAGATCTGCGCCCGGTCGTACCGGATCTTGACCGAACGCGTCGGCATCGACGCCGAGGACATCATCTTCGACCCGAATATCTTTCCGGTGGCCACCGGAATCGAGGAACACGCGAATTTTTCGCGCGATTATTTCCGCGCCGTCGCCGAGATCAAACGGACTCTGCCGCATGCCCTGATTTCGGGCGGCGTCAGCAATGTGTCGTTTTCGTTTCGCGGCAACGACGGCCTGCGCGAGGCGATGCACGCGGCATTCCTGTATCACGCGGTTAATGCGGGGATGGATATGGGAATCGTAAACGCGGGCCAGCTTGCGGTTTACGCCGATATCGAACCGGACCTGCGCGATCGCATCGAGGACGTCATCCTGAACCGGCGTGAGGACGGGACCGAGCGGCTGCTTGAGGTTGCCGAATCGGTCCAGGGCCAGGCCGCCGAAAGAACGGTAGATCTCAAGTGGCGCGAGGCCCCCGTCGCCGAGCGATTGGCGCACGCGCTGGTGCACGGTATTTCCGAATTTGTCGAAGACGATACCGAGGCGGCGCGCCAGGCGGCGGCGCGGCCGATCGAGGTGATCGAAGGGCCGCTCATGGACGGCATGAACGTGGTCGGCGACCTGTTCGGCTCGGGCCGGATGTTTCTGCCGCAGGTGGTGAAAAGTGCGCGCGTAATGAAGCGCGCCGTTGCCTACCTGTTGCCCTACATCGAGGCCGAAGAAGACGCCTCGGCCAGCGCCAGGGGCAAAGTGGTGTTGGCGACGGTCAAGGGCGATGTGCACGACATCGGCAAGAACATCGTCGGCGTCGTTCTCCAGTGCAACAACTTCGAGGTCGTCGATCTCGGCGTGATGGTGCCGTACGCCGAGATTCTGAACCGGGCCAAGGAAGAGAAGGCCGACATTATCGGGCTCTCGGGCCTAATCACGCCGTCACTGGAAGAGATGACGACGGCCGCCAGCGAAATGACCCGGGCCGGATTTTCGGTTCCGTTGCTGATCGGCGGCGCGACCACGTCGAAAGTCCATACGGCGGTCAAGATCGCGCCAAATTACGACGGCCCGACGGTGCATGTTCTGGATGCCTCGCGTGCGGTCGGCGTGGCAACGAAACTCATTAGCGCCACGGCGCGCGTTCCGTTCGTGGCGGAGGTGGCGGCGGAGTACGAATCCGCACGCGCACGCCACGCCGCCGGGCAGGAGAAGAGGCGCATGCAATCGCTCGAGGCTGCACGCGCCAACCGGCACGCGCTGGAATGGGAGGGTGCGGATCCGCCAAGGCCCTCGTTTCTGGGAACGCGGACATTCGATCAATACGACCTCGGCGAGCTGACGCGCTATATCGACTGGACGCCGTTCTTCCGCACCTGGGAGCTTGCCGGCAAGTACCCCGCTATTCTCGACGATGCAACGGTGGGCGAGGCGGCGCGCGGTCTGTTTGCCGACGCCAAGGCGATGCTGAAGCAAATCGTCGAGGAGGATTGGCTCAGCGCCCGCGCCGTCATCGGTTTTTTCGCCGCCAACGCGGCCGGCGACGATGTCGAGGTATTCGAGGGCGACAACCGCGGCACGGTCCGTACCAAGTTCCGGTTTCTGCGCCAGCAAATGAAAAAGACCGACCGTCCGAACCTGTGCCTCGCCGATTTCGTTGCGCCGCGCGATACCGGGGTGGCGGACTACATCGGCGCCTTCGCCGTAACCGCGGGAATCGGCATCGAATCCAAGCTCGCCGAGTTCGAGGCTGCCCATGACGATTATTCGTCGATCCTGCTCAAGGCGCTGGCCGACCGTCTGGCGGAGGCCTTTGCCGAGCGCATGCACCAGCGCGTGCGCACCGAATATTGGGGCTACGCGCCGGCCGAAGCCTTGGACAACGAGGGCCTGATTGCTGGGCAATATCAAGGCATTAGACCAGCGCCCGGCTATCCGGCCTGCCCCGATCATTCGGAAAAACCGGAACTATTTTCGTTGCTGGACGCGACCGGCGCGGCCGGAATCACGCTCACCGAAAGTTTCGCGATGCTGCCGGCGGCCAGTGTGTCGGGGTTTTATTTCTCCCACCCCGAGGCCCGTTATTTCGGGATCGGGCGCATCGGCCGTTACCAGGTCAAAGACTATGCGGCGCGGCGCGGCATCAGTATCGATCTCGCCGAACGGTATCTTGCGCCCAATCTCGGCTACACGCCCCGCAACGCCACCTGATCGCCGCCAGCCCCTCACCAAGCCACTTCGTTTCCGTTCCAGGCGATGAACCGGCCCGACTGCGCGGGTGTCAAGGTGGTGAGAACGGTGAACAGCCCCGTGACGCTTTCTTCGGGCGACAAGGCCGCGGTGGGGCCGCCCATTTCGGTACGCACCCACCCCGGGTGCAGCGATACCGCGGTAATGCCGCGATCCTTGAGATCGTGCGCCAGGTTTCGCGTCAGCATGTTGACGGCGGCCTTCGAGGTCCGGTAGGCGTACCAGCCGCCCGAATCGTTACCCTCGATACTGCCCATGATACTCGACGTGTTGGCGATGATCTTGCGGTCGCTGCGCGCCACCTGATCGGCGAAACATTCGGCCATGTGCGCGGGCGCCAGAAGATTAATCCGCAGCACCTCCAGCCAGCCCTCGAAATCGAGATGGCCGAGTGATTGCGACGTATCGCTGCGATTGAACGTGGCCTGCGACGGCATCATGATCCCGGCGTTGTTGAGCAACACATCGATGGCTTCACCGTCCAATTCCTGCGCCAGCTGTTTTGCGGCGGAGAAATCCGCGACATCGAGGGCATGGACCGTTACCGCACCGTCACTCGCGATGGCGGCGAGATCGGTGGCGGCGCCGGGGTTGCGGCAACAGGCGTGCACCGACCAGCCGGCCTCCGAGGATCTTCCCGTCAGGCCGAGGCCGCGGTTCGCACCGGTAATCAGGATTTTCGGCATTTGCCTCTACCAGGGAATTTCGCTGCCGTCGAAGAGATACAGCTTGCCCGAATGATCGGGTCCGAGGTTATCGATCAGGGGCAGGCAGTTGGCAATGCTCTCTTCGGTCGAAAACTTCGCTTTGGGCCCGCCGAGGGCGGTGCGCACCCAACCCGGACCGATGCCGACGACGGAAATGCCGCGACCCTTCAGGTCGAATGACAGGCACCGCGTCAGCATGTTCAGCGCGGTCTTCGAGGTTCGGTACATGTAGACTTCGCCAAGCGGACGCCGCCCGGCCGTCGTCTTGTTGGCGATGCTGGACAGGCCGGAAGAGACGTTGACGATCAGCTTGCGTTCGCCCGCCGCAACATGACCGGCAAAGGCTTCACACATTTTCGCCACCGCGAAAACGTTCGTGTGCAGAACACGCGCCCAGGCCTCGTAGTCGATCGCACCGAAGCCTTGGGGTTCGGGGCCCTTGATTCCGGCGTTGTTGAGCAGAATGTCGATTGGCGTGTCTTTCAAATTGCTGGCCAAGACGTCGATGGCGCCGAAATCGTCCACGTCCAGTTCGTAAACACGGATAGGGTCCCAGGTTTTCGCCAGAGCATTGAGGTCGTCGGCCGCCCCCGGGTTGCGGCAGGTCGCCAGCACCGTCCATCCTGCGCCCGCGTAGCCGCGCACGAATTCGAGCCCCAGCCCCTTGCTGGAACCGGTAATCAGAATATTTGGCATTGGCAGTACACAGGGGGTTATTTGGAATCTCTTAAGCGCAGGCCCTTCGAACCGTCACCAGGGACGCCTCGTTTGCCAAACAAGACCCCACCTACCAGGCATGTTGGTTGCCGTCGTAAAACAGGAACTTGCCGCTATCGCTGATCGTCAGGCCGGCGATGACATTGAGGACGCCGGTGATGCTCTCGGCCGGATCGAGGCGGGCCGTGGGTCCGCCCATATCGGTGCGGACGTGACCCGGCGAAATCACGACCGCCGTGATACCGCGTTCTTTCAGGTCGTGGGCCAGGTTGCGGGTCATCATGTTCACCGCCGCCTTTGAGGTCCGGTAGAAATAGAGCCCGCCCGGCGCCAGCCGCCCGCCCTCCTGGTTTTCGTCGAGACTGCCGAGACCGGACGAGATCATGACCATCAGTTTTCGTTCGCTGGCGGCAACGTTGTCCGCAAACGCCTCTGCAATGCGTGCCGGCGCCAGCAGGTTGATGCGCAGCACATCTTCCCATTGGCCGTAGTCGAGGTGGCCGAAAGTCATGCTCCGGTCTTCCATGACTCCGGCATTGTTGAGCAGCAGATCCACCGGCTGCCCGGACAAGGTGGCGGCGAGCGATTGAATCGCAGCGCCGTCGGTCACGTCGAGGGCGTGAATGGCGAAATCCGCGGCCGCGCCGGCCGCAACGCCGTTCAGCGCCTCGGCGGTTTCCGGATTCCGGCAGCACGCGTGAACGGACCAGCCGTCGTCCGCATACTGGCGCGCGAATTCGAGTCCGAGGCCGCGGTTGGCACCGGTAATCAAGAGTGTCGGCATGCGTCCCCCAAAGTTTTCGGCGTGGACATCTCAAGCTCCCACCAAAGCCTGATACGATTGAAGTCCTATCACGGATCGTCGAAGCGGGAATAGTCTCGCCGGTCGCGAGGGAGGGGAAGGCCATGCAACTCGAAGGATCGTGTCATTGCGGCGCGGTTGTGTTTTCCGTCGAGGCGCCCTCGCCGGTGCCTTACATGCGTTGCTATTGTTCGATTTGCCGCAAGATCGCTGGCGGCGGCGGCTACGCGATCAATCTCGGCGCCGATTACCGTACCCTCAAGGTGACCGGCCGGGAATTCGTCAAGACCTACCGCGTGCGCCTCGATCGCACCGAACATGGCGCCCAGGATCCCAACGCGGCGCGGCGCAAGAGTTCTGCCCGCCGGACGTTTTGCGGCAAGTGCGGCAGCGCGCTCTGGGTTTACAGTCCGGCGTGGCCCGGCCTGGTTCATCCGTTCGCCAGCGCCATCGACACGCCCTTGCCGAAACCGCCTTCCCTCGATCACATTATGTTCGACTTCGCCGCAAGGTGGGCCGAGGTTCCGCGTGGCAAGCACCACCGGCATTTCGCCCGCTATCCCAACCTGTCGCTCGAGAACTGGCACAAGGCGCACGAATTATGGGAAGGAACGTGATGCAAAACGATGGAGGAACCCAATGGCCGCCTATCTGATTGTCGAACTTGACGTACACGACGGGGTTGCGTTCGCGGACTACCGCGCACGGGTGCCCGGGGTGCTGGCGCGTTATGGAGGCAAGTACCTTGCGCGGGGCGGAAACATCCGAGCCGTCGAGGGCGACTGGCTCCCGAGCCGCATGACGGTGATCGAGTTCCCGTCGATGGAGCGATTCCAGGAGTTCTACGATGCGCCGGATTACGCGGAACTTCTGGCGCTGCGCAAAGGGGCCGCCGAAACTCGAATGGTGGTGATCGAAGGCGTCTAGCGAGCGGCTCCGGGGTTCATCTTCTTGATCATGCGCGCACCAACTCGATCTTGAGTTTGCAGCCTGTCGCCTCGGCGAAGCGGGTGAGAGTTCTTGTGGTGGGCATTCTCTTGCCGCTTTCTAGTTTGGCGATGGTGGGTTGGTTGGTGCCCATTTTCTTCGCCAGCGCCAGCTGGCTGAGGTTCGCCTGCTTGCGCGCGCGGATGAGTGTGGCGGCCAGTTCAAATTCGAGGCGGAGTCGCTCGTATTCGGCCCGCGCGGCGGGCGACTTCATGATCCGCCTCTTCACCGTCTTGGAGGAAATAGTCATATCAGTCTCGCTTCCTTGGCTCGGTCCGTTGCGGTTTGCAGGGCGCGCTTGGGGGTCCTGGTAGTTTTTTTCACAAGGGCATGGAGGACAATTACTCTCTGTCTCTTGGCGGTGACATAGAGGGCGCGGGAAATCCCGCCTTGGGCTTTGATCCTTTTCTCCCAGATTTCTTCTTCCAGGTGCTTGACGTAGGGTCTACCAACCGCCGGCAGTCCTTCGCTCTCGATCAATTCAACGATATGCTGGTACTTGGCCTGATGCTTCTTTGGCAATGCCAAGATTTCATCGGCGACCGTTTCGCCGAGAACCTCAACCTGCCATGCCATGCGGATAATGTATGCCAAAAAAGGTATATGTCGAGGGTAGAAGGAAGCGAGCCATCAGGGTCTCAGCGTCAGAATTGTTCGGCAAACCGCAACAAAAGGAACTGCCATGTCACTGAGCCAGAAGATGTGCGTGCCGTGCCGCGGCGGGGTCCCGCCGTTGAGCCTTGGCGAGGCCGGGGACTTGCGGGCGCAGGTGCCCGAATGGCGCCTGACCGGCGACGCAACCCGCATCGAACGCGACTTTTCGTTCGCCGATTTCGCCGCCGCTATCGGCTTCGTCACCAAGGTCGGTGATCTGGCCGAGACGGAAGGACACCATCCCGACATTCCATTCGGCTGGGGCTACGCCCACGTCACGTTCTACACGCACAAGATCAAGGGCCTGCACGAGAACGATTTCATCATGGCGGCCAAAGTCGATGCTCTGGCGTGACGCCGCGCGATGAGCGCGCCTTGCGGTCCCCAGGCGCGATGACGGCCGGAAATACCGTTTCCGCCGCCACCGGCGCTGTCCTGCGGTGGTTGTCCGGGACCGACCCGCTTGCCGATCCGGAAGTGGCGGCGCGGGCGCGGCTCTTGTTTCTCGACACGTTGGGGTGCATGGCATCAGGTCTCGGCCACCCGGTTCCGCGGGCGCTGGCCGCGCGGCTGGGCGCGACCGATCCGGGTGCGGTGCGCCTTCCCGGCGTTGCCGACGGTCTCGGCACAGTGACAGCCGCGTACGTTGCGGCGCTGTCGGCGTGCTGGGACGAGGCGTGCGAAGGACTCGCGCGCGCCCATGGCCGCCCCGGGCTGCATGCGTTTGCGCCGGTGCTTGCGCTCGGTCTGGTGAACCGGGCGCGCCTTTCCGACACCCTTCGCGCTTTCGTCGCCGGCTATGAAATCGCGGCCCGGCTTGGCCAAGTCTTTCGCGCGCCCCCCGGCGGCCACGTCGACGGCACCTGGGGAACCTTCGGCGCGGCCACCGCCGCGGCCTGGCTGACGGCCGGAAATGACGAGCGAACCCGCCTCGCGGCGACAGCCATCGACGCGGCCGCGTGCCAGATGCCTGTGAGTCTCTATCTTCCCGTCGCTGCCGGGTCCACCGCGCGCAACACGTATGCCGCCCATGCCGCCTCGCAAGGCGTGTTTCTGGCGCAAGGCGCGCAGGCCGGACTGGCCGCGCCGGGCGACGCGCTGGACGAGCTCGCCGCGCGCCAATCGGATGCCGGGGAGCCGCCATCGGCGGTCGCGGCACCGGGGGAGTGGCTGATCCTGCAAGGCTATCTCAAACCGTTTGCAGCAGTGCGGCATGTTCATTATGGGGCCCAGGCGGCGCTTGACTGGCGCACGGCACACGATCCCGGCAGCGCGGCGGTCACCCGCTTGCGGCTCGAAATCTATCCCGAGGCGTTGACCTATTGCGGCAACCGGGCGCCGGTACTGCCGTTGCAGGCGCAATTCAGCCTGAGCTACGGGCTTGCGTTTACGCTTGCAACCGGCGGCTTGGGACCCGAGGCCTATGGCGCGGAGGCGATGGCCGATCCGGAAGTGCGGCGACTCGAATCGCTGGCCGAACTCGAGGCGGTCGAGGCGCTTGGCGCCGGCGGCAAGCGCGCCGCGCGGCTGAGCGTTACCCGCGACGGTGCCGAAACAACCGCCGCGGTCGAAGCCCTGCCCGGCGATCCCGACCGGCCCCTGACGCAAGACCAGGTGCACGAGAAATTCTTGCGCTACGCGGCGCCAACGCTGGGGAACAAGGCCGAGAGAGTTGCCGGCAGTATTCTCAACGGCGCCCTGAACCAGGAACTGCCGGAGGTTCTGGCGACCTGACGCGCGCCGCGCTCCGGCTAGAGCTTTTCCCGTTCGCATGCGCTCACGCGAAAAGCTCTATCCCTTTGACATAGAACGCAAATCGTCGTCGCCGGCGATTCCGCCGGCTCGGGATTTGCTTTAGGCCCGCCCTGAATGGCCTTTATGAGCCCAGTCGCACCGGGTTGCGGTGCCGCGTCGGTTCTTGGCTGCGTGTCTCTTTCCAATGCCGACGGGTGCGTCAGTCCGCTTGCCCGTAGCCGCCGCCGGTGGGCGTCTGAATCACAAACACGTCGCCTTGCCGCATCTCCACCTGCCACTGGCCGGAGGCGTGCGATTCGCAAGTGCCGTCGGCGCGTTCGACCCAATTGCGGCCCACTTCGCCCGGTCCACCTCCGGCGGCGCCGAACGGCGGCACGACGCGGTGGCTCGCGAGTATTGCCGCCGTCATCGGTTCGAGAAATCGAATCCGGCGGGTGGTGCCGTCGCCGCCGCGCCAGCGCCCGCCGCCGCCCGACCCGCGCCGGATGCGGTGGCTTTCGAGCCGCACCGGAAACCGCCACTCCAGCACCTCCGGATCGGTGATGCGGGTGTTGGTCATGTGGCACTGGACCGCGGCGGTGCCGTCGAAGCCTTCACCCGCGCCGGACCCGCCGGCGATGGTCTCGTAGTACTGCCAGGTCTCGTTGCCGAAGGTGAAGTTGTTCATCGTCCCCTGTGCGGCGCCGAGCACACCCAGCGCCCCGAACAGGGCATCGGTCAGATTCTGCGAGGTCTCGACGTTTCCGGCGACCACCGCCGCCGGATAGACGGGATCGAGCATCGACCCGGGCGGGATTTTCACCTGCAACGGTTTCAGGCAGCCCGAGTTCAGCGGGATATCGTCGTCCACGAGCGTCCGGAAGACATAGAGCACCGCCGCCATGCAGACGGCGCGCGGCGCGTTGTAGTTGCCCGAATGTTGCGCCGAGGTTCCCGTCAGGTCGATCACGGCCTCGCGGCGCACGTGGTCGATGGCGATATCGGCCTCGAGCTTGGTTCCGTCGTCGAAGGGATAAACAAAATGCCCGTCCTTCAGTACGTCGAGCACTCGGCGAACGGACTCCTCGGCATTGTCCTGCACATGGCTCATATAGGCGCGTACCACATCGAGACCGAAGTGCTCGATCATGTTGCTAAGTTCGGCCACGCCTTTCTCGCAGGCCGCAATTTGCGCCTTGCAATCGGCGACGTTCTGGTCGGGGTTGCGCGCCGGATACGTGTTGTCGGTGAGAAGCGCGCGAAAGGCGGTCTCGCGAAACGCGCCGCCGTCGACCAGAAGAAAGTTGTCGATCAGGATTCCTTCTTCCTCGACGTGTTTCGAGTTGGGCGGCATCGAGCCCGGTGTGATGCCGCCGATGTCGGCGTGGTGCCCGCGGCTGCCGACGAAGAACAGCAGGTCATCCCCGGCGCGGTCGAACACCGGGGTAATGACGGTGACATCCGGCAGATGCGTGCCGCCGTTGTAGGGCGCGTTCAGGACCACCACGTCGCCCGGTTTGAGGGAGCGTTTGCGTTCGCGAATGACGGTCTGGATGCTCTCGCTCATCGAGCCAAGATGCACCGGCAGATGCGGGGCGTTGGCGATCAGTTGTCCTTCGCGGTCGAACACGGCGCAGGAGAAATCGAGACGTTCCTTGATGTTCACCGAGGACGCGGTGTTTTCCAGAACAGAGCCCATCTGTTCGGCAATCGACATGAAGAGATTGTTGAATATCTCGAGCATTACGGGATCGACTTCGGTGCCGATGGCGGCCTTGCGGTCGAGCGGCTCGGTCCGGCGCAGCACGATGTTGTTGTCGCGCGTGCGTTCCGCCGACCAGCCGGGCTCGACGACGATGGTGCTGTTGGGTTCGGTGACAATGGCGGGCCCGGCCAGAGTGGTCCCCGGTACCAGCGAATCACGCTCATGAACCGGCGCCGAAACCGCCTCGCCGGCCATCCGCGCCGGTACAGCCGAGGGGGCGGCTGATGCGTCTGCGCCGGGCGGAACGAGGGCGCAGCGGGCGGGGGCATCGCTTTTTCCGGTGACTTCGACCGCCGCCGCCTCGATCACCAGTGGATTGCCGGATACGAATCCATAGCGGGCGCGATGGGCGTCCGCGAAACGCGCAGCCATATCGGCGGGCGTTCCATAGTCGATGTTGAGGAACGAGTCGGTTCCTTCGTAGCGGACATGGACACGGCGGGTTTCGGTCATGCGGGTTTCGGCGATGTCCTGAGCGCCCATTTCGGCGCGCGCGTCGTCGGCGAGACCGTCGAGGGTGCGGTCCAGCGCCGCCATCGAGTCGGCGTCGAGCGGCAACTCGACACTTTGTTCGCGCATGACCGTCAGTCCTGCGAGCCCCATGCCGTAGGCCGACAAAACGCCCGCCAGGGGATGGATTAGGACCGTTTCCATGCCGAGCGAGTCGGCGACGAGGCAGGCGTGCTGGCCGGCGGCGCCGCCGAAACAGCAGAGCGTGTATTCGGTCACGTCGTAGCCGCGCTGAATCGAAATCTTCTTGATGGCATTGGCCATGTTCTCGACCGCGATCGAAAGAAACCCTTCGGCGATTTCCTCGGGCGAGCGGCGGGCGCCGGTTTCGTTTGCGATTTCAGCGGCCAGTGCGGCGAATTTTTCGCGCACGATCCCGGAATCGATGGGATCTTCGCCGTCCGGCCCGAACATCTTGGGAAACAGCGCCGGATTCAGTTTTCCAAGGCAGACGTTGGCGTCGGTAACCGTCAGCGGCCCGCCGTTGCCGTAGCAGGCCGGACCGGGGACGGCGCCAGCCGATTCGGGCCCGACCCGGAACCGTGCGCCGTCGAAACGCAAAATCGATCCACCGCCCGCGGCGACGGTGTGGATCGCCATCATCGGGGCGCGCATGCGCACGCCCGCGACTTCGGTTTCGAAGGCGCGTTCGTACTCGCCCGCAAAGTGCGATACGTCGGTCGAAGTGCCGCCCATATCGAAGCCGATGATCTTGTCGAATCCGGCCGCGGCGGAAGTCCGCGCCGCGCCGACGACGCCGCCTGCGGGCCCGGACAGGATCGAATCCTTGCCGTGAAAAAACTTCGCATCCGCCAACCCGCCGTTCGACTGCATGAACAGCAACCGGGTGTCTTGCAGTTCAGACGCGACCGAATCGATATAGCGCCTTAAGATCGGCGACAGGTACGCGTCCACCACCGTGGTGTCGCCGCGGCTGACGATCTTCATCAGCGGGCTGACCTTGTGCGAGACCGAGACCTGCGTGAAACCGATGTCGCGTGCGATCTCCGCCACCTGCGCCTCGTGTGCCGAATGCCGGTATCCGTGCATGAATACGATTGCGGCAGCGCGAACGCCGGCGTCAAAGGCGTCCTGGAGGCTGGTGCGCGCGCGCCCGAGATCGGGCGGCACGATGACTCCGCCCTCGGCACCGACACGTTCGGCGATCTCGATCACGCGCTCGTACAGCATTTCCGGCAGCACGATCCGGCGCGCGAACAGGTGAGGGCGGTTCTGGTATCCGATCCGCAGCGCATCGCCGAAACCCTCGGTGATGACCAAAACGGTGCGGTCGCCCGCGCGCTCCAGCAGCGCATTGGTGGCGACGGTGGTGCCCATCTTGACGGCGGAAATCCGCTCGGCCGGGATCGGCTCGGCGGGGCCAAGGCCGAGGACATCGCGGATCCCCTGTAAGGCCGCATCGGCATACCGCCTCGGGTTTTCGGACAAGAGCTTGTGCGCTCTCAATTGCCCGTCGGGATCGCTCGCGACGATATCGGTAAAGGTGCCGCCGCGGTCGATCCAGAACTGCCAGGCGCCGTCGCCCGCGTCGGTCTTTATTGCAGAGGTGTGCATCAGGGTTGTGGCGGCGGGGTCCGGGTCCGGGACGATACGAGATCGGCAGGCGGCGGGCGATGTCCGTGCGCCGGTCTGAACCTTCGGTGGCGCGCGCCCGGTGGCGACGTTAAGTTGGGGGCGGCAAAACTTCAACATCACTGACGGAACGACCGCATTTCAGATGAGCGTCTGGGGAAAAGTCATCGGGGCTACCGCAGGCTTCGCCGTTGGCGGGCCAATCGGCGCGTTGCTGGGCGGAATCGCCGGCCACGTCTTCGACCGGACGCGGGGCGAGGATACGGGCGACGCCACGCGGCAGATCGCCTTTACCATCGGCGTGATCGTGCTGGGGGCAAAAATGGCCAAGGCCGACGGCGTGGTGACTCGCGACGAAGTCGAGGCCTTCAAAGAAGTCTTCCAGATTCCGCCCAAGGAGATGAAGAACGTGGCGCGGGTATTCGACCGGGCGCGCAAGGATTCAGGCGGCTTCGAACCTTATGCGCGGCAGGTCGCGGGCCTGTTCGCGGACAGCCCCGACGTGCTGGAAGACCTCCTCGACGGATTGTTTCATATCGCCAAGGCAGACAACGTGATGCACCCGGCGGAAATGGATTTCCTCGAAAATGTGGCAGCGATATTCGGATTCGACGACGCCACGTTCGCACGGATTCGCGAATCGCACGTCGGACCCGATGCCGCGGACCCGTACCGGATTCTGGGCGTGACCCGCGAGGCGAGCGACGACGAGATCAAATCGGCGTACCGCAACCTGGTACGCGAACACCACCCCGATACCCTCATTGCGCAGGGCCTTCCCGAGGAATTCATCAATATTGCCAACGGCAAACTTGCCACCATCAACGACGCTTACGATCGCATTGAGCGGGAACGCGGTCTCAACTAGGCGATGAAGTTCAAGCATCTATTGTTTGCGTTGCTGGTCAATACGGGCTCCGGGACCAACTGGGTCGGTGGTAAACTGGTGACCGACCATTTCCCGCCGCTGTTCAGTGTCGGCGCGCGGTTCGTGATCCTTGCAGTGGTACTGGCGGGGTTCACGCGCATCATTCACGGCCAGATGCGTACTGTATTGGCGATCGCCATCGTCTTGGGGGTGATGCAGTTCGGATTCATGTTTGTCGCGCTCGACTGGGCCGAAGACGTGTCGCCGTTGGTGATCGCCAACCAGATCTACGTTCCGTTTTCGACAATTCTCGCGCTGTTTTTCCTCGGCGAACGGGTCGGATGGCGCCGTACGGCGGCAATCGCGATTGCATTCTCGGGCGTCCTGGTGATGGGATTCGAACCGTCGGTTTTCCGCCAGTGGGACGCGCTGCTGCTCGTCATCGCTTCGGCAATGTCGCTGTCCGTTGCCTCTATTCTCATGCGCCGCCTCAGGGGCGTGCGGGTGTTCGAGTTGCAGTTCTGGATTGCCATTCTTGCCGCGCCGCAGATGTTCCTTCTGTCCTGGATTTTCGAATCGGGGCAGATCGAGTCGGCACTCAACGCCCCGCTGATAGGGTATGGCGCTTTCCTTTATGGCCTGTTCGTGGGCTCGTTCCTGTTTCATGCTGGCTGGTATTTTTTGCTGCGCCGCTATCCGGTCGCCACGGTCAACCCCTTCATGCTGTTGATGCCCGTGGTCGGCGTCTTGTCGGGGGTGTTGGTTTACGGCGACATGCTGACGTGGCGCATTTTCGTCGGCGGCGTCTTGACCCTTGCTGGCGTTGCCGTGATTTTGTTGCGCAGCGACGTTGCCGGCGAAGCCGACCTCGACAAGGTGCCGGTCGAGAGGAACCCATGATCGAGCGCCCCAGTCCCAACTGCGATGCCCGCGAGACCACCATCGACATGCTGGTACTGCATTACACCGGCATGGACTCGGCCGCAGACGCGCTCGACCGGATGTGCAGCCCCGATTCGAAAGTGAGCGCGCACTACCTGATCGACGAGACCGGAAAGAGTTACGCTCTGGTCGCGGAAGATCACCGCGCCTGGCACGCCGGTGTCGCGAGCTGGCACGGCGATACCGACATCAATGCCCACTCAATCGGCATCGAACTCCATAACCCGGGCCACGAATTCGGCTCGCCCGCCTACCCCGAGGCGCAGATCGGGGCGTTGATCGATCTCGCGCGCGATATCATTACGCGCCACGACATTGCCGCGCCGCGCGTGCTTGGCCATTCCGACGTGGCGCCGCAGCGCAAGCGCGATCCCGGCGAGCACCTCGATTGGCGCCGGCTGGCCGGGGCCGGAGTGGGTCTCTGGCCCGACGTTCCGATGCTGGCGGAGGCGGAGATCGTTGCCGGTCCGGGCGCCGAAGGGGCCGGCGTGCTGGCGCTGCAATCGATGTTCGGGGCCTACGGTTACGAAGTGCCGCGCAGCGGCGTCTACGACGGCGAGACCGCGACCGTCGTGGCTGCCTTCCAGCGCCACTTCCGCCCGGCGCGCGTCGATGGGGTGGCGGACGCGGAAACCGCGGGCGTGCTCAATTCGCTGCTGGTGCGCCTCGCCGATTCCTGAGATTCAGGCGGGCTGATAGACCAGTCTGACCACGCCGTGGGCCATGGCCGTTGAGGACTTGAGGGTCAGCGCCCGCGCCGCGTCCGAGTCGGGAAACAGGGGGACGCCCGCGCCGAGCAAACGGGGCATGAGAAAGATCTCCATTTCATCGACGGCATTGGCCGCAAGAAACCCCCGAAGGGTCTTGCCGCCACCGACGATCCACACCGTGCCGGCGTTTTCGCCGCGAAGGCGCGCGGCGATTTCGGTGGCCGGGCCCGCGGCGGCTTCCGTTTCCGGCGGCGCGTCTTCGAGCGCGCGCGAGGTCAATATCAGCGAGCGTTTGCCCCCATAGGGCCAGTCACCGAAGCCGCGGATCTGATCGTAGGTGGCGCGCCCCATGACCAGAGCCGACACGCCCGCATAGAATTCATCGTAGCCATAGTCGGCGCCGCCGAAGTCATCGAGCCAGCCAACGGCCCCGTCGGCGGTGGCGATGTATACGTCGAGGCTGGCGGCGATATAGGCGACGAACCGGCTCATGGTGCAATCCTAGTGTGGAATCCGCCGCCTCTGAGTCCGACTTGCAGGGCGAATGGTCCCTTGCCGGGCCCGGCCGCGGGCCCCTAGGATAGACCCATCGGCGCGCCCGGGGATGCCAGTTATCCCTGCAGTCCGACGGCGCCTGCCACAACGAGAGGTGTCGATGTTCCTGTCTCGCCTGTTGCTTGCCGCTTCGTTTATTATCCTGCTGAGCGCCATGAGTTGCGGAGAATACCTGCAGAGTCTCGGCGTTCCACCGGAGTGTATCCCGGATGAATGTTACGGAATCCTGGCGGACATGGTTTCCTAGGCGTCCCCGGCCCGGCGGACGCGCGGGCTTTGCGGCCGCGCCCGTTGACGATCGCGCTCAGAGTCCTAATCTACCCAGTGCCAGGTGGCCGGATGGCCGCTGCCGGGCGGCTTCGGCCGCCGGGGAGAGGAAAGTCCGGGCTCCACGGAAACACGGTGCCGGGTAACACCCGGCGGGGGCG